>JAUNHS010000042.1:8005-14188 GCA_030523805.1 Acinetobacter sp.
CTATGTATAAGCGTAGTTGCGATAATAAAAATTATTCTACAAATTTGTCAATTAAAATCTATCATCTATTTTTGTTGAATTTGATTTGATTAGTGATGATGCGTGAATATTCGTAACTATATAACAAAAATGCGAATATTTATGGAAAGATTGGTACATGATGGTCTTGTTTATTTTAGACCAATTTTATAAAATTGGTTCGTGTTTATTGACTTTAATCGTAGTCATATTGACTTATTTTTTCAAATTAAACTACTATGCGAATCTTAATATTGTATTTTAGCTACTTATATTGGTAATTTTTTACTGTTTTTGGTAACGTGAATTCTATAACGTGGAGCAAAACATACCAATTTGCAGACCAATATGGTCATCTAATATAAGTAATTGGATACATAATCATGCCGACGATGGTTTTAATGGCGATGAATGGTGTCATTCATCAATACTACAAGGAGTTCAATTAAACACATAGTGCGATGAATATCATGCATGATTTAAGTGTTATTTTAAGTATGTCGTTCAGCTTGATAGATGGGAAATAAAAACAGACCATCAAGCTGTATAAAATAACAAGGTTGCATACTTAAAATAATGTCGTTTTAAACCAATTAATCCCTGAGGATTATTTGTAAAGGATTTCAAAATGTTTACATTTTTGGCTCTCGTTCCTATTCTCGCAGTATTAGTACTGCTGGTAATTATGCGTTTACCAGCAAAATATGCGATGGCGATTACTTATTTTGTTACCGCTGGTTTAGCCCTTTTTGTATGGCACGCAGATTTTAACCAAATTGCTGCGGCTAGTGTAAAAGGTGTGATTACTGCAATTAGCGTATTGTTTATTGTATTCACAGCGATTTTATTGCTGAATACCATTAAAGAAAGTGGTGCAATTTTAGCTTTGCGTCGTGGTTTTATGGATATTTCTCCTGACCGTCGTGTACAAGCGATTATTGTTGCATGGTTGTTTGGTTGCTTAATTGAAGGTGCTTCTGGTTGGGGTACACCTGCCGCTGTTGGTGCTCCTTTATTATTAGCTCTTGGCTTCCCTGCAATGGCTGCTGTAATGTGTATGCTTATTATCCAATCTACGCCTGTATCTTATGGTGCGGTAGGTACGCCTATTTTATTAGGGGTAAATACGGGGATTGGTAGTAAGGAAGATGTCATTGCTGCGATTGCTCCAAGCACTATGGAACAGTATTTACTTCAAGTCACTGCTGATGTTGGCTTGTATCATAGCTTGGTTGGTTTCTTAATTCCTTTAATTTTGTGTGGTTTCTTAACTCGTTTCTTCGGTGCGAAACGCTCATTTATGGAAGGTTTAAAGGTATGGCCTTTTGCAATTTTTGCAGGCTTGGCATTTACCGTGCCTTATTTCTTAGTGGCAAAATTATTAGGTCCTGAATTCCCATCTTTAGTGGGTGGTTTCTTGGGCTTATTAATTGTTGTTCCTGCAGCAAAAGCTGGCTTCTTAATGCCGAAAGAAACGTTTGACTTTGCACCACGTTCAGACTGGTTAAGCGAGTGGATGAGTACATTGCCACCAACACAAGAAAGCAATGAAGCACCAAAATTCTCTTTGGTTCGTGCATTCTCTCCGTACTTAATTGTTATTTTACTTTTAATCGTTACACGTACGATTCCTGAAGTGAAGAAATTCTTAACAGGTCCTGATTTTACCATCAAGTTTGATGCGATTTTTGGTACAAGCATTAAGCATAGCGAAACCTTGTTATATTCTCCAGGTACGATTTTATTATTAACGTCTATTATCTGTATTGCATTATTTAGCATGAAGTCGGTAGATGTAAAACGTAGCTGGTCATTATCGTTCAAAACCATGCTTGCAGCTGCTCCTGCGTTATTATTCTCTGTGCCAATGGTACAAGTATTTATTAACTCTGGATCTGCGCCTACAGCGGCTGAAGTATTGCCTGCAATGCCGATTTTCCTTGCACAATCTGCAGCAGATTTATTTGGTCAATCTTGGCCGAGCTTCGCTCCTACGATTGGTGCATTAGGTGCGTTTATTGCGGGTTCTAATACTGTAAGTAACATGATGTTTGCTTATTTCCAATGGTCTACAGCGACACAAATTGGTTTAGACATGGCAATGGCATCTAAAGTCGTTGCATTGCAAGCGATTGGTGGTGCAGCAGGTAACATGATTGCGGTACACAACGTAGTCGCAGCATCTGCGGTTGTTGGTTTGATTAACCGTGAAGGTTCTATCATTCGTATTACACTCATTAGCTGTGCATACTACATCATTCAAGGTGGTTTGCTTGGTATGGCAACCATTTATGGTGGTGCGATTTGGTGGGCTTTAGCTGTGTTATGGCCAATCACATTCATCGCTGCAATGTGCTTAACAAGTAAAAAGTAAGCCATCTATTGAGTGAAATGATTTGATGATTGTATCAAAAGCATTTTAGTCAAATACATAATTCCGTGCATTTTTGTGGCAAATCATTTGCTGTGAGATGTACGGAATTTTTCAAATTTCCTTTTCCCTTTCAGCGATTTTCGTTTGGTTTGAGTATGAAAGTTTTTGAAAAAGTCATACAGCAATTACAGCGATTGATTCGTCAGCAACAATTGCAAATTGGCGATAAATTACCTGCCGAACGTCAGCTATGTGAACAATTTGGTGTCTCTCGCTCATCTTTACGATTGGCAATTGCAGAATTAAGTCAGCAAGGCATTTTGGAAAGCCGCTTGGGCGATGGTACTTATATTAAGCAATTAAATCATCAAATGCAGGCGATAGATACCGCACGAGCGTATCAAATTTTGCCTTTGCCTTTAATTAGTGATTTAATTAGTCAAGATCCTTCTTATCGTTTTGATGTACAAGAAGCTCGTTTGGTGCTAGAAGGTGGTACAGCATGGTATGCTGCCCAACGTGCAACCGAGCAAGATCGTGCAAAAATTCGTTATCATTATGAACAAGTGGCATATTATCAAGCCCAAAATGATGGCGAACAAGCCGCCATTCACGATGCACAATTTCATTTGGCGATTGCCGAAGCATCGCACAATGTAATTTTGATTCAAATGATGCGTGAATTGGTTGATTTATTACAATTTAATATTTTACTTGGACGCAGTAAAGTCTATAATGAACCTATACGATTTGATCAATTGCAGCAGCAGCATTTTGATATTCTTTCTGCCATAGAGCGACAAGATGATGTGTCTGCACGCCATGCAATCTGCCATCATATTGAATATGTGATTCAGCAAGTGCGACAGATTGATGAAGCTGAAGCACGCTTAAAACGATCTACCCGTAAACTACTATAGAGATGATAAAAGATGATTATTTCTTCTGCTAAAGATTATCGTGAAGCCGCACGTCGCCGCTTACCGCCTTTTTTGTTCCACTATATTGATGGTGGTGCGTATTCAGAATATACCTTAGAACGTAATGTCAAAGACTTATCGGAAATTGCGTTGCGTCAGCGTGTACTCAATGATATGTCTGAATTAAATTTAGAAACAACATTGTGGGACGAAAAATTATCTTTACCGATCGCCCTTGCACCAGTGGGCTTAACTGGTATGTACGCTCGCCGTGGTGAAGTACAAGCAGCGGTTGCGGCAGATAAAAAAGGCATTCCTTTTACGCTTTCTACCGTATCTGTTTGTCCGATTGAAGAAGTTACACCAGCCATTAACCGTCCAATGTGGTTTCAGCTTTATGTGTTAAAAGACCGTGGCTTTATGAAAAATGCGTTGGAACGTGCGAAAGCGGCAGGCTGTTCTACCCTAGTCTTTACTGTAGATATGCCTGTACCTGGGGCAAGATACCGTGATGCACACTCGGGTATGAGTGGGCCAAATGCGGCAATGCGTCGTTATATCCAATCGGTATTGCACCCACATTGGGCATTTGATGTGGGCTTGATGGGTCGTCCACACGATTTAGGTAATATTTCAAAATACTTTGGTAAAGCCATTGGTTTGGAAGATTATATCGGTTATTTGGGTGCAAATTTTGACCCGTCTATTTCATGGAAAGACCTTGAGTGGATTCGTGAATTCTGGGACGGCCCAATGATTATTAAAGGCATTTTAGATGCTGACGATGCTAAAGATGCTGTAAAATTTGGTGCAGATGGTATTGTTGTATCTAACCACGGTGGTCGCCAATTAGATGGTGTACTTTCTACTGCTCGTGCCTTGCCTGCGATTGCTGATGCAACCAAGAGCGATAAATTCAAAATCTTAGTGGATTCTGGTATTCGCAATGGTTTAGACGTGGTGCGTATGTTGGCTCTAGGTGCAGATGCGTGTATGCTTGGCCGTGCATTCGTTTATGCGTTGGGTGCGGCTGGTGGTCAAGGTGTATCTAATTTATTAGAATTGATTGATAAAGAAATGCGTGTTGCCATGACTTTAACAGGAGCGAAAACGATTAAAGATATTAATCGTGATTGCTTGGTGCGTTTAGAAAAAGATTTCTAATGTCGCACGTTGCAACGTGATTTGTTTAAATAATAATCCCCGATTTTGGGGATTATTTGTTTTTAGGTGTTAGCATTTATCAATCCATCGCAGATTGCACCATCAGCCAATGCCCACTTTTAAATCTCCATACCATGATTACTCTATAAAACAAGCAAAATTTAGACAAAAAAAAATCAGATAGATAGTACAGAATGGCATTGAATGTGATAGTATTATAAGCAATATTTTCCACCAATTATTATGAAGTTTTGAACTATGTTTAATTTACACCCACAATTGGCACAGGACACCTTTTTTGTAGGCGACTTCCCGCTTTCAACTTGCCGTTTAATGAATGATATGCGTTTTCCTTGGTTGATTTTGATTCCACGTGTGCCAAATATTAGCGAACTTTATGAATTAAGCCCAGCCGATCAAGAGCAATTTTTGCGTGAATCAAGCTGGTTGTCTAGCCAATTGGCTCGTGTATTCCGTGCGGATAAAATGAATGTCGCTGCATTGGGCAATGTTGTGCCACAATTACATTTTCATCATGTGGTGCGTTATCACAACGATGTCGCTTGGCCAAAACCAATTTGGGGTACGCCTGCTGTGCCTTATACATCTGATGTATTGGCACATATGCGTCAAACCTTGATGTTGGCATTGCGTGGTCAGGGCGATATGCCGTTTGATTGGCGTATGGACTAATTGCTCGTTGATTTATTTACGATTATTGCATAAATAAATGAGAGAGATTGGGTTGAAAAATTTACAGTTTCTTTACACGCTGATTGTAAAGACCAGTTCCCCCTATCGCTTATTAAGTTATTGCACTTTATTTTTAACGGTGCTGATTTATCAGCTGTATTTGCAAGAATGGCAACAGGTATTAAGTGTGCCTATTGTTTTATTTTTGCTCTATATTTTGGCATCGTTCATTCCGAAAAAGTCGCCTTTAAAACGTTATCGCTACGCTTATTTTTTAATTGATATGCTGGCGTGTGCTTTTATTTTATGGCAATTAGAATTTAATTTTATTCTTTCGGTATTCATTTTAAGCGGATTATTTTTCTCGCTCGCCTTTCAAAAAGCACCTTTTGAAAAATTTTTAGTATTTTTTATTGCATCAGCATGGATTTTGTGGCCAAGTTTGCAGTTGCCACTCATTCAGCATTTGAGTGTTTTTTCGCCATTATTATTTTTAATTTATGTGCTATTGCTCGCCGCATTTATCTTTTTAGGCATTTATTGGCAAAATCAGCAATTAGTTGCCACACGCAAAAAAAAGGATACTTATTATCAGCAAATGGTGCATTATATGGACTTTGCCAACCAGCTTAGTCGCTATGCACCATCGCAATTATGGCAGGCAATTATTCGTGGTGAATCGGAAGCTAAAATTGAATATAAACGTAAAAAACTCACCATTTTTTTTTCAGATATTCAAGGCTTTACACAACTTTCAGAAAGTTTAATCCCTGAAGATTTGGCATACTTACTCAATGAATATTTACGCCACATGACGCAAATTTCACGCCAATATAATGCAACCATTGATAAATTTATGGGCGATGGCATTTTAATGTTTTTTGGCGATATTGATTCTAAAGGCATTGAACAAGATGCAAAATCATGTGTAGATATGGCGATTGCCATGCGACAGCAAATGAAAATTTTGCGTGAACGTTGGCAAAAAATGGGCTATCCTGCGTTGCATATTCG
>JAUNHS010000043.1 GCA_030523805.1 Acinetobacter sp.
TTGCTCAATCAAAATAGGAAATAAATCATAAAATTCAAAACTTTCTACCATATTTGATGCTAATTTAAATGGGTGCTTTTGTGCATCAAATTGACCATGTGCATACAACAGTGAAAATGCACTTTCTCGGAGCAATACACGCACATCATGACCAAAGGTTGCCAATACCATCACGGCGGAGAGTGTTTCATTGCTCAATAAATGATTTAAATTGCCTTGTGAAACAATGACTAATATTTTTTTCATCTGCCACATCACCCTTTAAAATTGCAATACACGATGAGCTTGGGTCATGGCATCTGCCAATTCGCCTAAACCGACCAAGCGAAAGCCCTGTGCCAAATTACTTGGTGAACCGTTACTTTGTGAACAGTGCTGGTTCAAACCGTGTCGCTGTGCATTTTCAGCATCGCAAATCCCACGCCCCAATGCAGCACTCACACACACAGGCAAATCTATGCCGAGCTGTTGCCATTGTTGTTGCAAATTGCATTGGTCATCAGGTTGCCATGTCAAGGCATTGGCGATACTCACAGCATCTTGATAAAAAAAGACTTTGACAGGGCGTTGCTGTTGTTGCAAGGCGTGAGCAAGTCTAACAGCGTGCCACATCATTTTATGTGTCGGTGCAGTAGTGATGAGCAATAAAGTGATTTTATCGTGCATTTTTTACTCAAAAAATAAAAACATCTGCAATTATTGTAATAGAAAGCCTTTTGTTTGTCTAAAATGCTCAACTTTTTCTGCATTTTTTGCATTAATTGCTGTTTTTTAAATCAAAATCACATCTTTTACTGACATTTTATTGTATTTTGATGTATGATGAAATTAATTCATGACAATAACAGCAGGTAAAGACAATGATTTTAGTAACAGGTGGCTTAGGATATATCGGCTCTCACATTGCATCACAACTCGTGTCGCAAGGGCGTGAAGTATTGCTGGTGGATAATTTATCAAATTCGCACATACAAGTATTAGAACGTTTAGAATATATTCATCAACGCTATATTCCGTTTATAAAAATGGATATACGCAACACGCCTGCATTAAGCAAAGTATTTGAACAATATCAAATAGATACGGTTATTCACTGTGCAGGGTTTAAATCTTTTAGTGAATCTCGCAGTAAACCTTTAGAATATTATAATGATAATTTGAATTGTATTTTAAGTTTGCTTCGCTCTATGCAGCGTGCAGGCATTCGTAATTTGGTGCATATTTCTAGTTTGATGGTGTACGGTCAGTCATCGGCAGAATTAGATGAAAAAGTCGCATTTAATTATCAATGTAGCAATCCTTATGTCCGCTCATTGCAAATGGTGGAAGATATTATTAAAGATGCTTGCGTGAATAATACGCATTGGAATATTGCAGTGTTACGCTTGGCAAATGTCGCTGGAGCGTGTGAGCATGGCGTGCTGGGCGAAATGGTGGCCATGTTCCCTAAAAATATTATTCCAATTGCCATGCAAGTGGCGGCACGTCAGCGTGAGTTTGTAGAATTGCATCATTATGGCACGGCAAATCCTGAAGGAACGGTTGAACGTAATTTCTTGCATGTATTAGATGCCAGCGATGCCGTGTGTAAAACTTTAACATGGCTAGACCGTCAAGAATATGGCTTGGATTTCTTTAATGTATCGGGCAATGAAAGCATTCATATGCAAAAAATCATTAATGAAATTTCTCGTGTAACGCAACGTGCCATTCCAACGGTGGAAGTGAAATCACCCGATGCCGAGACTTTTTTACAGTTGGGTGCGAAAAATTTTAAAGCACATTGCACCTTGCAATGGCGTGCCGTGCGTGGTTTAAATCAAATTTTGGAAGACCAATGGCGTTTTTACCAAAGTACTTTACCGAAGTAATTACTGATTGATGTTCATCTTCCACTAGGGCGAAGCCATTCGCCCTAATCTTTTTTATTGTTTTAATTTTGGTTTTGTATTTTGTTATGCTCAATGCTCTCTCTGCTCCACAAGATTATCGCTTCTTACTTGACCATTTACATACAGCGATTGTGTTGCTAGACCAAAATTTATGCGTTTATTATCTCAATTCTGCTGGCGAAAGTTTGTTAGAAATTAGTTCGGCTCGTGCCAAGCAGCATTCTATATTACCCTACTTTTGCCCCCCTGCCGATGAGCAACAAATTCGCCATGCGTTTTTGAATACACTACAAACAGGACAGCCTTATACCAGCCGTGAAAGTGTGATTCAAGTGCATTTTAAAGAAGTTCATGTGGATTATACCGTTACGCCATTGAGTTTATTTTCAGCGTATCCATTGCTGTTGATTGAATTAGACCCTGTAGATCAAAAATTAGAAATGGCAAAAGAAGAACAATCACAACATCAACATCAAGTTACACGGCATTTGGTACGCAGCGTTGCCCATGAAATTAAAAATCCGTTGGGTGGCATTCGTGGAGCGACACAGCTACTCGCACGGCAATTGCACGAACCACAATTATTGCAATTTACCGACATTATCATTAGCGAAGTAGATCGCTTGAGCCAGCTTGCCAATAGTTTGCTTGGCTCACGCCAACCGATGATTTATGAAACCATCAATATTCACGAACCTTTGGAACACGTGCATTCATTGGTGCGTAATCATATTCAACAATCGCCACAATTACAGCAGATGAATGTAGATGTCATTCGTGATTACGATTTATCTTTGCCTGAACTTTATGCCGATCGCCATCAGCTTATTCAAGTTTTTCTAAATATTTGTATGAATGCCATTCAATCCTTTGAAGAACATAGCGATTTTTTCCACACAACACCCACGCTGATTTTACGCACACGCTTTCAGCGTTTGGTCAATATTCATGGGGTGTTGCACCGTTCGGCATTGCGTATAGATATTGAAGATAATGGCATTGGCATTCCCGAAGAATTATTAGAGTCTATTTTTTATCCACTCATTACAGGGCGAGCCAAAGGCACAGGTTTGGGCTTGAGTATCGTTCAGCATATTATTCAGCAACATCACGGCATGATTAAATGCCAGTCAGAAACAGGCAAAACCCTATTTAGTCTATATTTACCTTGGGAGCAACCGCATGACGAAAGCCACCGTTTGGGTCGTGGACGATGACCATTCTATCCGTTGGGTACTAGAAAAAACCTTACAAGAGCAATATCAAGTACAATGCTTTGAAGATGCCCAGCACGCTTTACAGCAATTACAACAGCAGCAGCCTGATGTAATTTTAAGTGATATTCGTATGCCCCATTTAGATGGCTTGAGTTTCTTATCACAAGTGCAACAGCAATACGCCCAATTGCCTGTGATTATCATGACAGCACATTCCGATTTAGATTCAGCGGTTTCCAGTTATCAAACAGGGGCTTTTGAATATTTACCCAAACCCTTTGATTTAGATGATGTTTTGCACATTGTCCAACGTGCGATTGAGCATTATCACGCCTTACAACACAAACATCAGCACAATACACCTGCAACGCATACCACACCATCAAGCACCAAAGCCACGCTCAATAGTACAGGCATGATTGGTGAATCCCCTGCCATGCAAGAAGTGTTTCGTGCCATTGGTCGCTTATCGCAATCGCATATTACCGTGTTAATTAATGGTGAATCTGGTACTGGTAAAGAATTGGTCGCTCATGCCCTGCACAAACATTCACCACGTTCAAAGCAAGCATTTATCGCTTTAAACATGGCTGCCATTCCCAAAGATTTGATAGAAACCGAATTATTTGGCCATGAAAAAGGTGCATTTACAGGGGCAAATAGCCAGCGACAAGGGCGATTTGAACAAGCCAATGGTGGCACATTATTTTTAGATGAAATTGGCGATATGCCTTTTGAAACGCAAACTCGCCTATTGCGTGTGTTATCTGACGGTGAATTTTATCGTGTCGGGGGGCATACGCCTGTCAAGGTTAATGTGCGTATTGTGGCAGCGACGCACCAAAATTTAGAAAAATTGGTCGCAGAAGGTCGCTTCCGTGAAGATTTATTCCATCGCCTAAACGTCATTCGCATTCAAATTCCACGCCTTGCCGATCGCCGTGAAGATATTCCTATGCTGGCTCAATATTTTTTACAGCGTGCCGCACAAGAAATGCAAGTGGCAAGTAAAAGTTTAGATGCACAAAGTATTTATTATTTGCAACAATTCCCTTGGCAAGGCAATGTTCGCCAATTAGAAAATGTATGCCGTTGGCTGACGGTGATGGTTACAGGTGAACATATTTCGCCAAGCGATTTACCACAAGAATTGCAAAATTTTATTCAGCAAACATTGCCACAACAAACCGATCACGCACGCTCAACGCCTACACCAAATGCACCAACACTTACGGCAAATACATCGCAACAATGGCATGATTTATTAGCCATCTGGGCTACACAGCAATTGCAACAACAGCAAACGCCATTATTGGACATCGCCACGCCTATTTTTGAAAAAGTGCTACTCCAAGTCGCTTTACAACATACGCAAGGGCATAAGCAACACGCTGCAGAATTACTCGGCTGGGGGCGAAATACACTCACTCGCAAATTAAAAGAGCTAGATTTAGAATAAGTTCATCATTGCTCTACACTACTCGCCTTACACAAAAGCCAAAGTCTCAATCACTTTGGCTTTTTTAAACCAATATTATTCTCATTGCTTATATTTTGTTATATAATTGTAACATTATGACTTATGGATAGATGTTCGCCATGTTTTCCTTTTTATCTATAGAATTTAGCTTATTTTTTATTGCTTTTTTCTGCTTGTATTGGTGTTTTTATAAAAAACCACAGTGGCAAAATGTCATTTTAACGCTTGCCAGTTATTTCATTGTGTACCTGATGGCTGGCGAAATTGCCACGCTGGTGTTGTTCTTATTTAGTAGCGTTATTTTCTTGATTTCACACGCCATGAGCCGCTTTGCAAATGCGAAAAAGTCTTTTCTCATTTTAGGGATTACGCTCACTTTGGTGCAATTAAGTATTTTTAAGTATTACGATTTTTTCCGTGAAAGCATTCAACTTGCCATGGAAAGTTTGCAATTAGATTCATCAGGATTGTTGGCAAATTTATTATTACCACTCGGGATTTCTTATTATTCCTTCCAAGCCATTAGTTATTTGGTGAGCCGTTATCATGATGAAACGGACGTGCCAAATTTCAACTTTTTACAACTTTTAACGCATTTTTCATTCTTTGCCACCATCAGTGCTGGCCCGATTGCTCGTGCCAAAACGGCTCACGGTTTAGCCGATATTCAAGGCAATGCTTGTGGCATGAGTGAGCAAATCCGTCAGCAAACGCCACGCCAAATTTTATTTCCAATGTTGGCTTTTGGCTTGATTTTGTTAGCATTAATCAAAAAATGGTGGCTGGCTGGCTACCTTGCCGATGAATGGGTCAATCCTATTTTCAGTAATCCCATGCAATACCACAGCCTAGAAGTGTTGATGGCGATTTATGGCTATACCTTGCAATTATTTTTAGACTTTTCAGGCTATAGCGAAATGATGATTGCCTTTGGTTTATTGCTCGGTTTTCGCTTGCCTGTCAATTTTAAAGCCCCACTTTTAGCTCACAATATCCGTGATTTTTGGGATCGTTGGCACATCAGTTTATCTACTTGGATTCGTGATTATATTTACATTCCGCTCGGTGGTAGTCGCAATGGCTTTACACGCACGCAAATTAACTTGTTGATTGCCATGGGTTTATCTGGCATTTGGCATGGTTCAAGCTGGAATTTTTTATTGTGGGGTATTTTTCATGGCTTGGCGATTATTTTGCTTAATTGCACCGACAAATGGTATCAGCAACATTATCAAGTGTCAGCCAAAGAAGCACGCAATGCGTTTTCAAACAAAAATCGTCTGTTTAAAATCATCAGCGTATTTTTAACGGTGAATTTTGTTGCATTCTGTTTCGTGTTTTTCCGTGCTACGACTTTTGAAGAAGCCGTGAATATTTTTACAGCGTTGTTTAATAATCATGTCAATATCGCTTGGAGTAATAATCCATTGTATTTATTGACCATTTTAATCATCGCTTGGAGTTTATATCCAATTGTTCGCCAGCAAACGCCTGCATTAAAACAGCTTGTATGCCGTCTGCACCCTGTCATCATGGCAACTTTGTTATTTATTGCATTTACTTTATTGATTGTGTTCGCACCATCAGGCATTCCAGGATTTATTTATGCAAACTTCTAATCAAATGTCATCATCTTTGCCGAAATCTAAACCATGCCTGACTTTTGTAGGCGTGCTGCTCTTGCTCGTGAGTTTTGCTGTATTGAGTTTGTGGATTATGCAACGCTCGGTGAATGCCTATTATTTGCAAACCTATCATCAAAATAGTCCATTGACGCAATTAGACCACATTGCCGCATGGCGTAAAGGGCAAGATATTGGCGATGCTTTATACAGTAGCAAAGCACACATTGCTGGGCAAATTGCACAATTTAATCAAAATGTGATTGATGTTTTTAACCGAGATTTTGCCTACACGCCTGAATATAAAGCCAAATTGGAACAGCAAAAATTGCTCAAACAACAGCAGCAAGATTTAGCCAATCGCTTTACGCTCACGCCAAACGACCAAATCTTTTTTGCGGGCGATTCTATGATGCAAGGCGTTGCTCCGCACGTGCAAAAAGAGTTGCAAAAACATCAAATTAAATCGATTAATTTGAGTAAGCAAAGTACAGGTTTATCTTACCCAAGTTTCTTTAACTGGCCAGAAACCATTGCCACCACTTTGCAACAAAATCCGAATGTGAAAATTTTAGCGGTATTTTTAGGGCCAAACGACCCTTGGGATATGCAAGACCCTAAAACGGGCAAAACCTTAAAATTCCAAACGCCTGAATGGGCGGCATCATACAGCGAACGCATTGCCAGCATTTTAAATACAGCCAAAGAACATCATGTGAGCGTAATTTGGATTACACCACCCAATATGCGTAAAGCATCGCTCAATCAGCAAATGGTGTATTTAAACCAAATCATGCAAGAAGAACTCAAAAAACATCAAGTTTTAACCATTGATTCACGTCCTTTAGTCGGTGGGAAACAAGATGTGTACAATGATTATCTTGTAAAAGATGGTCAGTCTATTAAAATGCGTAGCGGTGATGGTATTCACTTCAGCATCGCAGGACAAAAATTGCTTGCCGATGTTTTGCTGAAACAATTAAACATTCAGCCTTAATACACAATCTGAGTGGAACTTTGTTGCGTGATTTGAGATGATGTGTTGAGCAATTAACAATCAAATAATGCAACATTTCGCCTTTGCCCTTTGCCAATATTTTGTGATAATGAACACATCTGACACGAAATATTGCAAGGGCAATTTATTGCTCAGATTGAACATAGGAATGGTAACAACAATGAAAACATCTCATACGCTACTCGCAACTGCGTTATTCTCCCTTTGCTCATGGTCTGCTTATGCAAATACAGTGAGCAATTTTAATGAACCCAATTTCTCTGCTTTACAAACTGCTTTCCAACAAAAAAATGTACACATTGTACAATTAGGCGACTCGCATACTGCTGGCGACAGTTTAACCGATGCTGTACGCCAAACCCTACAAGCACAGCTGGGCAATGGTGGCATGGGCTGGGCAATGCCGATGTATTTTTCAGGGCAACGCCTTGTCCGCTTTGGTTATGACAATCAAGCATGGCAACCTGTTTCTAGCCGTAGCAATAGCGATGAAAATTATACGCTCGGTGGTTTAATTGCCAAACCTTTACAACAAGGTGCAACGCTCACCATTAAAGCCAAAAAGCCCAATGAAGATTTACAACACATTACCGTAAGCATTCGCCAAAGTGCCTATGATGGTGCATTTACAGGCACCGATGCCAACGGTCAAACGTTCAAAATTGAAGCCCCACGCAAAGATGGCACATGGCAACACGTTCAATTTACCGCTCAACTGCCGTTTACCATTCGCAATGACAATGCCAGTCAATCGGCAATCGGTGGCTGGTGGGCAAAAAGTGCCAACCAAGCAGGAGCTGTGGTCTCAGCTTTAGGCATTAACGGTGCGGAATTATCCTACTGGAATCGTTGGAATCAAACGGCTTTATTGAATGAATTTAAAACCATTCAGCCACAATTGGTCGTTTTAGCTTATGGCACAAACGAAGCCTACAACAACGTTAGCCCATCTCGGGTCAAAGAAATTTTAACGCAACGCATTCAGCAAATCCGCCAAGCATCGCCAAACAGTGCCATCATGATTGCTTCTGCACCTGAAGCCTTAAAAAATTTGAGTGGCAGCTGTGGTACTCGCCCAATGTATTTAAGCGAAATCCAACAAGTACAACGCCAAGTGGCACAAGAGCAGCGTACATTACTATGGGATTGGCAAGCCGCAATGGGTGGCGAATGTAGCATGAAAAATTGGATTGCCAATGGGAATGCATCTAAAGATGGCGTACATTTTACCCACACAGGCTACACCCAACTCGGGCAACAAATGGCGAATGACCTGTTACAATTAACCACAGGCAAACGCTATTCTGCATGGTAATCGTAGCGAAAACTTGCTATAATCCTGTGCGTATCGCAAAATCACAAGATAAAAGTACTTGACTTTTCATTACTTTTTTATCAAAATATGCGAATTAATTCTGGCTATGGCTTAAACCTACTTAGGCAATGCTTATAGCTCTCAAATTCATCACATTTCAAGGAGTCTAAGAGTGGCGAACTCTGCTCAAGCTAAAAAACGTGCACGTCAAAACTTAAAAGCACGTCGCCATAACGCAAGTTTGCGTTCTATGGTTCGTACATACATCAAACGTACTGTTGCTGCGATTGCAACTGGTGATTACAACCAAGCAACTGAAGCATATAAGCGTGCAGTACCAGTGATTGACCGTATGGCTGACAAAGGCATCATTCACAAAAATAAAGCAGCTCGTCATAAGAGCCGTTTAAATGCTCAAGTAAAAGCATTAGCAAAATAATTGAGTAGGCTAAATTATCCATAGATGTTCATCATTACCGATCGTCATCATAGATATTTAGTGAAAAAGGGTTGATTTTACATCAGCCCTTTTTTATTGAATACATTGATTGAATGTAGCGAAATATCACGATTAACCCCATGAAAAAACGCCATGACCAGCACACTACAGCAATTAAAACAGCACCTTGCCCAAGCACAGCACAATCCTGATGTGGTATTGCTGCTTGAACACAGCACATCGACCAATGATGAGTTGATACAACTGGTGCAACGTTCGCCAAGCATTCAATCGGCATTGATTTGTAGTGAACAGCAAACGCAAGGACGTGGGCAACAAAAGCGGACATGGCACTCACCCAAAGGCAATATTTATTTTAGCTGTTTGGCTCAATTGCAACGCCCTTTAGATGGTCGTTTTTCGTTGGAAGTAGCATTAAATATTTTAAACTGCCCTACCTTGTACCACGCACCCTTGCAAGTGAAATGGGCAAATGATTTATATAGCCATGCTGGCAAATGGGGTGGCATTTTAATTGAACCGATTTCGCCAAGCTGTGCAGTGGTCGGTATTGGCATTAATTTGTATGCTTTAGATGACAGCTATCGCTCACAGATTGAGCAAGCCTACACATCATTAAGCGAGTTAAATATCGCTTTTGAGCGTACGCAACTGATTGCAGAATTGTATCTTGCCGTGCAAAATGCCGTGCAATGGTTTGAATTTGGCAGCAAAAATTTAGTGCAACGTTTTCAGCATCATGCTTATGGCTATCAGCAAATGGTGCAATTCAGCCACCCAACAGGCGAATGCACAGGGAGTTATTTGGGGGTGAATGAACACGGAGCTTTGGCTTTGGCACAGGCTGATGGCGTGCATTATTTTTACCAAGGGCGTATGCGATTGATGGAGTAAAATTCAATATCCATCATAAAAATATCTTCTATCTGTAAATATTCAATCAATGTCTTCAGGTGAATTATGGCACAGCAACTTTTTTTAGATTTAGGCAATACTCGGCTCAAATATTGGATTACCGATGGCGATCAAGTCATTGAGCATTTTGCTGAGTTGCATTTGCAGTCGCCTGCCGATGTATTATTAGGGCTGATACAATATTTTAAATCTCAACAATTACAGCATATTGCCATTTCATCGGTGCTTGATGCAGAAAATAATCAACGTATTCAACATATTTTAGGGCAATTAAACATTCCCATTTTTTTCGCTCAAGTCCATGCAGAATATGCGGGCTTAAAATGTGGTTATGATGAGCCACATCAGCTGGGCATAGACCGTTGGCTACAAACTTTTGCCTATGCAACGCCACAGCAATCTTGGTGTATTGTCGGTTGTGGTACAGCATTAACCATTGATTTAGTTGATAATTTACAGCATTTAGGCGGCTATATTTTACCAAGTTTGTATTTACAGCGTGATGCACTCATTCAAAATACCAAAGGCATTAAAATCCCAGCCGCAGCATTTGAACATTTGGATGTCGGACATAACACGCTAGATGCTGTACATCATGGCATTTTGCTCGGTTTGATTAGCACCATTGAGCGTGTATTGCAAACGCCTGCAACACAAGCTAAACGTCAGTTAGTACTCACAGGGGGCGATGCACCGTTATTTGCCCAATTTTTAGCTGCTTATCAACCGATGATTGAACCCGATTTATTATTAAAAGGTTTACAAAAATATTTGAGCTATCAATTACAATCTGGCGAAAACACGTTACAATAACATCACCCTATTTTTGGACACATCTATATGGCGATTCCACAGCACACCATAGATCAAATTTTAGATCGTATAGATTTAATCGATTTGGTTGGCAAATATGTCAAACTCAAAAAGAGTGGTAGCTCTTATGTTGGTTGTTGTCCATTCCACCAAGAAAAAACGCCATCTTTTCACGTTTATCGTGAGAAACAATATTTCCATTGCTTTGGTTGCCAAGAACATGGGAATGCCATTTCCTTTCTAATGAAAATAGAAAGCCGTGGTTTTATTGATGTCATGCAGGAGCTTTCTAGCCAAACAGGCATTGAATTACCTAAATCTGAAAAACCGAAAAATATCAGTTATCGTCGTCAAGCTGTCGCCCATGCTACACCGACACATCAGGATGCCATTGCCCCTGAGCCTATGCACAACATGGCACATCATGACCCTTTTGCTGAATTAAATCAACACTTTGACAGTACCGCCAATGAACAAAATTTAGACGGTAATTTGTACGATTTGCTCGAAGCGGTTACTCGTTTTTATGAACAGCAATTACAGCACAGCCCATTGGCACAGCAATATTTTAAACAACGTGGCTTGAGCGATGAAACCATTCGTGCATGGCGATTGGGCTATGCCCCTGAGCCGTGGCAACATTTAGAATACGCCTTTCCACAAGATATTCAAGGCTTAAAGCAATTAGGCTTGGTGCGTAGTAGCGAAAATAATCGTGATTTCAACTTATTACGCCACCGTGTGATTTTCCCCATTCGGGATAGCCGTGGGCGTGTGGTTGGTTTTGGTGGACGTGCCTTAAATGATGATGTGAAGCCCAAATATATCAACTCACCAGATTCTGAAATCTTTCATAAAAATCAATTACTTTATGGCTTATACGAAGGCAGCAAAGCCAAAGCCGACCGTTGGCTGATGGTAGAAGGCTATATGGACGTGATTGCCCTACACCAAAATGGCATACACGGTGCAGTCGCTACGCTTGGCACAGCAAGCAATACCGAACATTTACAGCAATTATTTAAACGCAATCCACACTTGACTTTGGCGTTTGATGGCGATGCGGCAGGACAAAAAGCAGCACGGCGTACCCTAGAAATTGCCCTACCCATTTTACAAGATGGACGAGAATTACAATTTTTTGTGCTACCTAACGAGCATGACCCCGACTCACTCATTCGCCAAAAAGGCAAAGAATATTTTCAGCAATTATGGAGAACATCGCCATTTTTGTCCGATTTTCTCTTTTCCATGCTCACGCAAAATTTAGACATCACTACACCTGAAAATAAAAGTGCCATTTTAGCCAATTTGCGTAAACTGACCGATTTATTGCCGAAAAATGGTTCGTTCCGCTACATTCTTACCCAGTCATTCAAAGAGAAATTAGGACTAGGCTGGCGATTTAGCTCAAAAAAAAGCCAAGATGCCAATTTATCATTCCAAGTGCCAGATGTGGAAGATACCGTTATTGCCTTATTATTATTGCACCCACATTTATATGTAGAGTTTATAGATTTACTCACACTCATGCCCAAAGACCGCTTACTCAGCCAAATTTGCCATTTAATTCAACGTGTGCAAGACCAATTACCCAATAATGAATACGCCCAAAGTTACTACATTTTAGGGGCAACTCGTGCCTACCAGCACGATTTACAACGCATTTTGCAGCAACACACGTCTAACCATATGACCATACAACAATCTGCAGAACAGCAAGCTCAAGCCATGAAAATGCTTTCATTAAAACTAAAAAGCCGTTATATTGACTACAAGCTCAAATCTACACAAGGCTTAAAGTTAGATGAAATCCAACGCTTACGCCAAGAATTGAATAAAATCAATCATTTATTGATTTCACCAACACCCATTTAAGGAAGTTTCCCATGTCAAATACACCACATGAATTTCATCGTCTCGTAGAATTTTTTAGCAAAATGCCAGCCGTACAAGCCGACCGCATACTCGGCTATGCGTTTGATGATGAACAAAAAATCGCTTGGTGGTTTAAATTTAAAATCCATCATCAACACCCTTTGGCATGGCAAACTGTGCAAGAATTAGGTCATGTATTAAACTATCTTTCTACCAATGAACGCTTACCGACCCAATTTTTGCCCGTATCGCCACCACCTTATATGAATGGCGATGCCGATGCTTTTTTGGCTTGGGTAATTCAATGTAATCATGCTGATTTTTCGCCAGATGTTATTTGTGATTGGTTAGAAGCTCGCTTGCCTAAACCGATTGATGATGAAAATGCGTGGAAAATTGAAGCCGATTTATCTATTTTAGATCATTTGAGTGAGCAAGATTTGGACAAGCTCATTCCATCATTGGATCAAATTAAATTTGCTAAACAAAAGGATTAAACCATGTCGCTGTCATTACATGAAGCATTTAAAGTACATATTTTAGACGTGCAAAACCCTTTGCAAAATTATATTTTTTTGCTAGAAGATGTGCGTACACACGATGTGGTAGTGATTGACCCTACCCATGCTGAGTTAGTGCTGGATTATTGCCAACAACATAGTTTAAATATTAAACACATTTGGATTACGCACCATCACCAAGACCACACCGCAGGCATTGCGGATTTGGTGGCACAATATGCTGTGCCAGTCTATGCCCCACAAGATGAATTAAGCAAAATTCCATGTGCAACGCATGGTTTAAGCCATGAGCAAGTCATTGATTTTAATGATATTCAGATCGAAATTATTGCGACGGCTGGGCATACTTTAGGGCATATTTGTTATTTTATTGATGCTTTAGATACGCTATTTAGTGGCGATACTTTATTTGTCATGGGCTGTGGGCGTGTGATTGAAGGCACGCACCAGCAGATGTATCATTCTTTGAACCGTTTAGCGGCATTGCCTGCTCGTACGGTGGTGTATTGTTCACATGAATATAGTTTAAATAATGCTCAATTTGCTTTACACATTGAGCCTGATAATTTGGCAGTACAGCAACGTTTAGCTGATATTCAGCAATTAAGAGAGCAGAATTTGCCGACTGTACC
>JAUNHS010000209.1 GCA_030523805.1 Acinetobacter sp.
ATTGCAGGGGCAGAAAAAAGTGGGGTATGGGCAGGGAAAGTGGATTTATTTGCTCATCATAAAGTCATTATTACACCGTTAGAAAGTAGCCGTGCTGATGCTGTTGCTCAGGTTCAACAGTTATGGCAAGCGGCAGGAGCAGACGTGATGATGATGGACGTGTATCAACATGATGAAGTGTTGGCACATACCAGTCATTTGCCCCATTTATTAGCTTATACCTTAGTTGAACAATTTTTAAACCGTAAGGATAATTTAGATATATTTCGCTATGCTGCAGGGGGATTTCGTGATTTCTCTCGTATTGCAGCCAGCGATCCACAAATGTGGCATGATATTTTCTTTGCCAATAAAACAGCTTTACTCAAGGCAGTACACGGTTTTGAACAGCAATTACAGCAGTTTAAACGTTTGATTGAGCAAGAAGATTCTCATGCTTTAATGGCAACACTCGGGCAAGCCCAAGCGGCACGCCAACATTTTAATCATATGCTGACCAAAACCCCATTAATGGAGAAACAAACCATGTCGCAACAATTTACCATTCAACCACACAGCAAGCCTTTAACAGGAACATTTACCGTTGCAGGGGATAAATCAGTCTCACATCGTTCCATCATGTTTGGTGCGATTGCCGAAGGCACGACACAGGTTACAGGCTTTTTGGAAGGGGAAGATGCGTTGGCGACTTTGCAGGCTTTCCGTGATATGGGCGTGATGATTGAAGGCCCACATCAAGGCAATGTAACCATTCATGGCGTAGGTTTACATGGCTTAAAAGCACCTGTGGGAGCGTTGTACATGGGCAATTCAGGCACAAGTATGCGTCTTTTATCTGGTATGCTATCGGCACAACAATTTGACAGTGTTATGACAGGCGATGCGTCATTGTCTAAACGTCCGATGGAGCGTATTGCCAAGCCATTGCGTGAAATGGGTGCGAAAATTCAAACCACAGGCGAAAAAGGTACGCCACCTGTGAGCATTACAGGGAAACAGCAACTCAAAGGCATTCACTACGATTTGCCAATGGCTTCGGCTCAGGTAAAATCAGGGATTTTATTGGCAGGACTATGGGCAGATGGCGAAACATCAGTAACAGAACCTGAGCCAACACGAGACCATACCGAGCGTATGTTGCGTGCTTTTGGCTATGATGTCAAAACCGAAGGTAATAAAATTTCCCTTGTCGGTGGTGGTAAATTAACCGCAACCAATATTCAAGTGCCATCAGATATTTCTAGTGCGGCATTCTTTATGGTGGGGGCAGCAATTAGCCAAAATGCTGATATTACCCTTGAAGCGGTGGGCATTAACCCAACACGCACAGGCGTGATTGAAATTTTAAAACAGATGGGTGCAGATTTAACCCTTGAAAATCAACGTATTGCAGGGGGCGAGCCGATTGCTGATATTCGCATTCGTGGCAGTCGTACCTTAAAAGGTATTCACATTCCCGAAGATCAAGTGCCATTAGCGATTGATGAATTTCCTGTATTATTCGTAGCAGCAGCGTGTGCCGAAGGGCAAACTGTTTTGACAGGTGCGGCAGAATTGCGTGTGAAAGAAAGCGATCGCATTCAGGTGATGGCAGATGGTTTACAAGCATTAGGCATTGATTGCACACCAACTGAAGATGGTATGATTATCAACGGTAAAGGCAAAGCAGGCGATTGGTCGCCAATTTTTGCAGGTGG
>JAUNHS010000210.1 GCA_030523805.1 Acinetobacter sp.
TTCGTTTGATAGATGGTATTCGTTTAGATTTTGCACATGGCTTTATGACTTTGCGTGCATCGAATACCAGCAATCATTTTACTTTACGATTGGAATGTGAACAAAAAGTACAATTACAGCATTTTCATCAGCAACTGATCCAATTTTTACAGCAAGATTTTCCTAAACTTGCTGATGAATTGGCTCAATGTAATCTATAATCAACACAAAAAATCCGTACTCTTGTTGAATACGGATTTTTTCTAGTGTCGTGGTTGTAACGCCATCACTTGACGTATCATTTCACTAATATGACGTTTAGTGTTTACATCTTGATGAGCAAGCCAATCAGCAACATCGGCATCTAATAATTGTTCATGACGTAAACGATTTAAATGTGCGATTTGAGTTGCTCGTTTTGCTTTTGAAAAATCATATTCCGCTTTCATAAAATTTTCTCTCCTTTTTCGTTGGAATACGTGCAGAAATAATACGAATAATATCATCGCAATCTACATAACAATATACTACAACAAGTAATCTATTTGCCATACCTATCAAAACAAACTGTGGTTCATTATGATCATTATCTTCAGTTACTAAGGCATTAGGATCAAATAAAGCACGTTTTGCATCTTCAAAATCTACTCCATGTTTTATCAGATTACTTTTTGCCTTATTTGGGTCATAGACGATTTTTAACATATCTCTCAAATACCCACATATTTGATGTTCAGATTAGCATAATTTTAAGCATATCTACAATACTTCTTTGAATACATCAATCACTAATTAAAAATCCTAACACCATCACAGCATTAGGATTTTTCATCAATTAAACCTTAAAACCTTGTGGCACTTCAGGTGCAACCAATCGCTTTAAAGGCGTACCTTGCAAATCAATATGCCCAAAACGCTCATGCCCAGCATTCCAATCTTCAACGGCTTGGTGCAAATCGTCCACATTACTCGCCACAAAATTCCACCAAATATAGGTTGGGTGCGGCAACGGCTCGCCACCTAGCAACATAATATGACTACCTGCTTTTAAATGCAGTACCACATTGTCATGGCAATCTTGCAAGCTGATTAATTCATCTTGCTGATAGTGTTCGCCATTCAACTCAACTGCCGCATTTAACACCAAAATACCATATTCAAAACCTGCTTGTAACTGCAAGGTAATGCTTTGATCTTGCTCGGCTTGAATATCTACCCCCACCAAAGGCGAATATTGCTGCGTTGGTGCAACTCGCCCTGCATATTGCCCTGTGGTTAAAATATAACGCACGCCTTGCTCCTGCCACTCTGGCAACTCGGCATAATGCTGAAAATTTGCAGCAATTTGTTGATGTTGTGGTAATGCAATCCATAATTGCACAGCGTGTAAATTTTTAACACCATCAGGCGTTTGCTCGGTATGGCTAATGCCTTGCTGATTGCCTGTACCTGCGGTCATCAAATTCACTTGCTTCGGACGGATTAACTGGCGATGCCCTAAACTGTCTTGATGCCACACTTCGCCTTGCAACATCCAAGTAAATGTTTGCAAATTGGTATGTGGGTGTGAACCGACTTGTAAACCCAATTCATCATCTACAAATTCGGCTGGGCCTGCATGATCCAAAAAGCACCACGCCCCAATGGTTCTACGTTTTGCTTGTGGCAATAAACGTGCCACAGGAATGCCGCCGACATCTTTATGACTGGCTG
>JAUNHS010000211.1 GCA_030523805.1 Acinetobacter sp.
GTATTCGCCAACCGTTTAATGTCAATCATTTGGCGATGGTGGCAGGCGTGGCAGCGTTGCAAGACCAAGATTTTATTGAACAATCTCGTGAAGTAAATAAGCAAGGCATGGCACAATTACAGGCAGGTTTGCAGGCATTAGGCTTGGATTATGTGCCGTCTCGGACTAATTTTTTATTGGTCAATGTACAGCGTGATGCGGTGCAGACTTTCCAAGATTTATTGCGTGAAGGCGTGATTGTGCGTGCGGTGGGCATTGAGCAACACATTCGTGTGTCTATTGGCACGGCAGATGAAAATGCAATATTTCTCGCTGCATTAAAAAAGGTGCTTGGACGATAAATGCAGCAGGTTGAGTGGTATTAGGCAAGATGGGAGAGACAGATGGTCGCAAAATATATTAATCCCTATACGGATTTTGGCTTTAAAAAATTGTTTGGCGAAGAAGCCAGCAAGCCGTTATTGATGGATTTTTTAAATTCCATGTTGCCTGAATATCATCAAATCAAAACGTTGAGCTTTCATAATACTGAACAGCTTGGGGCGAGCGATGATGACCGTAAAGCCATTTATGATATTTATTGTGAAAATGAATTAGGCGAAAAATTCATCATTGAATTGCAAAAAGTTCGCCAAAAGCATTTTAAAGAACGCACTTTATATTACACGACTTATCCGATTCGTGAGCAGGGCGAAAAGGGTGATTGGAATTATTCACTCAAAGCGGTGTATTGTATCGCCGTGTTAAATTTTACGTTTGATGACTTTTTAGCTGCTCCAGCGTGTCATGAAGTGGTGCATACGGTACAACTGAAAGATCAGAATAATCGTGTGTTTTATGATAAATTGACGTTTATTTATCTGGAAATGCCGAATTTTGATAAAAAAGAGCATGAACTCAAAACGCAATTAGATAAGTGGTTGTATTTCATCAAAAATTTGGAAGATATACAGCAAATCCCCCATATTTTTAATGATGATGTGTTCACTAAAGCCTTTGCAACGGCAGAATTGGCAAAATTAGACCGTGGCAATCGTACCCAATATGAACACAGCTTGAAGCAATACCGAGATTTACAATCAGCGATGGAAACCTATCGTGAAGAAGGGCGTGCTGAAGGTATTGAAGCAGGCATTGAAATTGGGATTGAGCAAAATAAACGTGCTATAGCTAAACAATTAAAAATGATGGGTCTATCTGTTGAGCAAATTCAACAGGCGACAGGGCTATCATCAACCGAAATTGAGCAAATCAAGTGATGTCGTTTATGTGGAATAAAGTTGTTTTTATCGGTTTAGGCTTAATTGGTTCAAGTTTGGCAAGAGTGATTAAAGCCAAACAGTTGGCTCAGACGATTGTCGCTGTAGATTTAAATCATCAAACCTTGCGAGATGCGGAAGCTTTAGGCATTGCTGATGAATGCTATCAAGAGATTGCACCTGCTGTTGTCAATGCCGATGTGATTATTTTAGCTGTGCCTGTCAAAAGTACGTCTGCGGTTTTTGCTCAATTAAAACCCCATTTACACGCACATACCATTATTACCGATGTCGGCAGCACCAAAGCTAATATTTTGCACGCTGCACAAGCTGTTTTTGGCGATGCTATTCCTAGTGGTTTAGTGCCTGCACACCCAATTGCAGGGGCAGAAAAAAGTGGGGTATGGGCAGGGAAAGTGGATTTATTTGCTC
>JAUNHS010000044.1:0-4008 GCA_030523805.1 Acinetobacter sp.
AACCAATGGAAATCTACCGTATTAAAGTTTTGACGCAATGCCCACTCACTATTACCCACTTCAATGACCAATAAACCATTTTCGGTTAAATAATCTGCAGCCACAGCTAACATCTTTTTCACCAAATCCAAACCGTCTTGCCCAGCAGCCAATGCTAACTCTGGTTCATGCAAAAATTCAGCAGGCAAGTCTGCCATATCTTCTGCATCTACATAAGGTGGATTAGACACAATCAAATCGTACTGATGCTCCGCAGGGATTTTATCAAACAAATCACTTTCCAATAGTGCCACTTGATATTGCATATTATGATGTTCGGCATTCAATGCTGCCACTTCCAAAGCATCTTTAGACAAATCTGTCGCATCAACTTCGGCATTAGGAAACGCATACGCCAAAGCAATGGCAATACAGCCCGAACCTGTACACATATCCAACACACGAATAGGTTGAGCATCTGAACGATAATCAGGCAAAGCGTGGATATTTTCAGCGGTTGCATTGCTAAAATAAGGTGCAAAACCTGTATTAATCAACTCTGCAATTGGCGAACGTGGAATCAGCACACGCTCATCAACATAAAACGGTTTACCACAAAAATAAGATAAATTTAACAAATAAGACGTTGGAATGCGTTCATTAATACGACGTTCTAGCAACTCTAAAAAGGCGATTTTTTCAGCATTGAGCAATTTCGCATCTAAAATTTCAGGGTCTGCCGACCAATCTAAAGACAGTGTTTGCAACACCAAAGCCGAGCTTTCTGCAAAAAAATCTTGCGTGCCTTGTCCTAAATGGGCGTCGTATTGACGCAATGCCGTTACGCCAAAGCGGATAAAATCACGAATGGTTGAAAGCTCTTGGCAGGCTTGTTGTAATTCATCTTTAGAAATGGTTGGATAATCCACGCAGAAACTCCAGTGTAGAGATTGATATGGGGGATATTTTACCTGTTTTTATGGCATTTGGTTAGTCTATTTTACGATTTAATCGGTGAAATGATGTGTTTTTATAAGATTTTAGGCGATGAACTGTAAATTTTATCGCCATGATGATTGGCATAGATGATAGCATACGACCAAAGGCAAATACATTTACATGGGCAGGTGTGCTATGTTTGATTGAAATTTTACCATTGATTTAGGGAGAAGATGATGACTGATTTTGTAACGTGCGATTTGTTGGACGACCACAGCGATTTACCAATCCAAGTGTTAATTCCAAGCGTAGATGGCAAATTTTTTAAAAGCTATGGTCAGCGAAAATCATTTTACGGTCAAATCGTTACTGTAAAATGCTTTGAAGATAATTCTCGTGTAAAAGAATTATTGGCGACTGATGGTACAGGTAAGGTGCTGGTTGTAGATGGTGGTGCATCTATGCGATGTGCGTTAATGGGCGATATGATTGCTGAATCTGCGGTGAATAACCATTGGAATGGTGTCATTATTTATGGTTGCGTGCGTGATGTAGATGCGATTGCTGCATTAGACTTGGGCGTACACGCTTTGGCAAGCATTCCACAAAAAAGTAACCGTAAAGGTGTGGGCGAAGTGGATATAGACGTGCATTTTGGTGGTGTAACATTCCGTGCTGGGCATTTTGTTTATGCAGATAATAACGGCATTATTACATCTGAAGTGGCGTTGATTTGATGCTGATTTTAGATTGATTTGAAGATACGGCATTTGCTTTAAGCTATTGAAAAAAACTTCCATTCGCTTTGTGTGAATGGAAGTTTTTTATTGTGCGATATAAGATATTAATATCTAAATGATTTTTCTGCCGTTTCAATTTGAATGGTCGTGTGTTCAATGCCAATATCATGGCAAACGTGTTCAATGTCATGCAAAATACGTTGGCATTCATACAAACTCACATCAGCACGCACGATTAAATGCCCTGTAAATACATAATTTTGGCTATTTAATGTCCATAAATGAATATCCTGCAAATCAACCAAACGTGCATCTTGTTGAATAAATTGATATAAAGGCGTTAAATCCAAATGCGTTGGCGTGCCTTGCAATAAAATATGCACAGCTTCTTTCATTACATTCACACCACTATACGCCACCAAACTGGCAACAATCACACTGGCAACGCTATCTGCCCACGACCACGCAAAAAAGTAGATACATAAACCTGCAATAATCGCACCAATTGAACCCAGCAAATCTGCAATCACGTGCAAAAAAGCCCCTTTCATATTGACATCATGTTGCGTATCGCTACTTTTAAAAATAATTAAAGCCACGATGATATTGATGATAAGACCGATACTACTAATGATGAGCATACCATTGGCTTGAATTTGAGCAGGGCTATCTAAACGTGCAAAGGCTTCTATGAAAATATAAATGGCAATAGCAATCAATGCGACACCATTAAACAATGCGGCTAAAATTTCAAAGCGTAAATAACCAAAACTTTTATCCACGCTACGAGATTTTTTTGCCAATAATACCGCAATCAATGCCACACCGAGCGATACGGCATCGCTGAGCATATGCCCAGCATCAGAAATCAGAGCCAAACTTTTGGTGATAAATCCACCAATAAATTCCACCACCATAAAACTGGCAATCAGCAAAAAGCAAATGGCGAGTGTACGCTGATTTTCAGGGAGATGATTGTGCTTATGATATTGTTCGTGGATATGCCCATGATGTTGGTGCTGTTGTATGAGCGTTGTTGTTTTTTGCATAAGTGCGTGCCTTGAGAATATTTTGTTTGTGATACATTGTAAAATGGATTTGCCATTTTGCCTATAGCGATTTAGAACGGCAATTGTAAATGTAAATACATCTTTATTGTATTGTTAAAAAGCAAGCAACTTATGAAAATATGACTGTGATTTTACAGTGAAAATATTCTATACTATCATTTTAAACACATTTGAATGGGTAAAAATAATGTCAAATACAGTACAAAAAAGCCAAGATATCCATGATGTTATTCATGAGCGTCGCTCTATGGGCGTATTGAACGAGCCTGCACCAAATGCTGAGCAATTAAATAAAGCCTTTCATGCCGCTTGGGTTGCACCCGACCATCGTAGATTAAAACCTACACGTTTTGTGGTGATTTCAGCTGAACAGCGTACAGCTTTTGCAGAATGCTTGGTAGAAAGCTATATTCATGAACATGGGGCAGACGACCAAGTGCAAATTGAGCGTATTCGCCAGCAACCCTTACGAGCACCGATGATTATTTTAGCTTTAACCAAAATTCAAGCACACGATAAAGTGCCAAGCTATGAACAATTATTAAGCTCTGGTGCAGCGGTACAAAATCTTTTATTGTCATTACACGCACAGGGTTTTGCGAGTATGTGGCGTAGTGGCGAATTGGCAGAATCTGCACATTTAAAAGCTACATTTGCACTAGAAGCCCAAGATTATATTGCAGGCGTGATTTATGTTGGCTCTACTGACCGTGTATTGCCAGCACGAGATGACGCAATGTCTGCTGATTTTATTCAATATTGGACACCTTAAACATCACAAATGCGTGATGTACACACAACACAAGGAATAAGGACTAGGCTATGACGATTGATTTTCAAGCATTATTTGCATCGTATGTAGAAACAAAAGCAACTGAACCCCGTTTGCACCCTTTAAGAGTTACCGTATTGGGTGGGGGAAGTTTTGGTACAGCGATGGCAAATTTAGCCGTACGAAATGGTTGTGATGCGATGATTTGGATTCGTGATGAATATATTGCACAAGAAATTAATCGTACGCAGATCAATAGCCGTTATTTGCCTGATTTTACGTTAGAAAAGGGCTTAAAAGCTGAGCATGATTTGCAAAAAGCCGTACAAAATCGGGATTTGATTTTGGTGGCGATTCCAAGTCATTCATTCCGTTCGGTACTCAAGCAAATTGCTCCGTTTATTTCATCACAAGTGATTATTTCTCTGACTAAAGGTATGGAAGCTGATAGCTTTAAGTTGATGAGTGATATTATCCGTGAAGAATTGCCTGAAGTGGCGTATGGTGT
>JAUNHS010000044.1:4108-5717 GCA_030523805.1 Acinetobacter sp.
ATGATTTTAACTCGTGCATTGGCTGAAATGAGCCGTTTTGCTGTGCATAAAGGGGCAAATCCTTTGACCTTTTTAGGTTTGTCTGGCGTGGGCGATTTATTTGCGACCTGTAATAGTCCGTTAAGTCGTAATTATCAAATGGGTTATAAACTCGGACAAGGCAAAACTTTACAGCAAGCCAGTGAAGAATTGGGGCAGACGGCTGAAGGGGTCAATACCATTGCCCAAGTGTATGCCTATGCCCAACAAAGTGATGTATATATGCCGATTGCAACGGCATTGTACCGTATTATTTTTGAGCAAGCACCTGCATTGAGCCTTGCCGCTACGCTGATGAAAACAGGCAACCGTAGTGATGTGGAATTTGTATTACCACATCAAAATGTGTAATTGAAGATGTTGATTTGATAAAAATGATAGGGGAATGAAGATGTATTTAACCTTAATTCGTCATGGTGAAGCACACCCAGCAGTGAATGGCGATGATATAAAACGCCCTTTGACTGAGCGTGGGCATTTACAAGCTGAGCAAACAGCACAAGCCATCAAAGATGATTTAAAACCTGATGTTTTTGTGGTCAGTCCATTATTGAGAGCTCAGCAAACTTTGGCACATTTACAAGCCTATTTTCCTGATGTGCCTGTGCTAATTTGCAATGATATTAAACCTGATGATGATGCTCATGTAGCGATAGAGTGGTTATCGCATTTGGATTATCAATCTGTTGTTGTGGTGTGCCACATGAATGTAGTGGGCTATATGGATCAGTTGTTATGCCAGCATCCGTTTCATGGTTTTGCTTTGGCGGAAGCTCGCCGTTATGAGCAAGCGGTGATTGCCGAAAGTCTATCTCGTCCGATGGCACAGTTTGTGCCTGTGGTGGATTAGTTGGAGTGGGGAGTGATTGGTGAGTGTACAAGAGTGATTTATACGTTCATTTATCGTTCCCACAAATTCAGCCCCTAGTATTTCACGATGTATTCTTTTATAATACAAACAGTTCATTAAAATAGCACTTAGAGTTTGCCTTATGATTCTGCCATATAGCCTAGTCCGTTGGTATATGTTTAAAAAAGATGCTGAAGAAGCACATCATGCAACATTGAAATGGTTAAATACAGCAAATAGATTTGATTTAACACATCAAAAAGTACACGCAAAAGCGGTAAACTGTATGGGCATTGAGTTTCCTAACCCTGTCGGTTTAGCCGCAGGTTTGGATAAAAATGGCGAATATATAGACGCTTTAGCCAGCTTAGGTTTTGGCTTTATTGAAGTCGGTACAGTAACCCCACGCCCACAAGCAGGCAACGAAAAACCACGTTTATTCCGTATTCCAGAAAAAAAAGCCATCATCAACCGTATGGGGTTTAATAATGATGGTGTAGATCAACTGATTGAAAATATTAAAAAATCACATTATCAAGGCGTTTTGGGTATTAATATTGGCAAAAATGCCGATACACCTGTAGAGCAAGCCACACAAGATTATTTAATTTGCCTAGAAAAAGTTTATAATCACGCATCTTATGTTACGGTGAATATTTCATCGCCAAATACTAAAAATTTACGCAGTTTACAAAGTGGCGATGCTTTAACCGAATTATT
>JAUNHS010000044.1:5817-8229 GCA_030523805.1 Acinetobacter sp.
CAAATACTAAAAATTTACGCAGTTTACAAAGTGGCGATGCTTTAACCGAATTATTGGCAACACTCAAAGAAAAGCAACTTGCATTAGCTGAACAATATCAACACTATGTGCCATTGGTACTTAAAGTCGCTCCTGATTTAAATGATGAAGAAATCGCCTTTATCTCACGTCAATTATTACAATTCCGTATCGATGGTTTGATTGTTACTAATACCACTTTATCTCGTGAAGGCGTGGAAGATTGCCAGTATGCCGATGAAACAGGTGGATTATCGGGGCAGCCTGTATTTGAGAAAAGTACTTATTGTTTACAGCGTTTTGCGGAAATGTTGCAAGGTCATATTCCATTGATTGGTGTGGGCGGCATTTGTTCAGCACAAGATGCTCAAGCCAAGATCCAAGCAGGTGCAACGTTGGTGCAATTATATAGTGGCTTGGTGTATGAAGGCCCTAAATTGGTTCAAGCCTGTGTCAATCAGTTGTGTGCCGATACGAACGTTTAATTGATGATTTATGCAGCATTTTGATTGGGCATTGTTTTCATTGTGGTGTCGTGCTAAATGAATAATGTGGATATTGCCATTTTAATTGTGCTTTTGCTTGGCTCGCTCAATGGTTTGAGAGTGGGTTTTATTCAATCACTCAGCCATTTTATTGGTTGGTTATTGGCATTATTTTGTGCTATTCAATTTTATGAGCCTGTTTCACTGTATTTAGGTTTTATTAGCCAGCAATTATGGTTGCAGCAAGTGGTGGCGTTTATTGCTATTGTGTGTGCTGTGATGTTGGGTGTATGGTTTTTAAGCGGAACATTGCAGCAGCTCTTTAAAATGCTCAAACTCACCCCATTAAATCGTATTGCAGGTGGTGTATTTGGTGCATTAAAAAGTGCAGTGATTTTATTGATTTTAATGCAAACTTTATCGCCGTGGCTTTCTGCTTTTTCGTGGTGGCAAGGGTCTAAATTGATTACGCATTTATCGCCTTATGCACCTTTGGCAAGTAAATGGTCGCAGCAAATGAGCCAAAAAGTCGCTCAGCAATTGAATGATGCTGCAGCACAAACCAAAGCAGAAAATGATGCCAGCATTGCAACGGGCAATGGCGATGTACCTTTACTCAATCTTTTATTTGAATTTTTTTCTCATTCTAATACGACTGAACAACCTGCTGAATCAAAGCAAGGCGATACACAGCGTGTTAAAAATCCATTTTCACCCTAGCACATCTTGAGGTTTATTATGTGTGGAGTTGTTGGGATTGCTGGAAAATCTCCAGTAAATCAAATGTTATTTGATGCTTTAACGATGTTACAACACCGTGGGCAAGATGCGGCTGGGATTGTTACCTGCCATCAAGGGCGTTTGTTCTTGCGTAAAGATAATGGCATGGTGAGAGATGTATTTCACACACGCCATATGCGTGCGTTGGTGGGCAATTATGGCATTGGTCATGTGCGTTATCCAACGGCAGGTTCATCAAGCAGTGCCGAAGCTCAACCATTTTATGTCAATTCGCCTTATGGCATTAGCTTGGCACACAATGGTAATTTAACCAATGCCCCTGAAATTAAAGAAGATTTATTCCAAACCGATTTACGTCATATCAATACTGACTCAGATTCTGAAGTATTGCTCAACGTATTTGCACATGAAATGGCAAAAAGCGGTAAAGTTTCACCAACCGCTGAAGATATTTTCCAAGCTGTTCGCCGTGTACATGAGCGTTGCAAAGGGGCGTATGGTGTTGTGGCAATGATTACAGGGCATGGTTTGGTTGGCTTCCGTGATCCGCATGGTATTCGTCCATTAATTTATGGCTCACGAGAAACAGAGCAAGGCAAAGAGTATATTATTGCATCAGAATCAGTAGCAATTACGGCATTAGGTTTTAAAATTGAGCGTGATATTGAACCTGGAGAAGCGGTATTTATTGATGCAGAAGGCAATTTCTTTAGCCAGCAATGTGCAGAACAACCACAATATCGTCCGTGTATTTTTGAATATGTCTATTTTGCTCGTCCAGATGCGACTATTGACGGTATTTCCGTGTATAAAGCACGTTTGAAAATGGGCGAAAAATTAGCACATAAAATTTTGCGTGAATGGGGCGAAGACCATCAAATTGATGTGGTTATTCCAATTCCTGATACCAGTCGTACATCTGCTTTAGAATTAGCCAATATTCTCGGGGTAAAATTCCGTGAAGGCTTCATGAAAAACCGTTATATTGGTCGTACTTTCATTATGCCTGGTCAGCAGCAACGCAAAAAATCGGTACGTCAAAAGCTCAATGCGGTAGATTTAGAATTTAAAGATAAAAATGTATTGCTGGTAGATGACTCCATCGTGCGTGGTACAACGTGTAATGAAATTATTCAAATGGCACGAGAAGCAGGGGCGAAAAACGTAT
>JAUNHS010000044.1:8329-12803 GCA_030523805.1 Acinetobacter sp.
ACAACGTGTAATGAAATTATTCAAATGGCACGAGAAGCAGGGGCGAAAAACGTATTTTTTGCATCGGCAGCACCAATGGTGAAATATCCAAATGTGTATGGCATTGATATGCCTGCCAAGTCAGAGTTAATTGCATCAAACCGTAGTGTAGATGAAATTTGCCAAATTATTGAAGCCGATCGTTTAATTTTCCAAGATTTAGATGATTTAAAAGCGGCTGTACAAACATCAAAAGTACCACATTTAACCGAATTTGATTGTTCTGTGTTTGATGGCGTGTATGTTACAGGTGGTATTAATGATGACTATTTAACCGCTTTGGAACGTCAGCGTAATGACAGTGCCAAAAAGAAAAAAGACGGTTATATTGATGTCAATATAGACGCATCGGCTGTAGATTTAACGGGCATTAAAGGGTCGTAAATCGTAGCGTGATGAAGATAAAAACCGTACATTGATGGCTTAAATGTACGGTTTTTTATCAAACAAGATCGCATGAAACCTATAGATAATGACAAAAAATTAAACGATTGCCATCATGAGCTTGCATTCAAATCATCACCATAAGCAAAAAACATCATTCGCTGTACAACAGCAGTTTGATGAAATTTTGCATTATTCCACATTGAAAAATGATGCTGCTTTGTCGCAAGCACATCAACCCAAAAGTGGCGTAGATGTTTATATCATTTATGGCATTAGTGTGGTGATTTTTTTAGCGTTGCAATATGCTGCCGTAGCGTGGCTGGTGTCGTTATTGGTGCAAGATTATGGGCGAAATGGCCCGTATTGGGGAATGCTTGCCGTTGTGGTCAGTGTCGTCATTATTTTATTGGCGAGCATTTATAGCATCTATCAAGGACGAAAAAAAACGCATATTTTTTGTAGCCATGCGTTAAATATTCAGCAAATCAATGAGCAAAGTGAAGTGGCTGAAGATTTTTGTGCAATGCAAACCAATCAAAAAATCGCACAAAAACATCAAGTTACAGCATTGCCTTTATATGTGATTGCTGATGTGCAACAAATTAATGCCTTTGCCATCGGTGAACATATCGCACAAAGTCGTATTTATTTGACTTGGGGAGCTGTGGCACAGTTAAACCACCGTGAAATGTCGGCTTTGTTGGATTATTGCTACCGTCAAATGTTGGCTGGCGATACAGCCGAACGCACGCATTTAAAGCATTTATTTACGGCATTTACTTTGGTGTATCAACATGGTTTAGCCGCCATGCGAGCGGTAAAATCACAATTACAACAACAGCATTATGGACGTGCATTTTTATGGCAATTATGGGCGGGTTGGTGCTTGGCATGGGGCTATGTGCCTTATGTGAGCCAGCGATTGATGAAAAAAATCATGTTTTATTCACGGCAATATCAATGGGATCATATTTTAGCTAGCGATGATTTGCGTGCATTAATGCAACGTACCAAATTATATTTACACGCACCACGTTATGATGAATGCTTGGCGATTGAAATTGACCATTTAAGCGTGTTTGACCCGTGTGCAGGCACAATTTTTCCACATTTTCAGCAACGTGTACAACGCATACACCAACAGCAACAATTCAAAAATGATGAATTGGCAATGCCAGAACAGCATTTGCCTTTGCCACAGCTCAAAATGTCTTGTCCTGTACAATGGAATAATAGAGATGAAATTCGTCCTTTAGATCCAAACTTACGCCAGCGTATGTTAGAAAAAAGTTTTACGCACAAAGTTTTGGCAACGCAAGCACATTATTTAGATGCCATCAGTTTAGCGTTTTTACTACGTCAAGATGAACGAGAATTAGAAAGCTATAATTTAAGTGCCAGTGTGCAGAGTATAGTTACCACTTTAGACCCACGCCTATGGGTGGAAATGGTCAAATATGTCGCTACACAATTACATTTGCCACGCTGTTTGGCGTTGGAATATAGCCAAAAATGGCAACAGATGATTGAACAACGTGGCGACATTAATATTTTAGATGCCTTATTATTGGAATTATTGAAAGACAAATTAGGCATTTTGCCACACGCCACACCACAACGCATTGAGCAGATTATGCCGAGTGTCGTACGATTATTAGACAGTATGACTTTTGTACAATGCTTACAAACACCATCATCAGAATTTAGAACCTTGGTATTGCAACAAACCTTGGGCGATGCGTGGCTTAAATATCAACAGATTTCTTATGAAGCGATTGATTTTGCTGATATTTTCCAAAAGATTGCTGGCTTGGCAAAGCGTGACCGTTTAATGCTTTTAACCATTTTAGAGTTTAGCTTGTGGCAGGAAAATGGTTTAACACAAGAAGGCATGGACGTATTGGTTTTGCTGTATTGGCGTTTGGGTTTTGATACGGCACAAATTGAGCAACGTTTGTATCGTCGCAATCAAGTCATGATTTTCTAATAAATATTTGCGAGTTTGCCGTGAAATAACGGACGTATTTTTCATGTATTTGTGAGAAAATATGCTATACTGCGAGCAATTGATCTTTCAGCAATTTGGCGATGGCACTGTCTAAAATTATTCATCATCAGCATCATTTATTGCAACACATGGGCATTGTTTCGTGGGTTGAGCGTGCTACGCCATCATTAAATCATGACTATAGCATTTGGCGAGACCAAGTGGCAGAGCAAGAAAGCATTTCGCCTGCGGCATCGCCAACGCCCATTTCGCATATTACACAATCATTGCAGCAGCTGACTGAAAAATTACAGGCAAAACCTGTGCCAGAACGCACTGTTCCAGCTGACAATCAGAGCAATTCACAGCAAGACAATAAAACGCCTGACCATGTATCGCAAGATGTTGCCCTTGCCGATATTCCTTTACATATCACCGCTTGCGTGGGGCAATATTGTGTGTTGTTGGCAGATTTACAACACGCCACCGAACCAGAGCAACAACTATGGCACAATATTCGCCAAGCCATACAACAATTACAACAAAAACATGGATTTGCACCGATTTATGATGATGAATTGACGTGGTTTTATGCCATGCTATCGGAAGCATCGCCTGCACAGCATCAGCAAAATTTACCGTATTTTGTGCAAGGCTATTTACAGCAAATTGCACCGCAGCACAAAATTTTTGTATTGGGCGACATTGCACACCTGCCTGCACAATTAGAACGACAGCAATTTGCCAGCTTAAAGCAAATGCATCATCAGGTGGATTTAAAGCGTGAATTGTGGCAAGCAATTTTAGCACTCTATAGCTAATTCACTGTTTTACATATAAAAAATAGCATAAAAATGAGCATAAATAACGTGTAAATGCACAAGATTTAACAGCGACTAACAATTCCACGCATTTTATCTCTATGGAAAGTGATGTGAATGTGCTATGTTTAAAGCATTTAACATCATCAGTTTTTCATCGTATAGGATAAAATATGAGCAATACTAAAAAAATCATACATAAAATCAGTCTGTTATCATTCTTTATGAGTAGTGTGTTGCTGCAAAATACGCAAGCGATTGCATTATCACATGATTATACAACATCATCGCTTCATGCTTACCAAGTGCCGAATATTGGTGGCGGTGTGGGGTTGATTGACCAATATCGTGAACGTATGATTGGCGAAAATGTTTACCGTCAAGTGCAACGTCAAATGCCTGTCATTCATGATATTTGGCTAGAAGAACAATTAATGAGCGTATTTTCCCACATTGTTGGGCAGAGCCAAAGCCAACAGCCGATTGCCTTACTATTGATTGATGATGCACAAATTAATGCCTTTGCCGTCCCTGGTGGTTTATTTGCCATGAATACAGGTTTGATTTTATCTGCGAAAAATATGGGCGAAGTGGCAGGTGTGATGGCTCATGAAGTCGCCCATGTGTCGCAACGCCACTATAGTCGCTCTAAAGAAACATTTAAAGGGCAAAGTTTATTGGCATTGGCAGGCATTTTGGTAGGAGCAGCGGTGGCAGCCAAAGCCGATGGCGAAGCAGGTACAGCCGTGATGATGGGAACACAAGCCGCTCTGATGAATAAGCAACTCAGCTATAGCCGAGACCAAGAGCGAGAAGCCGACCGTATCGGTATGCAATATTTATATGCGGCAGGCTATGACCCACACCACATGGCGAATTTTTTTGAAACGATGCACAGACAAAGCCCACAAGTAGGTTTTTTACCTGAATTTTGGCTCACGCACCCTTTAACCAGCGATAGAATGAGCGAAGCACGCTTGCGAGCGAACCAATATCCTAAACTTTCGCCACACCTTGCACAGAGCCAGCAACACTATCAACAGCAGCAACATTTTGATTTAATTCAATTATATAGTGGCGTGATTTCTAAAAAAACGAGTGAAGCACAGCTGCTTGCCTTAATGAAGCAAAAAAATAGCCAAGCGACTTTGGCTTTGGCTGCGTATTATGTGCGTAAAAATGAATGGCAAAAAGCAGAGCAGATTTTAAAAAATTTTCAGCCGAGCGTAGAGCAACAAGT
>JAUNHS010000045.1:0-6415 GCA_030523805.1 Acinetobacter sp.
TTTCGGTTATTTTTATGATGTTTACAGGTGTAATGTTGGCTGTGGTGCTGATTGTACTGTGCTTGGGCGAAGAAACGAAAGGAAAAACTTTGCAATAAAAAAGCAGGTTTTGTACCTGCTTTTTGATGATGTTCATCACGCCATTCATCGCACAACCACCGTTTAGTCATCATAGTCATCTTCTGCTTTTTTCGGGTCATGCTGCGGTGAATCTTCTGTTTTTAAGCGATAATCTTCATTTGCCCATGCACCAAAATCAATCAATTTACAGCGTTCAGAACAAAATGGACGAAAGGCATTGCCCTGCCAAGCCGCTGGCGTTTGGCAACGTGGACAAGCAACAGTCAGCTGTGTCATAGCATTGCCTTTTAAGGTTGATTTTGTTGTGTCTGTGGTGCATCTGGTTGTTCAGCTTGTACCGTTTTTAGCTCTCGTGGTTGCTCACTGGCATGGCTAATATTTTTGATCTTTCGCTGACCAAACACCGCTTTATACGCTACTGCAAGCACGCCAATCACTGCCCCTGCAATAAGAAATGGGGGTAATTTTTTCATAAATGAAGGTTGTTTGCGTAAGTCATGCAAAGATTTTTTAGACATCATAATCTTCCTAGTCAAATTGAATTGATAGATAAATTAGCATAAATCTGTGGCAGCATTCGCTATTTTATGTAAATAACTGTAGGATTAATACATCACCATTTCTGTCACCACATCATTTACCAATGCTCACCTGGGAAAATACGAGCATACGCACGCTGTAGCCATGAAAGTTTTTCAGGCTCTTGCTTGCCGACCGAAGCACTAGAGCTTGGGAATAAATTAAAACCGATAGACATTAGCTTATTATTCACTTCAGGGGCAATCGCATAAGTTAAAGATGCCAAACGCCCTAAATTGGTCGCTACACGCTTCGGCTTTTTCACAATCGCATACGCCACCAAATCTGCCGCTTGCTCTGTGCTAAGCGTTGGCACATAATTATAAATTTTCGTTGGTGCAATCATTGGCGTTTTGACCAATGGCATATAAATCGATGTAATGTTAATTTTATGCGAATGCACTTCTGCCGAAAGGCAACGACTAAACGCATCTAAAGCCGCTTTAGATGCCACATAAGCGGAAAAGCGTGTCGCATTTGCCAATACACCAATAGAGCTAATATTAATAATATGCCCTTGCTCACGCTGAATCATATTGGGCAATAAATTTAAAATCAAACGCACCGCACCAAAATAATTTAACTGCATAGTGCGTTCAAAATCATGGAAACGCTCCACCGACTCATGCACAGCACGGCGAATAGAACGCCCTGCATTATTAATCAAAAAATCAACGTGTTGAAATTGGTCTAAAATTTTTTGTGAGCAATCGTCTATGGCTTGGTTATCGTTTAAATCACATGGAAATACGCTGGCACGCCCACCAAGTTGTTGGATTTCTTGTTGTACGGCTAACAATTTTTCTTCGGTACGAGCCACTAAAAGCACATGAGCCCCTGCTTTGGCAAGCGTTTTCGCTACGGTGAGTCCTATACCGCTAGATGCACCTGTTACTAATGCCACTTTGCCACCAACGTGTGCATGAAGTTGTGAGATATATCCTTTTTTCATATGATGCTCTACTTAAACGATATTTTGCTATTACAATAGGCGATAGGTTGATGATTTGCAATGACTTTTTATGCCATTCTCAAGCGAGTGGATTGTATGGTGAGTGGCGTCATTGCTTGTGGTTTTATGTGATATTCGCTTTATCTTCAGGTTTATCTTCAAACTTATCCACAATATAATCACAGCTTTCCCCATGTTTTCACACAGATTTAATCACAAGGTTATCCACAGGTGCATTGTGGATTATTCATCATCGCTACTGGCTTCAGCAATCTCATCAAGAGCAAAAGGCTGTTTTTGTTCATCTAACACAAAATGTAAACGCCCTGCAATCACGCTGGCAAGTTCTTCTAATCCTTGCTTATTGAGCGATGAAAAAAGTTGGATAGAAAATTGCATTTTCATTTTTTTGAGTTCTTGTTTGACTTCAAGCAAGGCTTTATTGGCTGGCCCACGGTTGAGTTTATCGGCTTTGGTTAATAAGATGTGTACAAAAAGCTGGCGTGAGTGAGCCCATTCTAGCATCATGCGGTCAAAGTGTTGTAAAGGGTGGCGAATGTCCATTAACAGCACCAAGCCTTGTAAACTTTGTCGTTGGATTAAATAGCTTTCTAATTCTTTTTGCCATACTTTTTTCATTTCTTCAGGTACGGCAGCGTAGCCATAGCCAGGTAAATCCACAAGGCGTTGCTCTGGATTGCCCAAGTGGAAAAAGTTAATCATTTGCGTACGGCCTGGTGTTTTAGATGCTCGTGCGAGTTGCTTTTGATTGGTTAAAGCATTGATTGCACTTGATTTTCCTGCATTGGAACGCCCTGCAAATGCAATTTCATAACCTGTATCTTCTACGCATAAATTGAGCTTGGGTGCAGACATTAAAAATTCTGCACGGCGTAACCAATTGAGTGCTTGTACTGCATAATGCGTAATGGCTGGATCTGGTTGCTTTTCGTAATTGGCTTTGTGCTGGGGTGCATTGGCACGTTTGCTATTGCGTGAAGGGGTGTTGTACGACATAAATCAAGGACTAAATTGCTAGAAATCAGCACATAGTATAGCTGATTTTGTGCGACTTGGCATCGCTTGTGGCTAAAATAAAACCCTAACCACATTACTGTGACTAGGGTTTTGTCTGCAATTCAGATTTAAATATCCAAATTCAAATCCGTTACCGCACCTTTATCTGCACCTGCAGCGAGTTTCGCAAATTTCGCCAATGCACCAGATTTATATTTCGGAGCAGGTTTTACCCAATTTTTACGACGTTCTGCCATTTCTTCATCGGAAATGTGTAAGGTAATTTCACGAGTTTCGGCATTAATAGAAATCTTATCGCCATTATTGACCAAACCAATCGGGCCGCCTTCATAGGCTTCAGGCGTAACGTGTCCAATCACAAAGCCATGACTACCACCAGAGAAACGACCGTCAGTAATTAACGCCACCGATTTACCCAAGCCTTTACCGATAATGGCAGATGTTGGCTTCAACATTTCACGCATACCAGGCCCACCTTTTGGCCCTTCGCCACGAATTACGACCACTTCGCCTTCTTGCACTTCGCCATCTAAAATGCCACGCATTGCCCCTTCTTCGCCTTCAAATACACGAGCAGGACCTTCAAAATACAAGCCTTCTTTGCCTGAAATTTTCGCTACCGCACCTGTAGGCGACAAGTTGCCTTTTAACACCACCAAGTGTGAATCTTTCTTGATTGGCTTGTCAAATGGCATGATAATTTCCTGACCTTCAGGATAATCTTGTACATCTGCCAAGTTTTCCGCCAATGTTTTGCCTGTTACCGTCAAGCATGAACCATCAAGCATACCTGCGTCTAACATACGTTTCATTAACGGTTGAATGCCACCAATTTTAATCAATTCCGACATTAAATATTTACCTGATGGACGCACGTCTGCCACCACAGGCGTATCTTTACCAATACGGATAAAATCATCAAGCGTTAATTCCACGCCTGCTGTGTGTGCCATTGCCAATAAGTGCAATACCGCATTGGTTGAACCACCTAGGGCAATCACCACTTTAATGGCATTTTCAAAGGCTGGCTTGGTCATGATGTCTAAAGGCTTGATATTTAAGCGTAATAAATTCATCACCGCTTCGCCAGCACGTTGGCAATCGTCAATCTTTTCATCAGAAACGGCATCTTGTGCAGATGACCCTGGTAAGCTCATGCCGAGTGCTTCAATCGCTGATGCCATGGTATTTGCTGTGTACATACCACCACATGACCCTGGCCCTGGGATAGACACTTCTTCAATTTGCTTGACTTGGATTTCATTAATTTCGCCTTTAGCGTGCTGTCCCACCGCTTCAAATACAGAAATAATATCGGTATGACCTGCACCAGGGCGAATTGAACCACCGTAAATAAATAACCCAGGACGGTTCAAACGAGCCAAGCCCATAATACAACCTGGCATATTTTTATCGCAACCACCAATGGCAATCACACCATCAAAACCTTGACAGCCCACCACTGTTTCAATGGAATCAGCAATCACTTCACGAGACAGCAAGGAATATTTCATGCCTTCTGTACCGTTTGAAATCCCGTCTGAAATGGTAATGGTATTAAAAATCACCGCCTTACCATTGGCACTGTTTACGCCTTTTTCCACTTCTCGTGCCAAGCCGTCAATGTGCATATTACACGGCGTTACGTTCGCCCATGTTGATGCCACGCCAATTTGTGGTTTTTTAAAATCATCATCGGTAAAACCAACAGCACGCAACATTGAACGTGCAGGTGCATTTTCTACACCGTCAAATACAGGGGCAGAATGACTGCGAATATCGTCATTACACATGGGAAAAAGTCTCCGTGGCTTAGGCGAAATGCCATCGCTAGTTAAGTAAAAGAATTTCGCTATTTTAACGAAAAATTGCACATATTTAAAGCACGATTTACACCATCGCTTACTTATTTTGCTGTGGTGCTTGCAATAATAATTCGGCAGTACGGTTTAAATAATCTTGTTCAGGTACATCTAAAAATGGGTACAGCAAATTCGGTTCAATGCCTTTGCCGTCTAATTGCTGACCATCGGGCGTATAATAATGAGCCACCGTGAGCGATACAGCATCGCCATTATCTAAAGGTAAGATTTTTTGTACAACGCCTTTGCCGTAACTTTTTTCGCCCATCACATAGGCACGTTGGTGCTGTTGCAAGGCGGCTGTAAGCACTTCCGCTGCCGATGCCGATTTACCATTAATCAAAATGCCTAATTTATAAGGAAAACTATGTCCAGATAATGCTCTAAAACTTTGATTGCCTTCGGCACGGCTTTGCGTACTCACAATCAAACCTTGATTTAAAAATAAATCCGCCGTTTCCACTGCTGATGATAGCAAACCACCTGGGTTACTACGCAAATCAAGCAATACGCCTTGAATGCCATCTTGCTCTACACTTTGTAAAATGCGTTTAATTTCATTGGCAGTTTCTTGTTTAAATACAGGCACTTTAATCCATAGCACTTGGTTGGCTAGGAGCTTGGCTTGTACATCGACATTCACTTTTTTGGTACGCACTAAAGAAATGGCTTGCGTTTTTTCACCGAGCTGAATAGCAACGCTGCTACCAATTTGCCCTGTTAAAAGTTGATTAATTTCATCTTGGTTCAAGCCTTGCGTGCTTTTTTGTTCTATTTTTCGCACAATCATGCCATTTTTTAAGCCACTTTTGCTGGCATCGCTATCGGGCGATAAATTTTGAATTTCCCACACTTGCTGTACAGGCACATAGCGTAAATCAAAATCCACTGTCGCCAAATCGCCTTCGGTATATTTGATTAAATCTTGATATTCTTTAGCAGGTAAATAGCGTGAATACGGATCTAACGCCACCAATCCTTTCATGGCGTGCTCAAATAACGTATCATCGCTCACATCTCGTACAAAATTTTGCTTCACCAATTGATAGATATTCACAAATTGCTGCACGGCTTCTACAGGGATTTCACTCACCACATCATCAGCTGGAGAGAGTTCTAATTCATTTTCGCTTTGTATTTGTTGTTGGTTGCTTTCACGCTCACTTAATGTTAAATCATCATCAGACGTTGCCTGTGCAGACAGCGTTTGCGGCGTTTGGCTTTTTGTTTCTGCCCATGATGTTGAACATAATAATACGCCCAACAACGCCCATACGGCACGATGGTTTAATGTTTTATTTTGCAATCGCATCATGGATTTCACACTTAATTATTTGATTTTTACATGAATTTTGGCAAAAAGGGAAAGACCATTTGCCCTTCCCTTTATGTATTTATGCCGTTAAATGAATTAAGTTTTTGCCTTGCATTTCTGCTGGAATTGGCACATTCATCAAACTTAAAATGGTCGGTGCGATGTCCGCTAAAATACCGCCTTCAGCAATTTCTGCCCCTGTTTGCCCCACATAAATAAATGGTACAGGTTCAGTGGTGTGTTGCGTATGCACTTGACCACTTTCATAATCTTGCATTTGCTCCACATTACCATGGTCAGCGGTTACAATCATGTGTCCTTTTTGAGCCATCACCGCTTCATAAACACGACCCAAGCAAGTATCCACGGCTTCTACAGATTTAACTGCAGCTTCAAATACGCCTGTGTGTCCAACCATATCGCCATTGGCATAGTTAGCAATCAATACATCATATTTTCCAGAATTAATGGCATCTACCAAGGCATCAGTAACTTCATAAGCACTCATTTCTGGTTTTAAATCATAAGTAGCCACATCTGGCGATTTGATGAGAATGCGTGTTTCGCCTTCAAATTCTTCTTCACGTC
>JAUNHS010000045.1:6515-12716 GCA_030523805.1 Acinetobacter sp.
ACATCTGGCGATTTGATGAGAATGCGTGTTTCGCCTTCAAATTCTTCTTCACGTCCACCACTAAAGAAGAAAGTAACGTGAGCATATTTTTCAGTTTCGGCAATGCGTAATTGCGTTTTACCCAAACTTTCCAAATATTCGCCCAATGAATTTTTCAATGTTTCAGGCATATACGCCACAGGTGCATCAATGGTCGCTTGGTAACGTGTGAGCATCACATATTTGGCTAAATTTGGCACAACTTTACGCTCAAAACCAGCAAAATCTTGCTCCACAAAAGCACGGGTTAATTCTCTTGCACGGTCAGCACGGAAATTCATAAATACCACGCTGTCGCCATCTTTTACGCTTGCAATGTCGCCAATGCGTGTCGCTTTGACAAATTCATCGGTTTCATCCGCTTGATACGCCAACGCTAAACCTTGTACTGCATTCTCCGCTACACGCTCTGCCACGCCCTCGGTTAATAAGCGATACGCCTGCTCCACACGATCCCAACGGTTATCACGATCCATCGCAAAATAACGTCCAATCATGGTCGCAATACGCCCTTGATTTGGATATTGAGCGAACAATTCATCAAAACGCTTTAAACTCGGCTCAGCACTTTTTGGTGGCGTATCACGACCATCTAAAAAGGCGTGTAAATACACGGTTGCACCACGTTTTAATGCCAATTCACACATCGCTGCGATATGGTCTTCATGTGAATGCACGCCACCTTGCGACAACAAGCCCATAATATGCACAGCACCGCCTGTCGCTTTGGCTTTTTCTACCGCATCAACCAATACTTCATGCTTGAAAAATCCACCATCACGAATATCTTTGGTAATGCGTGTAAAATCTTGGTACAAAATACGTCCTGCACCCAAATTCATGTGTCCAACTTCTGAGTTGCCCATTTGTCCATCAGGCAAGCCAACATCTTCGCCAGAACCTGATACTAAACCATGTGGGTGTTTTTGTTTCATCATGGTTAAAACAGGAGTTTTTGCAGCTAAAAAGGCATTGTCTCGTGGATCGGTACGATGTCCAATACCGTCCATAATTACTAAAACGTGTGGAATTTTGCGTGGAGTTGCAGTTGTCATAGTCAAAGACCTATATCATATCTTGTGTAAATATCTCTATTTTACTAGAAAATAGCCATTTCGTCATTACTCTATGGCACGATTATGCGTTTAATTTGGCAAAAAGCAGTTTATCTCGCCCTGTACAATAAATATGAACCAAGAACGAACATCATTGCAATCGGCACAATCATAAACCATGCAGGCGATGGACTATAAACCAAACTGGCATAACCCAAAAAGTCCTGCAGATAGTAAAAACCCAAACCTGTAAATAAAGCAATCACCAAGCGAAAGCCCATGGTCTGCTGACGCAATGGCCCAAAAATGAATGAACAAGCAATCAATACCAATGCCATCAAAGCAAAAGGCGATGTGATTTTTTGCCAAAATGCCAATTGATAAGTTTTAGGCACATGGCTGTATTCGCTCATATATTGCATCATATTCCACAGCTGGCTCGGTGCTAAATCTTCAGGCTCAACCGTAACCATGTGGACATATTTCGGTTGCAATGCCAATGCAATCTCTTGTTGGTTTAAACGTTGCTGTTCGGCATGGGCATCAGCAAAAATTTGATAATTTTGTACTTGGTTCAATCGCCAAGTGCCATCTTGTACAAACTGCCCTGTTTCAGCATTTGTCCATTGGCTTAAACGATATTGATCATCAAATTGTAAACGTTGAATGTTACGCAATTCGCCTTGTGCATTGGCATAGTCAATATAAGTAAATTGTTGATTTTGCTGCGTCCAGTAACCACGCACTTCGCCCAAACTGGCGACATATTGGCTATTTTTTACACTTTTTGCTTGCTCATTGGTATAAGGAATGACCCATTCACTCAATGCCAACGAAATGATGACCAAAAGCACAGCAGAACGCATTACCCAGCCGACAATTCGCCACAGACTAATACCTGCCGCACGCATCACCACCAGTTCGCTATTAGATGCCATTGTCCCCAAGCCGACCACCGAACCAATCAACGCTGCAATCGGAATGATGACGTACACATAGCCCACTGCACGCCATAAAACATATTGCAACGCCTGCCAAGCGGAATATTGCTCATTTAACTCGCCCAATTCTGCCAAATAAGTAAATAAAACTTGTAAACCTGACAGTAATAAAGTCGCACCCAGCATCGCAATCAGCGTGGTTTTAATCACATGGCGAGCCACAATTTTACGAGATAGCATTTAAATTACGACTCCTTTTGACCACGCACTTGGCGAATTTTTGCAGAAAGTTTCGGTTTTCGCATCAAAAATAATGCCAATGCCGCATAAGCCAGCAATACCACAGGATACACCCAAAGATCCATTTGCTCTTTACCAATGCGTGTTTTAATTGCCATCATCGCCACTACGGCACTGGCAAATAATAAAATCGCTGGGAATAATTTATAATATCGCCCTTGACGTGGACTGACTTCAGACAATGCCACAGCCAACATCAACGCCACCCAAATAATAAACGGTGCAAATATACGCCAACCAATTTCACTACGCACCACGGCTTCTTGGCGTTTATTCCATAATTGCTCTAGGGTTAATGCTTCTACTTCACTCGGTTCAATTTCTTGCGTTTTACGCTCCAAACGTAAGCGATAACTTTGGAACTCTGCTTGGCTATATTGCGGACGATGATGATAAATTTCATAACGACGACCTTCTAGCAAATCTACCACACTTGCCGTATCATCACTCAAATCTACACGTGTCGCTTCTTTGGCTAAAATCACAATATCAGGTTTATGCACACTCTCTGCACGCTGATAAAAGAAAATATCTTTTAAATTTTTACGGTCATCAGACAATGACCCTGCATAAATGGTATATTCCCCACTAGAAACAAACTCTTTTGGACGCACCAAATCAAAACCCGAACGCACTGCTTGATTGGTAATCAGCTGATCAAATTGTCGCAATCCCCACGATGATGTCCACAACATCAACCCCATTTGTGCAAGGAAAATCACAAACGTCAGCGGAATTAATAACCGACCTAAACGCCCACGGCTCAGACCACTGGCATTAAACACCGCCATTTCATGATCTACATATAGGCGACCAAACACCAGCATTAAGCCAATAAAAAAGCCTAAAGGTAAAATCAAAGTTAAAAATTCGGGCAAACGGTAAGCGATAATGCTAAATAAAATGCTGGCATCAAGTCGCCCTTGTGCCGCCACACCAAAATACTGAATCAGTCGCCCACCAAGCATAATTAAGGTGAGCAAAGCCACCACCACCATACTGGTGCTTAGCACTTGTTTGACCAAATAGCGTTGTATAATCAAGAGAGTGTTCCGCATAGCAAGATAACCGTTTATTTTAACCTTTTTCTTGTTTGCTTGCTATGCTGTTTTTGTTATGCAATTTGAATTTTCATTCGCTTGCGTAGTTGAAACATGATGATGAATTTTTCACATGACGACCATCAAAAAAACACGTCAAAAAGTATTAAAAAAGCATTGCCAAACACCATTAAACATGGTTCAATTTCCTGTCTTTTTCTATTTTGTAGATGAATTATGCAAACACTTCAATTTTCTATCAATAGCAACAGCAACGATGCACCAATTTGGTTGTTAAGCACTGAAGCCAATCAAGTTGCACAAGCACAAACTTTCGTGGCTGCTGCTGAGCAATCGTTCAATGCACATCAATTTACATCAGCATTTAATGAGCAAATCTTGCTTGTATCGGCACAAAATCAAGCCGTTTATGTATTAGGTTTGGGCGATACGCAAAAATTAACACCAAGCAAATTGCCAAAATTGGCTCAAAGCATTATCAAAGCCAGTCAAAAGAAAGCTGAACGCATTGCGATTGACATTTCAAACTTACCAGCAGAATTGCACTATGTATTTGCATTAAGTTTAAGCCAAGCACATTATCAATTTGATGAATTTAAATCAGAGCAAACAAACGTACGTTTGGCACAGATTGATTTAATTGCACCATCTAGCCCATTAACTGCAGAGCAATTACAATTTGTACAAGCATTGCAATCTGGTCAAAATTACGCACGTGATTTAGCGAACCGTCCAGGCAATGTTTGCTTCCCTGAATATTTAGCCGACCAAGCACTTGCATTGGCAGCAGAATTTCCAGATTTATTAAAAGTAACTGTACTTGACCACGCTCAAATGCGTGAATTAGGTATGAATGCCTTTTTAGCTGTTGCTCAAGGTTCAGCTCGTGAAGGGCGTTTAATCACTTTAGAATATCAAGCCCAACGCAGCGAACAACCTGTCGTACTTGTAGGTAAAGGCGTAACGTTTGATACAGGTGGTATTTCACTCAAACCTGCTGCCAATATGGACGAAATGAAGTTTGATATGGGTGGTGCAGCGTCAGTATTTGGTACAATTCGTGCCTTATGTGAAGCACGTTTACCCATTCATGTGGTTGGTGCGATTGCTGCTGCAGAAAATATGCCATCAGGCACTGCCACTCGCCCAGGCGATATTGTAACCAGCATGAGTGGTCAAACCATTGAAATTTTAAATACCGATGCAGAAGGTCGTTTGGTATTGTGCGATACACTGACTTATGTAAAACGCTTTAACCCTGCATTGGTGGTAGATATTGCTACTTTAACAGGTGCGTGTGTTGTGGCTTTAGGTAAAATCTACAGCGGTTTATTCTCTGACGATGCAGAATTAATTCAAGACTTAACTGCTGCTGGTGAACAAACCTATGACCGTGTATGGTCTATGCCAGTTCACGATGATTATCAAGAATTGCTAGACTCGCCTTTTGCCGATATGGGCAATATCAGCACAGGTGGTTATGGTGGTGCAATTACTGCAGCGTGCTTCTTAAAACGCTTTACTAAAGATTACCGCTGGGCTCATTTAGACATCGCAGGCTCAGCATGGGTATCTGGTACAGCCAAAGGTGCAACAGGTCGTCCAGTACCATTATTGCTACAATTCTTATATAATCGTAGCCAAGCCTAATTTTTAGGTACATTCATTGTTCACATGATGAGAAATAATCTTTTTGGATTATTTTTCATCATCGTGTTATGATGAAGCATTCTTCTTTTAATTATGATAGGTTTTATATGTTCAATTTAGATTTAGATCAAGACTTCCAAGCACGCTGGCAAGGCACACCGCATTTAGTTCGCCAAATCTATATGCAAGATTTTTCTCGTATTGAACAATTGCTAGATGGCAGTACGCCATTGGTGCAATGGAAAGAAAATGAACCACACGCCAAAGCCCAATCTAGCCTGCTTGTAGAGCAAACGTATCACGATTTAAAAGATGTATTAATTCAACGCCAAAAGCAATTACAGCAACTGGTTTTAGAACAAAAATTAAACCGTAAACGTGCTGATGATTTGGCTCAACAATTTAAAGTACAGCAAGTTGAACAACAAAAAGCATTGGAACAAACACAACGTTTACAACACCTTGCACAAGATTTACAGCAAGAAAGCCAGCAATATGCTGATCGTTTTCAAGCAACACCAACGCCAATTTACGGTGAGCATTTAACCGAATTGGATAGTTTAAAATTGCGTTTAGAATTGGAAAGTGAAGCGACCATTCAACAGCAAATACAGCAACTTCGCCAGCAATTACAAGCCGCAGCAAAAGAAGAAATTGCATTGATTTTAGAGCAACATCAAGCATCTGCTCAATAAGCATTGATACAATAAAAAGCCCCTAGTTTTGGGGGCTTTTTATTTATATTTAAGACGCTTTTAAATTTGCCCACGCTTGAATTTGAGCTGTATCGTACACGAGCTTATTTTTTGTTCCAGTTACAATTTTACGCTCTTTCAAAGTACTATAAACTCTAGCCACTAATTTTTCCTGCTCATTCTTAAGTACACTACGAATAGAATTAAGTAATGATTTTTCTTTGGAAGGACGATGACGAACGTCTAGCTTAATCAAATAATCACAATAGCGTTTAATGTGTTGTAAATTTGATTTTTGTTTTAATTCATCAGGTGTTGGAACATTAAATTGTACCGTATTTTGTGATTGCTTTTGTGGCGTTATCCGTAACCAAGTAATTTTATTGGCATTAATACGCAAAATTTGCTGAGCCGTTAAAACTTGGATAAGCTGTTGAATTTGTGGTTCGGTTAATTTAAA
>JAUNHS010000212.1 GCA_030523805.1 Acinetobacter sp.
ATGAACATGGTATTGCCATGGTGTTTACAGGTATGCGTCATTTCCGTCATTAATTGATAATGTTCATCTGTAGGGTGTATCGCATACGCCCTATTCAGATGTTCAATTACTCGTTTTAACCATACCAAACAGATAAAATTTAGGATAAATTATGAACATTCTCGTTTTAGGTAGTGGCGGTCGTGAACACGCATTATCGTGGAAAATCGCCCAAGATGATAAAGTTAGCACAGTATTTGTTGCCCCTGGTAATGCAGGCACAGCAACTGAAGCAAAATGCCAAAATGTTGCCTTAAACATTTTAGATAATGTTGCCATTGTACAATTTGCACAGCAAAATGATGTGGCATTTATCGTAGTAGGTCCTGAAGCTCCACTTGTGAATGGCGTAGTTGATGCGTGCCGTGCCGCTGGCATCAAAATTTGGGGGCCAACGCAATACGCTGCCCAACTTGAAGGCTCTAAAGCATTTGCTAAAGACTTTTTGAAAAAACACGGTATTCCAACCGCATTTTATGATGTATTTACCGAAGTTGCTCCAGCTAAAGCCTTTGTAGAACAGCATGGTGCTCCGATTGTGATTAAAGCCGATGGCTTGGCGGCAGGTAAAGGCGTGATTGTGGCGATGACACAGCAAGAAGCCTTTGATGCAATTGATGATATGCTTGCAGGCAATAAATTTGGCGATGCTGGCTCTCGTGTAGTGATTGAGCAATTTTTAGCAGGCGAAGAAGCGTCATTTATTTGTATGATTGATGGCGACAATATTTTACCGATGGCGACTTCACAAGACCATAAGCGTATTTTTGAAGGCGATCAAGGCCCAAATACAGGCGGCATGGGTGCATACTCGCCTGCTCCAGTGGTTACATCTGAAGTATTTGAACGTGTCATGACACAAATCATGCGTCCAACGGTGGAAGGCATGAAAAAAGATGGTCATGTTTACACAGGCTTTTTATACGCAGGCTTGATGATTGATGAACACGGTCAGCCACGCGTAATTGAGTTTAACTGCCGTTTTGGCGACCCTGAAACTCAGCCGATTATGGTGCGTTTACAGTCGTCATTGGTGGATTTAGTGCAAGCAGGTTTAGACGGTAACTTGCCTGCTGAAGCTCAATGGGACGAACGTAAATCTATTGGTATTGTATTAGCCACTGCGGGCTATCCTGAAACGTCAGGTAAAGGCGATGTGATTTCAGGTTTAGACACAGCGACTGCGAACAGTAAAATTTTCCATGCAGGCACAGCACGCAATGAACAAGGCGACATCGTAACCGCTGGTGGTCGTGTATTGTGCGTAACGGCTTTGGGCAATAGCGTGGCAGAAGCACAGGCTGAAGCGTTAAAGGTTTGCCAAACTGTAACGTTTGATGGTGTGCAATATCGTAAAGATATTGGCTATCGTGCTATTGCTCGTGAACAGCAGGGGTAATTGTTGCGTTTAGAATAAGCGTATTGTAGGGGCGGAAAATTTTCCGCCCCTACTGTATGATGGCATATATTGGCTAAACGCCCCTAATCACCCATGACGCTGTGCAAAATCCTGCATAAATTCGGTTAATGCCTGCACGCCTTCTAGCGGTACAGCATTATAAATACTCGCACGCATACCACCCACCGAACGATGCCCTGCCAAAT
>JAUNHS010000046.1:0-2898 GCA_030523805.1 Acinetobacter sp.
AATTAATGACGGAAATGACGCATACCTGTAAACACCATGGCAATACCATGTTCATTCGCAGCTGCAATCGTTTCTTCATCACGCATTGAACCACCGGGTTGAATAATGCACTTAATACCTGCTTTAGCCGCATTATCAATACCATCACGGAAAGGGAAGAACGCATCTGATGCCATGACTGCACCTTCCACCACTAAACCTGCGTGTTCAGCTTTAATGGCAGCAATACGAGCAGAATTTACACGGCTCATCTGACCTGCCCCCACACCAATAGTTTGACGGTTTTTCGCATACACAATCGCATTAGATTTCACATACTTAGCGACTTTCCACGCAAAAATCAAATCGTCCAATTCGGCTTCGGTTGGAGCACGTTCCGTTACCACTTTTAGGTCATCTTTGCTAATCATACCTAAATCTTGGTCTTGTACCAACAAACCACCATTGACACGTTTAAAGTCTAATTGTGCTGCACGTTCATCAATATTTGGCAATTCGCCACACACCAATACACGCACATTTTTCTTGCTTTCAGTAACGGCCAATACGCCATCAGCAATGCTTGGAGCGATAATCACTTCCACAAATTGACGGTCAATAATCGCTTTTGCTGTTTCTACGTCCAACTCACGGTTAAAAGCGATAATGCCACCAAATGCCGACTCAGGGTCAGTTGCATAAGCTAAGTCATACGCTGCTTTGATGCCATCTAAAGACACTGCCACACCACACGGATTAGCGTGTTTAACAATCACACACGCAGGTTTAGCAAATGATTTGACACATTCTAAAGCTGCATCTGTATCGGCAATATTGTTATACGACAATTCTTTACCTTGCAACTGTTTCGCTGTTGCAACGCTGGCTTCAGTCGCTTGGCTCTCTACATAAAATGCAGCAGATTGGTGCGGATTTTCGCCATAACGCAAATCTTGTGCTTTATTGAGTTGTAAATTAAAAGTACGAGCAAATTGTTCTGCTTCGCCTTCAGCTTTACCCACTCTTGCACCTAAATATTGAGCAATCATGCCATCGTATTGAGCTGTATGTTCAAAGGCTTTTACCGCTAAATCAAAACGAGTTTCATACGATAAGCCTTTGTTTTGCTTCAATTCTGCAATCACAGCATCATAATCACTGGCATTCACGACAATACCCACAGACGCATGATTTTTTGCAGCCGCACGCACCATCGTTGGGCCACCGATGTCAATATTTTCAATCGCATCAGCCAAGCTACAATTTGGTTTTGCCACAGTTTGAGCAAATGGATATAAATTCACCACCACTAAATCAATCGGTGCGATGTTGTGTTCAGCCATTACTGCTTCATCTACACCACGGCGAGCCAAAATTCCACCATGAATTTTAGGGTGCAAGGTTTTTACACGACCGTCCATCATTTCAGGGAAGCCCGTATGCTCCGACACTTCCACGACTGGAATATTATTGTCCTTTAATAATTTGTAAGTCCCCCCAGTAGAAAGCAATTCTACCCCCAAATTTGCCAAATTTTGAGCAAATTCAACAATACCTGTTTTATCTGAAACAGAAATCAATGCACGAGAAACAGTCATATTCATCTCTTAAAAGGTAATTGGAAATAACAGCATAAAATAAAATGAACCAAAAGTCTAAACAAAAATGCCCACACTAAGGCAGGCATTTTTTATTACTCGCTCATTAAGCCATGAGCTTTCAATTTTTTGCGTAACGTACCACGGTTTAGACCTAAAATCTCAGCCGCTTTGGTTTGGTTGCCACGAGTAAATTCTAATACAACAGATAATAAAGGTTTTTCCATTTCTGCGAGTACCAGATCATAAACTTCTGATGGTTGTTCGCCATCAAGATGAGCGAAATAGTGGCGAACTGCACGCTCAACGTGAATGCGTAATGCAACATCATTATGGCTAGGTAATACAGGAGACTTGCTATTCATGTGATTTAATCCGAGAATGAGAAACCATGATCTGGTTAGTTATTAACAACATATTAAACTGTAAAAACAATTTAATAATTCACTAAAAAGGGTAATTGCAGCGATTTAAATTCAACTCGGCTGTATCTACATTTGTGCAGGAAAAGCGAATGCGATATGGCAGATGAATGGTTAAATTGCTTTAAAAATACCCAAACTTTCATCGGGCGCTATGATAGCACTTTTTAAAGAAAAAATGATGATTTAAACAACAATTTTTTAAATTTTTTTATATCTTTTTTCAAAAAAAGAGCAAAAAATGCCTAAACTTGGCAAAATCACAGCGTTTTGATGATTTTTATATTGTTGTATATTAAAAAAGCAGATGATGTTTCCATTATTTTGCATGACATCTTGGCTAAGTTTTTGTCATTACAAGAAAAAATGAACAATGCTTAAAACAGCAAAAAGCGTGAATAAAATCAGTTGTACACGTCTTTTTAATAAAAATGAAGTGTGTTCTGCAAGTTTGCGTGTTTGTGGGCTAAATGGGCGAGTGCTTGCTGTATTTTGCTGAGCGTGGGGATCAATATGATTAAGATAATTCAGCAAGGTAATGTGTGAATGCGTGCCTGTTTGCTGAAAAAATTGCTGTAAATCGTGATGTTCGCCATGGGTAGGCATTGGCGTAACTGTTGTCAGCAATGGAGCTTCATCTGGTGATTGCTGTTTGAGCTGCTGCAAAGCATTAAAATATTGCTGGCAATTTGCACAACGCACCTTACCTTGCGATAAAGTGAGCTGTGCAATCGCCATGCGATACAGCGTTGTACAATGTGGGCAACGAATATAACGAGAATACATCATCACGCAATGATACTTTTATGTATTCGTACTATGACGAGCGACGCTTACCAGAAATACGACACCATGTTTCTTCACGCTTCGCAATTTCATCTACGCTAAAGCCTGCATTT
>JAUNHS010000046.1:2998-9350 GCA_030523805.1 Acinetobacter sp.
ACACCTAAAATCCCAGAACCACAACCGTAATCTACCACGATTTTATCTTTTAAATCGGTTTTGCCGAGCCATTGCAAACATAAGAAGGTGCTGGCGTGATTGCCTGTACCAAAAGCTAAACCTGGGTCAAGTTTTAAATTGACGGCATTTGGATTTGGTGCGTCTAACCATTCTGGCACAATCCAAAAATTATCATTAATTTGAATTGGTTCATAATAATCCATCCACGCACGTTCCCATACTTGGTCTTCCAATTCATCGCAAGTGATGGGTGCATCGGGTAATTGTGAACGGATAAAGGCTTGTAAACTTTCGCTATCAATTGGTTCATCATCTTGCTGTTGGAAAATACCTGTAACAATCACTTTATCCCAAAGTGGTGTTTCATTTGGCAGTGGCTCAAGCAAGGCTTGATCTTCAGCATCGTCTAGCGTTACGCTAACAGCTCCTAAAGACATTAATAATGTTTCAGAAATTTCAACTTGCGATTTTTCAACAGTAATGTGAACTTGTAACCAATTCATAAGCGTACATCTTGATAGGTAAATAAAAAGCTATTTTAACAGCTTTCCACACTTTTCGCCAATCTGCCCATTTACGCCATATATAACGCTCTAATAGTATAAATAAATCAATATGATGGAGAAAATAGATTTGACTTTTAAGCGAAATCTGTTTAGTGTTAATCCTGATTTTAATTGTTATGAATGTTGAGTAAAAGCACATGAATATCAAAACTTTACGCCTTGTTGGCTTACTTGAAGGTTTATCTTTTCTCTTTTTGCTTGGTGTGGCGATGCCTTTAAAATACGTTTGGCACAATCCTGTATTGATGAAAGTGGCAGGTATGGGGCATGGCGTGTTGTTTTTAGCGTTTGTATTTTTATTATTTGCTGTGGTGCAAAAGCATAAATTAGGCACAGCGATTTTAGTTCAAGGCATTATTGCTGCAATTTTGCCATTTGCACCGTTTTGGTTTGATAAAAAATTGAAGCATATTGAAACAGCTCAATCATAAATGGAAACGTATGTATGCTAAAGCTGGTTTACTATGTGCCTGAAAGCCATTTAGAACGTACCAAAGCGGCAATTTTTGCAGCAGGTGCTGGTGGTATTGGCAACTATAGCCAATGTGCTTGGCAAGTAAAAGGGCAAGGGCAGTTTCAAGCCAATGATGGAGCAAATCCATTTTTAGGGCAAATCGGGCAACTTGAATGTGTAGATGAATGGCGAGTAGAAACCATTGTACCAGAACAATCCGCTCAAGCGGTTCATCGTGCATTAATGCAAAGCCACCCTTATGAAGAACCTGCGTTTGAGTTTTATCAGCTTGTAGATGTCTTTGCATAAAATATTGTATAAAAAATACATAAAAAAGATGGTGCGTAACCATCTTTTTATTGCTCTTATTTTTGCGTTTCATATCATGTTTGGCAATATTTTAAAGTAAACTGCAAAAGAGAAGATGATATACATTTCACTAAAATAAGTATAAAAAATATCCAAAATACCTAAATATGCAAAAAAATAGCATGAAATACAAAAAAACTCTTTTCATTCTGAAAAAAAACTGTATTATGCCGTTTTTAGTCGTGCAATCTCGCACGGGAAATAATGTATTTTCGCACATTTTATGCGATAATAAAGTAAAGCACCGAGTCAAAACCAAAAGTCAGACTTATTTTCTTTCAACCCTTATCTGAGATGGTAATCCGATATGAGCGTTACACCTGTAAATCCAGTTTCAAATGCCACTAATGAATATTATTTGACCCGTCAAAATCAAATGGAGTCAAATGTTCGTAGTTATCCCCGTAAACTTCCTTTAGCCATTGCCAAAGCACAAGGGTGCTGGGTAACGGATGTGGAAGGAAATGAATATCTTGACTTTTTAGCAGGGGCAGGTACGTTGGCCTTAGGTCATAACCACCCAGCGATTATTCAATCAATCCAAGACGTTTTAGCTAGTGGTTTGCCTTTACATACCTTAGACTTAACCACGCCACTGAAAGATGCGTTTACTGCTGAATTATTGTCATTTTTCCCACAAGATAAATATGTACTACAATTCAGCGGTCCAACAGGGGCAGATGCCAACGAAGCTGCAATTAAATTAGCAAAAACCTATACAGGTCGTGGCAATGTGATTGCATTTTCTGGTGGCTTCCATGGTATGACACACGGTTCATTATCTTTAACAGGTAATTTAAGTGCGAAAAATGCCGTACAAAACTTAATGGCAGGCGTGCAGTTTATGCCATATCCGCATGAATATCGTTGCCCATTAGGTTTGGGTGGTGAAGCGGGTGCTGATGCTTTAACATACTATTTTGAAAACTTCATTGAAGATGTTGAAAGTGGTGTTGTTAAACCTGCTGCGGTGATTTTAGAAGCAATTCAAGGCGAAGGTGGTGTAGTCCCTGCTCCTGTGAAATTCTTACAAAAAATCCGTGAAGTGACTGAAAAACATGGTATTTTATTAATTATTGATGAAGTACAAGCTGGTTTCTGCCGTTCTGGTAAAATGTTTGCCTTTGAACACGCTGGCATTGAACCTGATATTGTTGTGATGTCTAAAGCTGTTGGTGGTAGTTTGCCATTGGCTGTATTGGCGATTAACAAAAAGTTTGACGCTTGGCAACCAGCAGGTCATACGGGTACATTCCGTGGCAACCAATTAGCAATGGCAGCAGGTTATACTGCTCTTCAAATTATGAAAGAAGAGAAATTAGCTGAAAATGCTGCACAACGTGGTGCGTATTTGGCGACTGCTTTAACTGAATTGGCGAAAGAATATCCATGTATCGGTCATGTGCGTGGCAAAGGCTTGATGATGGGCATTGAAATTGTAGATGAGCGTAAGCCCGCAAACCGTATCGGTTCATTCCCTGAAGATGGCGAATTAGCTGCAGCAATCCAAAAAGCGTGCTTTAAGCATAAATTATTGCTTGAGCGTGGCGGTCGTGGTGGTAACGTTATTCGTGTTTTATGTGCTGTAAACATCAAGCAAGAAGAATGTGAAGAAATGATTGTACGCTTTAAGAAAGCAATTGCAGAAGCTGTGCAAACAGTGCGTGGCTAATTGCGTTTAGCTCTTATAAGCAAAAAACAGCGATGAATGTCGCTGTTTTTTTATGGCTGTAAAAAGATTTAATGAAAAGGGCAGATATGATCTGCCCTTACTATAATTTTGAGTTTGGTATGACTATAAAAAATGACTAAAATTCCCAACGTTTAAATTGATAATTGCCTAAATCATCAAACTGTAAAATTATCGCATGGGCAGCGTGTTCATCTGTTTTTGTACGCCAATCGCCAAGAACAATACGTTGCTGCTTTTCATTGATTTGATGAATCTGTGGTCGGTGGGTATGACCATGAATGAGCAAATCATAATTTTGCAATGCAGATGTTACAGCGTGTTCATTCACATTCATGATTTGCCAATCTTTGCTCTGGTTTGCCGCTTGGCTTTTTTTACGAAAATGTTGTGCAATACGGTAGCGAGCGGCTAGGGGAATATGTTTTAAAATCGCCAGTACCATTGGCGAGCGAATGATTTTACGAAAGCGTTGATACTGCACATCATCAGTGCATAATAAATCGCCATGTTCAATGCGAATGCGATAATGGGCAATGTTTAACTCATCTACATCGTTTAAAAGTTCGCCATTAAATTGCTTTAAAAAGCCATTTCCCAATAGAAAATCACGGTTGCCTTTTTGGAAATAAATATGATGCCCAGCTTGGCTAAATTGTTGTAATTGTTGGATTATTTCTACAATCCACGCATCTTGCATATCATCGCCAAGCCAAGCGTTAAACCAATCGCCTAAAATATATAATTTCACATGGTCGTATGCTTGGTAATGTTTGAGCAATGCAAAAAACCCTTGCACGAGACAAGGGTATTGTTCTGATAAATGCAAATCTGAAATAAAAACGTAGGTTGTCATTGCAGATCAAATGCTTAATCAAAAATGTATCATTGCATGAATAAAATCAACAACTTATTCGCTAATTATTCGCTGATAATGCGAGCAGTTTCAATCACAACATTTTCAAGTGGCACGTCTTGATGATAACCACGAGAACCTGTGCGTACGCCTTTAATGGCATTCACAACATCTAAACCTTCAATCACTTGACCGAATACAGCATATCCCCAACCTTGTGGTGTAGGTGATGTGTGGTTTAAGAATGTATTGTTCGCAACATTAATAAAGAATTGTGCTGAAGCAGAATGTGGTGCTTGCGTACGAGCCATAGCGATTGTGCCGATGTCGTTGCTTAAACCATTATTGGCTTCATTTTCAATGCTATCACGAGTTACTTTTTCGTGGAAACTTTCATCAAAGCCGCCACCTTGAATCATAAAACCGTCAATTACACGGTGGAAAATCACGCCATTGTAAAAGCCATCACGCACATATTCTAAAAAATTTGCAACAGTGATTGGTGCTTTTTCGCTGTTCAATTCAAGAACGATGCGACCTTTATTGGTGATTAATTCAACTTGAGGTAAACTCATTTTTAAATTCTCCTAACATGGAAATCATGTCATTGCTTTTCAGGTGCAAGCATACGCAATCATGCGACAAGATACAAGTAAAAAACGCAAAATTTCCTGCAAAAAGCATGATTTTGTTGTTTTTTTAAGCATTTTAAATACAGGGTAGGACGAATAAAATCTCTGACAATTTGCTTTAAACCTGTTACAATAGAGCAGTTTTTCTTATAAAGTAGAGTAGCGTATGAGCAATAGTCCAGAACATGAAACCACAGGTTTAGACTTTATCCGTCAAATTATTAGCGATGATGTGCAAACAGGACGCACGCAGCAAGTTGTTACCCGTTTTCCACCTGAGCCAAATGGTTATTTGCATATTGGTCATGTGAAAGCCATTTGCTTAAATTTTAGTATTGCCAATGAATACAATGGCTTATGTAATTTACGCTTTGACGATACCAACCCAGATGCCGAAGAACAAGAATATGTAGATGGCATTCAACATGATATTCAATGGCTTGGTTTTCAGTGGAATGGCGAACCACGCTATGCGTCTAGCTATTTTGAGCAATTGTATCAATGGGCAATTCAGCTGATTAAACAAGGCGATGCGTATGTCGATTTACAAACGGCTGAACAAATTCAAGAAGGACGTAGCACTTTCTTAAAAGAAGGCAAAAAATCTCCGTATCGTGATTGCACCGTAGAAGAAAATTTAGCTCGTTTTGAGCAAATGAAAAATGGTGAATTGGGCGAAGGTCAAGCCGTTTTGCGTGCAAAAATTGATATGTCTAGCCCAAATGTGCATATGCGAGATCCAATTATTTACCGTGTATTGCACAGCACGCACCATCAAAGTGGCGACACATGGAAAATTTATCCGATGTATGATTATGCTCACCCTTTATCTGATGCGATTGAAGGCATTAGCCATTCATTATGTACGCTTGAATTTCAGGATCATCGTGAATTTTACGATTGGGTGGTGGCAAAAGTGCAATCGCCAGCTGTGCCACGTCAATATGAATCAAGCCGTTTAAATATTGACTATACCATTACATCTAAACGTAAATTACGCCAATTGGTTGAAGGTGGTCATGTCAATGGTTGGGACGACCCACGAATGCCAACAGTAGTGGGAATGCGTCGTCGTGGCTTTACACCTGAAGGTTTGAAAGACTTTTGTAAACGTGTGGGCGTGTCTAAAACTGATGGTATTGTTGATGTGGCGATGTTGGAATTTTGCATTCGTCAATCGCTTGAACACAGTGCAGGACGTGGCATGGCAGTGTTAAAACCATTAAAAGTTACCATTCAAAACTTTGATGAAGCCGTGGCAAAATTTGCTGAATTGAAAAAAGATAGCGTTGTCGCTCGCTTAGAAAATGACGTGCTATGGCTCACGCAACCGAAACACCCACATGAAGATTTGGGCAATCGTGAAATTCCGTTTACCAAAGAAATTTACATTGACCAAAGCGATTATGAACTTAATCCACCTGCTGGTTATAAGCGTTTATCGCCTGAAAATGCAGAAATTCGCTTGCGTAATAGTTATGTATTGAAAATTGAACAACCGATTTGCGATGAACAGGGTAATGTAGTGGAATTAATCGCTACGATTGATGAAAAAACGCTCGGAAATAACCCTGAAGGTCGCAAAGTAAAAGGCGTTATTCATTGGGTATCGGCAAGTCATGGCGTGGCTGCGGAAGTGCGTATTTATGACCGTTTATTTGCAGTGGCTGACCCAAGTCAAGGCGATGATTTCTTGGCGAATTTAAATCCAAATTCTTTAACGGTGGTCAATGCTGTGATTGAGCCAAGTCTTGCTCAAGCGGA
>JAUNHS010000046.1:9450-12598 GCA_030523805.1 Acinetobacter sp.
AATGTGTTTGCATTGGCTTTATATATTTATTATTTAACATAATGTACATTATGCGAAATATTATAATTTGTGCTTTCTCGTCTGTCAATACACCTTTTGGTTGTATTCAAATTTACATTAAATTATGCTATACTGCTGATTTCTATTACGATTTTTTATTTTAGATAATATGTTAAATAACGAATTTGGCATATTTACCAGCTTTACCAGCAAGGTTTCATCATGACAGGCGTTTTATTTTCTGTACTTGCATCGTGTGTGTTTGGGGTTTTGTATTTATACAGCTCATTGTTGCAAGGTTTAGATCCGCAGCAGGTGTTCGGTTGGCGTATTGTTGCCACCTTGCCATTTATTGCCTTGTTTGCTGTCGTGTTTGGCGATTGGAAATTTATTGTAGAAATTTATCAGCGTTTAAAGCAAAAGCCATTATTGCTATTGGGTTTAATGGCAACATCTATACTCGGTTCATTGCAACTTTGGCTATTTATGTGGGGGCCAATTCAAGGGCGTGGTTTGCAGGTGTCTTTGGGTTATTTCCTATTACCTTTGGTGATGGTATTGATTGGTCGTGTATTTTTAAAAGAAGAACTTTCACGTTTTCAAACGACCGCTGTCATTTTTGCTACCATTGGCGTGGCGTATGAAATTTATCGTGTTGGGCAATTATCGTGGGAAACTTGGTTGGTTGCTCTAGGTTATGCGGCATATTTTTGGTTAAGAAAAGCGATAAATACCAATCATTTAGGTGGATTTTTCTGGGATTTGCTGTTGATTTTGCCCATCGCATTTTATTTTATTAGCACATCGCCTTTTGCAACGCTTGCTCCCCTACACTTTTCTGCTGTGATGCTTGGTTTTGGGGCGTTGAGTGCGTTGGGCTTGGGCAGTTATATTCTTGCAAGTCGTTATTTATCCTTTAGTTTATTTGGTTTGTTGAGCTATTTAGAGCCTGTGTTATTGGCAACAGCATCGTTTATGTTGGGCGAAAAAATTGCAGCAGATGAATGGCTGACTTACATTTTAATCTGGTGTGCCGTGGCATTTTTAGCGATTGATGGTTATCTTGCCATGAGACTGGCTCGCCATAAAAATATCACGCATTAACGCTGAATAAAGTAAAAATCTTGATGTTGGCAGCGGTTGCACAATAAACTGACTTGTGTACTATCGTCATAAGTAATGCTGACATCTTGTGAGCCGCAATGAATGCAATGTCTAGTCGCATAGAATTTCAATCTTGGCTCAATTTCTGACCATAATTTCCACACAGGTTTTAGGTAAAAATCATCTTTAAATTGTAAAAACTGATGGAATAAAATATAACTCATACTGCTCATTGGCATTTGTTCTGGGCGTAAACGATTTGCCGTTTCCCATTTTTCAATGGTGATTTTTTTATAATAGCTTTGCAATATTTTGGTTAAATAATTGGTATTTACAAAACCATCGTTACGTGTTTGTAATATATCGCCTTGTTTATGTAAATATACTAATGCTTTATATATGAGTGCATATAATTGCGATAATGCTAAATGCTCCATCATTTCATAGCATAATTGCTCAAACTTTTTATTGCCAGCGATTTGTACGTGCCACGCTTGGCAAATATTTTGCATATATTGCACAATTTCTTGATAAATCATCACATAAAGTGTTTTTTTCACTTCATCGGCAGAAAAAAATGGCACGTGCATTTGCAAATTTTGATAAAAGGCTTGGCGTAATAATTGTACTACGCTAAATAAACTCGGCTCATTATAACCATCAATGGCGAGATTTAAATAATATTCTTCTATTTTATTGTTGCTGCCTTGAATCTCATCATTGGGTCTAGCAATCACATATTTTAAATCTACAAAACGTTTAAATAAATAACGCTGAAAAATATAATTCGGGGCAATCAGTTGGTATTTTAAATGATGCCAAGCAAAATATTCTTGATAACGTTGTTCATCATTGACATGATTTTCTAATAATGCCAATAAAAACAGTTTATCTACAAAACTAATGTCGGCTAATTCTTTTACTTTTTCTATATTCATTGCCGATTTTTTCGGTTTGTCTTTTTTATGTTCGCTGGCAATATCGGCTTTTAAAATGGCTTTGCGTTGCTGTACGCAAGGCTCGCAATCGCACACATGGTCTTGCTGTGGGTAAATTTTGTGCGAACATTTGGAACATTGATAATAATCGCTGACACGCCCCATGATGCTGGCTTCTACAGCATACATCACTTGTTTGCACAGTGGGCAAAAGCTGTCATGGTCTAAATATTGACTTAAAATTTCAATATGGCGTGTCATGGTTAAATCTTATTCAAGCGAATGGTTCAGCATTTTAGCATAATTTGCTGGCACAATATAGTGATGAATGCGTTGAAAAAATACACAGTTTTACACAAGCATTCTATGCTAAACTATCGCCATTTTTCTCTCCCCTATTTCCTTAATTTTGAGAACCCTATGGCAACTGAAAGTGCAAACCAACTCATCAGCGTGGTGAGTTTACTGGGTGCGGCGATTGTCGCTGTGCCGATTTTTAAACGTTTAGGACTTGGCTCGGGGCTGGGCTATTTGGCGGCTGGTGTGGCGATTGGCCCGTTTGGCTTGGCGTTATTTACCGATGCCCACAGCATTATTCACATTGCCGAATTGGGCGTGGTGATGTTTTTATTCATCATCGGTTTGGAAATGAAACCATCGCATTTGTGGCATTTGCGGCATCAAATCTTTGGTTTAGGCAGTTTGCAAGTGGTGATTTGTGCCATTTTTCTGACCATTGTCGGTATGCTGTTTGGCTTTGCGTGGCAAGTGGCGTTTGTCGGAGCGGCAGGTTTTGTGCTCACTTCCACTGCGATTGTGATGCAGGTGTTGAGCGAACGTGGCGATTTAAACGCTGCTCGTGGGCAACGCATGGTGTCCATTTTATTATTTGAAGATTTGCTGATTGTGCCGTTGTTGGCGATTGTGGCGTTTCTTGCTCCGACTGATGCCAATCATGTTGCAGACGGCATCTCGGTGTGGCAAAAATTGCTTACGGCAGTATTGGCAGTCGCTGCTTTGATTTTCGCAGGACGCTTTTTGCTCAACCCTTTATTCCGTATGTTGGCGAATACCAAAGTGCGTGAAATTATGACCGCAGTTGCCTT
>JAUNHS010000047.1:0-6630 GCA_030523805.1 Acinetobacter sp.
CAGCATCTTGTAAAATCGCCTTTTCATCTTGGCTTTCTAGTGCTTCTGCATCAACGTAGTTAATTTTAACTTTTACACGGTTTTTAATTCCTGCGTGTAACAAGGCTTCATTGACTGATTTATAAGCATCAGGCAATTCTACATATTTACCCACCATTGCCACATTCACAGTCAATTCTGGGTTAAATAAGGCTTCGCACACACCGTCCCAATCGCTTAAATCAGCTTCAGGCAAATCGGTATAACCAAAACGTTCGCAAATGAAATCATCTACATCTTGCTCATAGAATGTGCGTGGAATTTCATAAATACTGCGAGCATCTTTACACACCACGACTGCACGTTGCTGTACGTTAGTAAAGAGTGCAATTTTACGTTTGGTATCATCATCAACATCATGCTCAGTACGGCAAATCAATAAATCAGGTTGAATACCAATAGACAATAATTCTTTTACCGAATGCTGTGTTGGCTTAGTTTTCAATTCTGATGCCGATGCGATATAAGGCAATAAAGTTAAGTGCATTAACATGGATTGCTGATGACCTAACTCCACCAACAACTGACGCACCGATTCCATAAACGGTAAACTTTCAATATCGCCTACTGTACCACCAATTTCCACAATCGCTACATCGTAGCCTTGACCTGCTTTTAATACACGTTCTTTAATATTATCAGTAATGTGTGGAATCACTTGTACCGTGCCACCCAAATAATCGCCACGACGTTCTTTATTTAACACGTCTTGATAGACACGGCCGCTGGTAAAATTATTGAGTTTAGTCATTTTTGAACGCTTTAAGAAACGCTCATAATAGCCCAAGTCTAAGTCTGTTTCTGCACCATCTTCGGTTACAAAAACTTCGCCATGTTGGAATGGACTCATTGTACCTGGATCAACGTTAATGTACGGATCCATCTTAACCATGGTTACTTTTAAGCCACGAGCTTCAAGCAATGCCGCCACTGAAGCTGCAGAAATACCTTTACCTAATGATGAAACTACGCCACCAGTTACAAATATAAAATGTGTCATGCAAATTCTCATCAACTATGCCAAAGTGTTTTAGACATAGCGTATTACCTAAATGATTAATCGTCTATTCTATCATAGCAAATAGATAAAATCTCATAATTTTTTGTGAAATATTGGAGCGATTAAATATTGCTTAAGTTTTGATTTTTAACCATAATTCAAATGACGATAAAATCATCAATCACATTAAAGTATTTCACTCTCTTGCGGTAGTGTAAAAGGTGGATGATAAGACAATGACACCAATTTAATCGCATCGTCTAATCGCATATAGTGCAAAATATATTCACTAACAAAATCGCCTTGAGCGGATAATACATAAGCAGGAATGCCAATATGATAATGCCACAAGCGATACTTTTGAGCATAGGAAACTTTTTCTACCCACTTAGGATCATCTTTAGGCACAGTGTCAGATGACTTATTTCGCCCTTGCAGTCCTTGAAAGCCGTACTTCTCGACATGTTCGACAAATTGACGAATTTTCAATTGATCTTGAACAGGAAAATTCTTTAAATATGACTTAAATTGTCTTGAATAATCAACATTCATGAATTAACCCAATCCAAAAATTCTTGATCTGACTTAAACTTCGGCATAGGTTCAAAACCACTTTCAACCGCTTTTTTCATTTCATCTAAATCAAAATTAAACGGTCGCTCTTTAGGAATATCTTTTTCAAGCATTTTAATGGCGACTTCTTGCACAGTAACACCTTGCAATTCAGCACGTTGCACAATCACTTTTTCAATATGTGGTGGTATATCTAAAATCATCGCTCATCTCCCATTTGATTGCTATCATTTTGCTTTAGTCTAGCATATTTTTTATGCAACACAAAACCAGAATACGCATGATAAAACAAGAGATTAAACTCCCTTGCTCTATCAAACCATTTTACACAATCTTACGTTTCAAACCTGCAATTTGCAAAATACGTGTAGAAATTTCTTCAATAGACATTTCCGACACATTTAAATATGGAATGCCTTCCGAAATATAAATACCTTCAATCGCACGCAATTCCATCTGACATTGGTTAAAACTTGCATAACGACTTTGCCCCATACGTTCGGTACGAATTGCGACTAATCGTTCAGCATCAATCATTAAACCAAACAATTTATGCTTATGTGGTTTCAGTACGGCAGGCAAGCGATTATCGTCCAAATCTTCTTCGGTTAAAGGATAATTCGCCACCCGAATACCAAATTGCAACGACAAATAAATAGAAGTTGGCGTTTTACCCGAACGAGACACGCCGATCAAAATCAAATCTGCTTTATCATAATGACGGGTTCTTGCTCCATCGTCATTATCCAAAGCGAAATGCACGGCATCAATGCGTGCTTGGTAAGTTTCACTATTGGTAACAGCGTGTGTCTGCCCCACCAATGTAGTAGATTGAATGCCTAATTCTTGTTCCATTTTACCAATTAAGCCTTCAAATACGTCCAAATTCACTGCATTTGCCGTATTAATAATATCTCGCACCGCAGGATTAACCAAAGTATCAAACACCAAAGGTAAATTTTCACCAAGCTCACCACAAGCATTAATCTCTTGCACCGCTTTTAAAGCTGCTTCTTCGGTCGTTACATAAGGGATAATACGCACATCAAATTCCACATTAGGAAATTGTGCCAATAGAGAACGCCCTAGCGTTTCTGCTGTAATTGCCGTGCCATCAGAAATAAAAAATACGCTGCGTTGTAATTTGTTGGTCGTCATTGATACACTCCTTTTGGTATGACCTGACTAAATTATGATTATTTTAACCTAAAAATATATTTTTTAACATGATACATTGTATTTATTTTATTTATTATAGCGACAGTTGCCTATGAGTGTACTATAATAACACGGCAAAATGCAGATGATGTTAAGCCATCAGTGCATTGCAACTTCATTTTCTCACAGTCATTGCTTTATCGTGGCAGTACTGTTTTTCAACCCTATACCATTGGGAGAATTATTTTGGATAAACGTGTTATTAGTCTGAATCAATTAGGTAAGCATGACGTTGAAATCGTAGGTGGTAAAAATGCGTCATTGGGCGAAATGATTAGCCATCTTGCCAATGCTGGCGTTTCTGTGCCGACAGGTTTTGCCACTACAGCAAGTGCCTACCGTGAATTTTTACAACAAAGCGGATTAAACGATAAAATCAAAGCAGAATTAGACCAATTAAATGTAGATGATATTCAAGCCTTAACTGAAACTGGGGCAAAAATCCGTCAATGGATTGTGGATACACCTTTAACACCTGAATTGGAACAAGATATTCGTGATGCTTTTGCTACCTTAGCCAATGGCAATGCCGATATTGCGGTAGCGGTGCGTTCATCAGCGACAGCTGAAGATTTGCCAGATGCGTCATTTGCAGGTCAGCAAGAAACATTCCTAAACATTCGTGGCATTGATAATGTTTTAATTGCCATTAAAGAAGTATTTGCATCATTATTTAACGACCGTGCGATTGCTTACCGTGTGCATCAAGGTTTTGACCACAGTTTAGTGGCATTGTCAGCAGGTGTACAATATATGGTGCGTTCTGAAACAGGTTCATCTGGCGTCATGTTTACCCTAGACACCGAGTCAGGCTTCCGTGATGTTGTTTTCATTACAGCGTCTTATGGTTTGGGCGAAATGGTAGTACAAGGTGCGGTAAACCCTGATGAATTTTATTTATCTAAAAAATTATTGAACAATGGTCGCCCTGCGGTATTACGCCGTAATTTAGGCTCTAAACATCAAAAAATGATTTACACGCAAGATGCCAGTGCAGGTAAATCTGTAGCGATTGTCGATGTAGAAAAGCAAGACCGTCAGCAATTTGCATTAACTGATGAAGAATTGCACGAACTCGCTAAACAAGCCTTAATCATTGAGCAACACTACGGTATGCCAATGGATATTGAATGGGCAAAAGATGGCGATGATGGCAAATTATACATTGTACAAGCACGCCCTGAAACGGTGAAAAGCCGCCAAAATGTAGGCACAATGGAGCGTTACTTACTCAAGCAAAAAGGCAGCGTATTGGTTGAAGGTCGTTCAATTGGTCAGCGTATTGGCTCAGGTAAAGTGCGTATTGTTACGTCTATTAAAGAAATGGACAAAGTGCAAGATGGCGATGTGTTAGTGTCTGACATGACCGACCCAGATTGGGAGCCCGTAATGAAGCGTGCTTCTGCGATTATTACCAATCGTGGTGGTCGTACTTGCCATGCGGCAATTATTGCTCGTGAATTGGGCGTACCTGCGATTGTAGGTTCGGGCAATGCCACTGAAATTTTACAAGATGGCCAAGAAGTTACCGTATCATGTGCTGAAGGCGATACAGGTTTTGTTTATGAAGGTTGCTTAGACTTTGAAATTCAAAGCAATTCTATTGAATCTATGCCATCATTACCTTTCAAAATTATGATGAATGTCGGCAACCCTGACCGTGCATTTGACTTTGCACAAATTCCAAATGAAGGTGTGGGTTTAGCACGTTTAGAGTTTATCATTAACCGTATGATTGGCGTGCATCCAAAAGCGTTGATTAACATTGATAGCTTACCACGAGAAACCCGTGCAGCTGTGATGATGCGTACTGCAGGCTATGCTTCACCGATTGATTTCTATGTAGAAAAATTGGTAGAAGGTATTTCTACTTTGGCTGCAGCATTTGCCGATAAGCCTGTAATTGTGCGTATGTCGGACTTTAAATCAAACGAATATGCCAACTTAATTGGTGGTAAATTGTACGAACCTGAAGAAGAAAACCCAATGTTGGGCTTCCGTGGTGCAAGCCGTTATGTTTCGGACAATTTCCGTGATTGCTTTGAGTTAGAATGCCGTGCCTTGAAAAAAGTGCGTGATGAAATGGGCTTAACCAATGTACAAATCATGATTCCATTCGTGCGTACCGTAGGCGAAGCAAAACGTGTGATTGAATTGCTTGCACAAAATGGCTTAAAACGTGGCGAAAATGGCTTAAAAATCATCATGATGTGTGAATTACCAACCAATGCGTTATTGGCAGAGCAATTCCTTGAGCATTTTGATGGCTTCTCAATCGGTTCAAACGATTTGACACAGCTCACACTTGGCTTAGACCGTGATAGTGGTATTGTTTCACACTTGTTTGATGAGCGTGATTTAGCAGTTAAAGCCTTGCTTTCTATGGCAATTCATGCGTGCCGTAAAGCAGGTAAATATGTGGGCATTTGTGGTCAAGGCCCATCAGACCACCCTGACCTTGCAAAATGGCTGATGGAGCAAAATATTGAATCGGTGTCATTAAACCCTGATTCGGTATTGGATACATGGTTCTTCTTGGCGGGTGAAAAATAATTTTTCAAACGCTAAAACCATCTCAACATAAAATGATCCGAAAATAAAGCAAGTTTAACCGCTTGCTTTATTTTTACCCTAATATTGGAAATCATCATGACTCCTGCTTGCAAACTCTTGAAAAAGCACAATATTGCATTTCAAACTTACGATTATCCACACGATCCAAACAATCAAAATTTTGGCGATGAAGCTGTAGCAAAACTCAATCTACAAGCTCATGAAGTGTTCAAAACCCTACTCGTTACCGATGACAAAAATTACTATGTTGCCGTATTACCTGTCAGCCATCAGCTCAGTTTACGCAAAATGGCAAAAGCTGTTGCCGCTAAAAAAGTGCGTATGGCAGACATTAAAGATGCAGAACGTTTAACAGGCTATTTGGTCGGTGGTATTAGTCCTTTGGCACAGAAAAAGCGTTTAACAACGGTCATTGACCATAGTGCGACATCATTAACAACCATGTACATCAGTGGTGGCAAACGTGGCTTGGAAATTGCGTTAAATCCTTCTGATTTAGCACAATTATTGAATGCACAATGTGTGGATATTTTAGATGAATAATATCATTTTTACCGAATAATCGCCAATAATTATCATGCCCCATCGCCTTTTTAATGCTTTATCCACAAAAAGCGTGTAAAATAGATTGTATTAACCACTATAGCCCAACTGTGCTATGCTATCTTTAGAGAATTTTAATATGCAAATCTATTTAGCTCGCAACAATCAACAAGCAGGCCCTTACACTTTAGAGCAATTAAATCAAATGCTTGCAAGCCAACAAGTGCTACTGACCGACCTTATTTGGCATCAAGGCATGAAAGAATGGAAAACGGTTGGCGAAGTTACACAAGGACAATTTTCATACCAACCCACGACCATCAATACAACACAACAAACCACATCAAGCAACGATACATTGGCAACAACGAACACGACGAGCAATAGTACGATCATTTCCCACCACCAACCCTATCAAGAGCCAGTACAAAAGCAAAATTCATCGGCAGAGTTGGCAGGACGTGGCAAACGCATGATAGCCAAATTTGTAGATCTTTTATTGCTATCATTACCACAAATCATTGTTACTGCACTTTATTTTCCTATAGATGCTGTAACTCGCCTTGCAAATGAAGCTACAACGGCAAATGCTACTGAGCAACAAATGCAAATTTTAGAGCAATTTTCTAATTCCATTCCATCATGGTTAAATATTGCTCTACTTGTTTATACGCTATTTTTAT
>JAUNHS010000047.1:6730-12352 GCA_030523805.1 Acinetobacter sp.
AATTCCATTCCATCATGGTTAAATATTGCTCTACTTGTTTATACGCTATTTTTATTATTTATTCAGCATGAATTGATTCGCCAAACAGGGCAAAGCATTGGTAAAAAATTATTTAAATTACAAATCGTTGATGCCGAAAATAATCAAATGGTCAGTTCATGGCGTGCATTTTTCTTGCGTTCATTTGTATTCTTACTTTTATCGCAATTACTCATGCTTTTTCCATTATTAATGATTGTTTTTGTCATAGACTTCATTATGCTCTTTACATCGCCAAAGCGAACAACCTTACACGACCGACTTGCTCGCACCAAAGTGATTTTGTATCGCAAAAAATAAACCGTTAGATATAAAAAGCATTTGTACTCAAATAGCATAAAGCAGCATTTTGCTTTATGCTATTTTTATTTTTAATATTACTCATCTTTATTATTTTTATAAAAAATTCCAACTAAAACAATCAACTTATCTCCACCCACTTTTTTAGCTTAAAATACCGATTACCTTACTTTTTTTCGGTATTTTGTTTAAGTTTTGTCTAGTATAGTCAAGCAATTTAGTGCATAATATAGAGTTAAGATGACGGTGTTACATGATTGAAAAAAATTGTTGTATTTTATTGTTTACAACTTCAAATGCTTTTTTTCAATCATGCGACATTTTCATCGCTATCCTGCATTGCGTTGATGCAATGAGGAAATCATTCTCTTCACCGAGGTTGTAAAATGAGACAAACGATCTTAGCTGTATTGTCTTTATCTGTCGCAACTGCATTGCTTACGGGCTGCGGTGGCGATTGGGTATTAGTAAACCCTAAAGGGCCAGTAGCTGCTGGCTTAAGTAACTTGATGATGATTTCGATTTATTTAATGTTATTAGTCGTTATCCCTACAATCATCATGGCTTTATGGTTTGGTTATAAATACCGTGCAGATAAAGGTTCAGAATACAAACCAAATTGGGCTCACTCAACAGCTATTGAATATACTGTTTGGGGTATCCCTATTATTATCATTGCGATTCTAGCGACACTTACATGGTGGGGTTCTCACAAATATGACCCTTATCGTCCTTTAGAGTCAGACAAAAAGCCAGTTACTATCCAAGTAATTGCTGAACAGTTCAAATGGGTGTTCATTTATCCAGAGCAAGAAATTGCAATGGTAAACGAAGTACGCTTCCCTGAAAAAACTCCTGTAAACTTCCGTATTACGTCTAACTTTACAATGAACTCATTCTTCATTCCACAGTTAGCAGGCCAAATCTATGCAATGGCAGGTATGCAGACGCAACTTAACCTTGAAGCAGATGGCGTAGGTGTTTACCGTGGTTTCTCTTCTAACTATAGCGGTTATGGTTTCTCACAAATGTACTTTAAAGCACACAGCTTGAGCGACAATGACTTTGCAAAATGGGTAGAAACAGTTAAAGCAGGTCAAGGTAATACTATCACTGTAGATGAAAAAGGCACTACAGCTGTTCAAAAAGCAACTTTAGATAAAGCTGAATTTAAGTCTTTACGTGATGGTAACCGTTCTCAACTTCAAATTGATGCAATGGTGAAAAATGCTGAGCATGGTTCAGAAACTCAGAAGAAGTTGGCTGCAATTGCTCAAGCAGAAGGTCCTTATCCTACTAAACCACACCCTGTAACATATTATTCTTCTGTAGATCCAACATTATTCAATTCTGTGATTAATTGCTACATGAGTAACATGAATAATATGACTCACGGTGAAGTTGCACAACCTGAAGCAACAAAAGACACAGTATGTGCCAATATTGCACACGTGCAAGGAGAATAAAAAATGTCATTTTTATTCGGTAAATTAGGCCCAGATGCAATTCCACACGATCCAATCGTATTGGTTACAGTTGCATTGATGATTTTAGGTGGTATTGCCTTAGTTGCAGGTATCACTTATTTCAAAAAATGGGGTTATTTGTGGAATGAATGGTTTACTTCTGTGGACCATAAGAAAATCGGTATCATGTATATCGTTGTATCTATTGTCATGCTTGTGCGTGGCTTTGCCGATGCAATCATGATGCGTTTACAATTATTCCTTGCAAAAGGTGGTGGCGAAGGCTATCTACACCCTGAGCATTACGACCAGATCTTTACCGCACACGGCGTAATTATGATCTTCTTCGTAGCGATGGGTCTTGTAGCAGCATTCTTTAACATCATCGTACCATTGCAAATTGGTGCTCGTGACGTTGCGTTCCCATTATTAAACTCTTTGAGTTTCTGGCTATTTGCTGGTTCTGCTGGTTTGATGATGGCATCATTAGCGATTGGTGAATTTGCTGCAACAGGTTGGATGGCCTACCCTCCTCTATCTGGTATTCAATACTCTCCAGGTGTGGGTGTGGATTACTATATTTGGGCAATCCAAATCTCAGGTGTGGGTACAACTTTAACAGGTGTAAACTTCTTCGTAACGATTATTAAGATGCGTGCACCAGGTATGAAGTTAATGGATATGCCGATTTTCACTTGGACAACTTTATGTGCCTGCGTGTTAATCTTGGCGACATTCCCTGTATTAGCTGCTACTTTGGCAATGCTTACCCTTGACCGTTACTTTGATTTCCACTTCTTTACAAATGAGCTTGGCGGTAGCCCAATGCTTTATGTAAACTTGATTTGGACTTGGGGTCACCCTGAAGTTTACTTGTTGGTATTACCAGCATTCGGTTTATATTCAGAAATCGTTGCAACTTATACTCGTAAAACATTGTTTGGTTATCATTCAATGGTTTATGCGACTGTTGCAATTACCGTATTATCATTGGTTGTTTGGCTTCACCACTTCTTCACGATGGGTGCGGGTGCAAACGTGAATGCCTTCTTCGGTATCATGACCATGATTATTGCGATTCCTACTGGTGTTAAACTATTCTCTTGGTTGTTCACCATGTATAAAGGTCGCATTACCTTTACATCGCCTATGCTTTGGACAGTTGGCTTCCTTGTTACCTTCGGTATCGGTGGTTTAACTGGTGTACTTATGGCAATCCCACCTGCGGACTTCTTGGTACACAACTCATTGTTCCTAGTTGCTCACTTCCATAACGTAATTATCGGTGGTGTAGTATTTGCTCTATTTGCTGGTTTAGTATTCTATTGGCCAAAAATGTTTGGTTGGAAATTAAACGAAGCATGGGGTAAAGCAGCGTTCTGGTTCTGGTTCTTCGGTTTCTATTTTGCGTTCATGCCATTGTATATCCTTGGTTTCATGGGTATGACTCGTCGTTTGAACACATATAACAACCCAGAATGGGATCCATACTTGAACATCGCAATGTTTGGTGCTGTATTAGTTGCTTTAGGTATTGCAAGTTTCGTAATGCAAATTATCGTAGGCTTCTTGCAACGCCACAAAAACATGGACTACACAGGTGATGCTTGGGTTGATGGTCGTACATTTGATTGGGGTACAACATCTCCAGCACCGTTCTATAACTTCGCATTTATTCCAAATGGTGAAGGTGTGGATCGTTTCTGGCACGACAAACAAAATGGCGTGGCTTACGTTCGTCCTGAAAAATATGTAGACATTCATATGCCGACCAACCGTGTAGCAGGTTTTGGTATCGCTATTCTTCTTAGCATTATGGGCTTTGCTTTAATTTGGCATATTTGGTGGTTAGTGGTTGCATCTTTTGCAGCAGCAATCGCATCATTTATCGCAAGCTCGTTCACGAAGAAAGTGGATTACTATGTACCAGCTGCAGAAGTTGAACGTATTGAAAATGAACGTTTTGCACTGTTAGAACAACATTTGAAGAAGGACTAAGATATGAGCGAAGTACTTCATCACCACGGACACGATGAGCATCATCATCACGATGATACAGACATCACTGTCTTTGGTTTCTGGACATACTTGATGACTGACTTAATCTTATTCGGTACACTCTTCATTGCGTTCGCCGTATTAAGTCAGCACGTGCCTGTAGGTACACCAAGTGCAAAAGATTTGTTTAGTGGTAGCTTAGGTTTCGTATTAACTGAAACCTTTGCCCTACTCATCTCTTCTGTTACTTTCGGTTTTGCTGTACTTGCACAGTACAAGAAAAATGTAGGTCAGGTTTTATTCTGGCTTGCGGTAACATTCGTATTTGGTGCTGCCTTCATTGGTATGGAAATTTACGAATTTAGCCACCTTGTACATGAAGGTCATGGCCCAAGTAAAAGTGCATTCTTATCTGCATTCTTTACTTTAGTTGGTACACACGGTATCCACGTAACGTCTGGTTTGGTGTGGATGTTAGTATTAATGATTCAAATCAAAAAATATGGTTTGACATTGCCTAACACTCGCCGTTTAGCGTGCTTAAGTTTATTCTGGCACTTCCTAGACATCGTATGGATCTGTGTATTCAGTGTTGTTTATTTGATGGGAGTTCTGTAATGAGTCATCACGATAATCACAGCAATGAATCTCACGGTAGCGTAAAACATTACGTGATTGGTTTTATTCTTTCTATCATCTTGACTATTGTGCCATTCTACATGGTAATGTCAGGTGGTTTTGAAGGTCAAAAAACTTTAATCATGACGGTAATTGGTATTACTGCAGTTGCTCAAGTGTTAATTCAATTGATCTATTTCTTACATATGAATAGCTCACCAGAACAACGCTGGAATGTTATTGCATTTACCTATACACTCCTTACCATTTCTGCTCTTTTGATCGGTTCGGTATGGATTATGAATTACCTACACTCAAATATGATGATCTCTTAACGGATAGTCATGTTTAAAAAGTACTTATTCCTGACTAAACCGGGAATTCTATTTGGTAATTTCATTACCACTTTGGGCGGCTTCTTTTTAGCCGCCCAAGGTCAAATTGATTTCCTTCTACTCTTCTACACTTTGCTGGGGACAACACTTGTTGTTGCTTCAGGTTGTGTTGTCAATAATGTGATTGATCAAGATATTGATCACAAAATGCAACGTACACAAAATCGTGCTTTAGTTAAAAAAACCATTACACCAACCATTGCTCTTATTTATGCTGCTATATTAGGTCTCATAGGTTTTGCGATTTTATGGTTTTTGGTCAATGCTTATGCGTTTAGCTTTGCGGTTTTAGGTTTTTTTGTGTATGTAGTATTGTATAGTTTATGGTCTAAACGACACAATATTCATCAAACCGTCATCGGTAGCTTTTCGGGGGCAAGTCCACCTGTCATTGGCTATACTGCGGTAACTGCAGAATTTGATTTAGCCGCATTGGTTATTTTCTTTGCCTACGCATTTTGGCAAATGCCACATTCTTGGGGTATTGCAATTTATCGTTTTGATGATTATAAAAATGCAGGTATTCCAATTTTGCCTGTTGCTCGTTCTATTCGCCGCACGAAGATTGAATGCATCATTTATATGATTTTATTCATGATTTGCGTGAATATTCTTTATGTTTATGACTATACCAATATTTGGTCGGTAATTGTAAATAATATTTTATGTGGCTATTGGATTTATTTGGGTTTAATTGGATTTAAAGCTAAAGATGAACAACGTTGGGCAAAACGCTTTTTCTTATTCTCGGTGATTTTAATCACGATTATTAGTTTAAGTTTTGTGTGTACTTACCAACCTACCCC
>JAUNHS010000048.1:0-9708 GCA_030523805.1 Acinetobacter sp.
TCAACGAGCTTTTTACGAGCAGCAAAACGCTCAAGTCCTGCATAATCATTGGGTGCAGTAATATGGTCAGAAATCTGTTCGCCAGCCTTGCTAATAAAATCAAATTCAGCTTTGATACACGCATTTTCATCAAAAATATTGATGAGTGGCAGGCTATGGCGTTTGCCGAGTTCATAGTCGTTAAAATCGTGAGCAGGGGTGATTTTTACGCAGCCTGTACCGAACTCTTTTTCTACATAATCATCAGCGACAATCGGCACTTCACGACCTGTAATCGGCAGAATAATGCTCTTGCCAATCAAATGTTTATAGCGTTCATCTTCTGGGTGAACGGCTACGGCACTATCGCCAAGCAGCGTCTCTGGACGTGTGGTTGCGACTACGAGATAATCGTTGCCGTCTTGGGTGCGTAAGGTTTTATCAGCAAAATGATAACGGAAATGCCACAGCGAGCCTTGTTCTTCTACGCTTTCTACTTCCAAATCCGATAGGGCAGTGTGCAGTTTAGGGTCCCAGTTTACAAGGCGTTTGCCACGATAAATCAGACCTTGCTCATGCAGACGCACAAACACTTCTTTAACCACTTTGGATAAATCATCGTCCATGGTAAAGCGTTCACGAGACCAGTCCACCGATGAACCCAAACGGCGAATTTGTTTGGTAATCGTACCACCTGATTGCTCTTTCCATTGCCACACTTTTTCTAAAAATTTTTCACGCCCAAGGTCGTGGCGAGTGATGCCTTCTGCACCGAGCTGACGTTCTACCACCATTTGCGTGGCGATGCCTGCGTGGTCAGTACCTGGTTGCCACAGCGTATTAAAACCTTTCATGCGATGATAACGAGTCAATGCGTCCATGATGGCATTGTTAAAGCCGTGTCCCATGTGTAGCGAGCCAGTTACGTTTGGTGGTGGCAGGGCGATAGAGAACGATTGTTCTTTGTCTAAAGTTGGTTTGAAATAGCCGTTTTGCTCCCACACATCGTACCATTTTTTCTCAATGCTTGATGGGTCGTAGGTGGTAGATAAATGTTCAGCAGTTTGTGTCATGATTGCATCTACTTAAAATTAAAAAAATTAGAGCTATTGTAGCAAAAAATGGCAGGTAAATGCTAATGAAACGTGCATTTGTCATAAAAATCTCAAATGGATTAAAAGCTACACGCTCAGCACTGTATAAAATAGAAACAAGAATAACAGCACATTTGTCATTAAACTGCAATAAAAACGTCATGGAATTGTCATTGAAACATCATGTAACTGTCATAAAAGTTTGGCAAATTATAAGCACATGGTAAAAAACTGCCTTTTTAGGCGATATGTAGCAATTTAAGGAGACGACAATGCGTCATTCAATTTTAGCGTTCAGTTTAATCAGTGCTTTTGCTCTTACAGCGTGCAGCAGCGAGAGCCAACCAAAAGCGGCAGCAAATCCTGCAACAGCAGCAGTTTCTGAGCAAGCCAAAGCAGCAGCGGCAGCGTATCAAGGCAATGACAAAATTTCTATGCAAATTACAGGGGCAGGGGCATCATTCCCAGCACCGATTTATTCAAAATGGTCGGCTGATTTCCATGCTTTGACAGGTGGTCAAGTCAATTATCAATCGATTGGTTCATCTGGTGGTATTAAGCAAATTATTGAAAATACTGTTGATTTTGGTGCTTCTGATGCTCCAATGACACCTGAAGAATTAGAAAAGAATGGTTTAATCCAATTCCCAACGGTGATTGGTGGCGTTGTCCCTGTGGTGAATATTCAAGGCGTGAAAGCGGGTGAGTTGGTTTTAAGTGGTGATGTCTTGGCGAAAATTTATTTAGGCGAAATTACCAAGTGGAATGATGAAGCGATTAAAGCACTCAATCCACAGTTGAATTTGCCTGATGCCAATATTACGACTGTATTCCGTTCAGATGGTTCTGGTACGACATTTAACTTTACCGATTATCTTGCCAAAGTGTCTAGCACATGGTCTAGTAAAGTGGGTGTAGATAAGAGCATTTCATGGCCAACAGCACAGTCTGGTGCTGGTGGTAAGGGCAATGAAGGCGTGGCAAGTACGGTAAATCGTATTCCAAATGCGATTGGCTATGTGGAATATGCCTACGCCAAAGAAAATGGCATGGCACATACTGCGATGGTGAATGCCGCAGGTAAAACCGTACAGCCATCAGCGGAAAGTTTCTCAGCAGCAGGCGATATTGACTGGTCTAAAGCCAAAGGTTTCCATGCTTTAATTACCAACTCTGCGACTGAACAAGCATGGCCGATTGCTGCATCTACCTTTATTTTGGTGCATAAAAATCCTAAAAATCCACAGCAAGTGGCTGGTGTTTTAAACTTCTTTAACTGGGCATTTGACCAAGCTGATGAGCAAGCATTGACATTGGATTATGTACCATTCTCAGATCAAGCGGTGGCATTGTTTAAGCAAAGCTGGTCGCAAGTGGTGGATGCTCAAGGGCAAGCGGTTTATCAAGCGAAGCCATAATCTCACGAGATTGGTCTTACTGGATTGGTTGGATAGATTGGATCAGCTTGATAAAAATTGTGAGTATTGTTAAGCATAGAACAAAGATTGGGGCGTATCAATAACGCCCTACATCTTACCAAACTCACACGATGGAACATTGTATTGGATAAATGATTGAACGAGCATAAGAGAGCAAAATGTCTGATTTACAAGCACAATTAGCAAAACAAAAACGCTACGATTGGCTTTTTGTAGGCATCACAAAATTATTTGCTTGGTTGGTGTTGTTATCATTGGGTGGAATTTTAATTTCACTAATTATTGGGGCAATGCCGAGTATTGAGCAATATGGTTTTGCATTTTATAGCAGTGCAGAATGGAATCCTGTAACACAGCAATATGGGGCATTAGCACCTGTGTATGGCACGATTATGACATCGTTGCTAGCGATTGTGATTGCTGTACCGATTAGTTTTGGTATTGCGATTTTCTTGACGGAGCTTTGTCCTGCATTTTTGCGTAAGCCTTTGGGCATTGCCATAGAATTATTGGCAGGGATTCCGTCTATTATTTATGGTATGTGGGGTTTATTTGTATTTGCACCGTGGTTTGCACAGCATGTACAACCTACATTAATTCAATATTTGGGCGATGTGCCTGTGCTGGGGGCATTGTTTAGTGGCGTGCCGATGGGGATTGGTTTATTCACTGCATCATTGGTACTTGCCATTATGATTATTCCATTTATTGCAGCGACGATGCGTGATGTGTTCGCCATTGTTCCGCCATTATTGAAAGAATCAGCTTATGGTATGGGAGCAACCACTTGGGAAGTGATGTATAAAATCATTTTGCCTTATACCAAAGCAGGTGTAGTTGGTGGTGTGATTTTGGGCTTGGGACGTGCATTGGGCGAGACGATGGCTGTTACATTCTTAATTGGTAATACCTTTAATATTAATGCCAGTTTCTTTTCGTCAGGCGTATCTATTACATCGGCATTGGCCAATGAGTTTGCCGAAGCGTCTAACGATTTGCACCTTGCATCATTATTACACTTAGGTTTGATTTTATTCATTATTACCTTAGTGGTGCTGTCATTGTCTAAATTTATGCTGATGAAAATTGACCGCCAACAGGGCAAATAAAGCAATAGGGGAATTATGATGAATGCAACAGTACAACATTCTGCGACATCGCACCACCAATTAACGCATTTGCAAACAAACTTGTATCGCAAACGCCAATGGAAAAATGCTGTCGGTTTGGGCTTTGCTTGGTTTGCTATGATTTTTGGCTTGTTCTGGTTGTTGTGGATTTTGTGGACTTTGCTGGCAAGTGGTTTACAAGGTTTAATTCAATTGCCTGTATTTAGTATGGATACGCCACCACCCAATGCTTTAGGTGGTTTGCGAAATGCCATTGTCGGCTCGGTGATGATGACTTTTACCGCATTGTGCATTGGTACACCGATTGGTTTATTGGCAGGCGTGTATTTGGCTGAGTTTGACCAAAATTCATGGTTAGCCAAAGCGACACGTTTTATGAATGATATTCTGCTTTCTGCACCGTCTATTGTTATTGGTTTGTTTATTTTTGAATTGATGGTGCGTGGTGGGAGCTTTTCAGGTTGGGCTGGAGCATTGGCATTGGCGTTAATTATTATTCCAGTGGTGGTGCGAAGTACAGAAAATATGCTGCGACTTGTGCCTAATCATTTGCGTGAAGCTGCCTATGCTTTGGGTACGCCAAAGTGGAAAATGGTGTTAAGCATTACGGTAAAAGCATCAAAAGCAGGTTTATTAACGGGTGTATTGTTAGGTTTTGCACGCATTACAGGCGAAACTGCACCGTTACTGTTTACGGCACTCAATCATCAATACTTTAGTACAGATATGAGCCATGCCATTGCCAACTTACCAAATACCATTTACCAATTCGCCATGAGTCCATATCAAAACTGGCACAGCTTGGCGTGGGCAGCCGCATTATTGATTACTTTTGCAGTATTGACACTCAACATCATTGCACGAGTAATGAGCCGAGAAACAAAACAGAAATAGGAGTCGCTGATGTTAAAAGAATTGAACAAAAATAGCCATCGTCCGATGAATGCTTTACACACGGCAAATGAAGCCACAGTACAACGTGTATTGATTGACCCAAGCCGTCCTGCGAGCAATCCATTGATGAAAAACAAGACACAGACCAATCATGGCATGAGCCAAAATATGAGCCACAATACGAGCCAAAACACTATGCAAAATTTATCTGAAACTCTTGTACAACCGAAGTTGCAAGTCCAAAATTTAGACTTTTATTATGGCGATTTTCATGCGTTGAAAAATATCAACCTAGACATCGCTGATAAAAAAGTAACCGCATTTATTGGGCCATCGGGTTGTGGTAAATCTACCTTATTGCGTACCTTTAATCGTATGTATGATTTATATACAGGTATGCGAGCCACAGGGGCAATTCAGCTTGATGGACAAAATATTTTAGATGCCAATGTTGATGTCAATTTATTGCGTGCCAGAGTTGGTATGGTGTTCCAAAAGCCAACGCCATTTCCAATGTCTATTTATGACAATGTCGCATTTGGTGTGCGTTTATACGAAAAATTAAGCCGTGCCGAAATGGACGAGCGAGTAGAGTGGGCATTGCAAAAAGCCGCATTATGGACAGAAGTGAAAGATAAACTCAAAGCATCAGGTTTATCGCTTTCAGGTGGTCAGCAGCAACGATTATGTATTGCACGAGCAGTCGCTACACGCCCAGAAGTACTATTGCTTGATGAACCAACATCAGCACTTGACCCAATTTCTACAGGGGCAATTGAAGACTTAATCCATGATTTAAAACAAGATTATACCATCGCCATTGTTACGCATAATATGCAACAAGCGGCACGTTGCTCCGATTACACCGTTTATATGTATTTGGGCGATATGATTGAAATGGGTGAGACCAATCAAATTTTCAGCAAACCAAAACACAAAGCTACTGAAGATTATATTACAGGGCGTTATGGTTAATTGCGATTTCCCAACAAATCATTGAATAGCTAGAGAATAGAGAAACATGAGCCAACATACATCAAAACAATATGACCATGAACTGCAACAAGCACGCCAGCTTTTTATGGCGATGGGCGAAAATGTCAATCAACATTTAGCCCAAGCGGTTCACGCTTTTATGGAAAGCAATCCTGCTTTGGCATTGCAAGTGATTGAAGATGACCAAAACATCAACCAACAAGAACGTTTACTTGATGAACAACTCTTTTTATTGGTCGCAAAACGCCAACCAACAGCCAATGATTTACGCTTTATTATGGCGTTAAGCAAGGGTGTAGTAGATTTAGAACGCATTGGCGATGAATGCAGTAAAATTGCCAAACGCATTGTACAACTGTTACAAGATGAGCAACGTGCATCATCTCGTGAAGTGCAAGCATTAAGCAATCAAGTGCGATTGATGATTCACGATGCGTTAAATGCCTTTGCTCATGCCGATGTGGAATTGGCATTTGAAGTCATTCGTAACGACCAATTTATTAACCAAGAATATCAATATGCTTTAAAACACATTTTGGCACAAATTACCGATCACACCATGCCTGTGGCGTACGCGATTGATTTATTGTGGATTTTCAAAGCATTAGAACGTATTGGCGATCATGCAAAAAATATTGCTGAATTGGTCATTTATAGCCAAAGCGGGACAGATGTTCGTCATGTAACGCATGATGATGTGCAAAAAGCTGTAGATGAAGTGAAGCAGAAGAATTAGGCAAAATTATTTAGGCAACATACAGCAAAAATTGTGAATGTAGATGTAGAGTATTGCTTTTATTGGGGCGATACTCTATATTTTGCCATTATGATATGGAGAATAGAGATTAATCAAAAATGTTTTTTAGAGTAAGTTGTCATATGCATAATCGTCATATTGAATATCTAAAGAAAGAGAGATTTTATTGTACAGGACAAGACGATTCAACGACTTATTATTGTAAAACGTTCAATTATACAGATGATTTTTTACAGCCTTGTATTATTACACCACAAGGTTTTATCACTCGTCAGCATTATGCGAAAGAATTTAATAAAAATATGAAATTAATACGGCAAGGGAAATTAACGTTACCTTGTGCGATGCTTTTATCCCAACCTATTGTTACAATGCTTGTTAAATTAGCTGAACATCATGAAACCATCTCTTTCTTTTATGGCGATGATAATGAACATTTATTCAAGTTTGTATCTATACAGCAAATTATGCAGCCTGATTTTTATATTGAATATGGGGTAAATTATTGTATCGTACCTACAGAGTAGTAGTCATGACAACTTTTAGCTATTTAATTTTAGAACAAAAAAGCAAAACGATAGAAAAAGATCGTTTTAAAAATCATAAACTTGTCAAAATTGAACAAGGGAAATATATTTACGCCAGAGTATTTACAAGCATGATGTTAGATCATCAAAATAGATTAAATCAGCATTTTTTTGACTTTATACACACGTTACGCCAAGAAACACAAGCTCCTGTTTATTTGATATTCAAAACATTACAGCATCAGCAATCGGTTAATGATTTTTCATGGCAAAATGAAATACAAAAGCATGGTAATTCATTGCATAATTTAAATAAATTACACGCAAAATGTTTGATCTTACAGGATTGTTTGTATCAATATTAAAACAGAATTACGCCATTGGATTTAAAGACAAAAATTACAACTTAATGGCGAGTGATTTGTTATAATAGCTTTTTATTTTTCATGACGAGTTTCTTATGTCTAAAACATCATTAAACGACAAACAGCTAGAAGCCATGCACTACACACAAGGACCATTATTAGTATTAGCAGGTGCAGGGTCGGGCAAAACATCTGTAATTACGCAAAAAATTGCTTATTTAGTACAAAAATGTGGCATTGCTGCTCATCGTATCACAGCAATGACTTTTACCAACAAAGCTGCACGAGAAATGAAAGAGCGTGTCAGTAAATTGTTAAGCCGTGAAGAAGCCAAAGGATTAAGCGTTTCTACCTTCCACACGTTTGGTTTAAATTTATTGCGTACCGAGCTGAAGCATACGGTTTTAAAAAGCAATTTTTCTATTTTAGATGCCGATGATTGCAAACGCATTTTAAGCGATTTAATGCAGCGTGATAATATGTCAGGAGCGGAAAGTAAAGAGCTGATTAATAAAGCCATCAAAAGAATTTCTGATTGGAAAAACGAACTGATTTTACCTGAACAAGCTCACAGCTGCTGCGAAACGCCTGAAGATGTACAAATTGCACATTTATATCAACTCTATGAACGCAATTTGCGGGCGTATAATGCAGTAGATTTTGATGATTTGATTGTCATGCCGACCCGTTTACTACAAGAAAATGCCGCTGTGCGTGAAAAGTGGCAAGGGCGAGTACGTTATCTTTTGGTGGACGAATATCAAGATACCAATACAGCACAATATGCGTTAGTTAAATTATTGGTGGGCGTGTTAGGGCGTTTTACTGCGGTGGGCGATGATGACCAATCCATTTACGCATGGCGTGGTGCAAAGCCTGAAAATATGGCATTGCTACAAAAAGATTTTCCCAATTTAAGAGTGGTGAAACTGGAGCAAAATTACCGTTCTACTAGTCGTATTTTAAAATCTGCCAATGCTGTGATTAGTAATAATCCACACATTTTTGACAAGCAATTATGGAGCGATAAAGGCTATGGTGAAGATATTCGTGTGATTACTTGCCGTAATGATGATGATGAAGCCGAGCGTGTAGTGAAAGATATTATGACGCATCGCTTAATGAATGGTCTTTCATGGAAAGATTATGCGGTCTTGTATCGTGGTAATTTCCAAGCCCGTGTATTAGAAACGCAGTTACGCCAATTACAAATTCCTTATAAAATTTCTGGGGGGACATCATTTTTCGCACGAGCAGAAATTAAAGATGTGATGAGCTATTTACGCTTGGTGATTAACCCTGATGATGACAGTGCATTTTTACGCATTATCAATACGCCAAAGCGTTCTATCGGCCCTGTAACTTTGGAGAAATTGGGCTTATTTGCACAAGAGCATCGTTTTTCATTGTTGATGGCAGCTGCCGATCAGCGTTTAGGGAGCGTGCTTGCGAACAAAACAGCAAGCCAACTACATGATTTTGCTAATTTTATTGAGCATTTTACTAAAGAATTGCTTGATGATGACAATCCTGTGCCACTCATTCGCCAAATGATGAATGAAGTGGGTTATATTGATTATGTCAAAGAGCAAGCGGCAACACCAGCTCAAGAAAAAAGCAAACTGGATAATATTGAAAGTTTGATGAACAGCATTCAAAATTTAATCAACAAAGAAGATGATGTTGATGAAAAAAATATTGAAAGCGTCATTCGTAAATTGGTTTTATTGGATATGCTGGAACAACAGCAAGAAGAGCAAGACACTGATAAAGTCAATCTTTTAACCTTGCACGCAGCGAAAGGTTTGGAATTTCCTTACGTCTATATCATTGGTTTAGAAGAAGAATTGCTGCCACATAAAAATTCTATTGCTGCCGATACCGTTGAAGAAGAACGTCGCTTGATGTATGTAGGCATTACTCGTGCCAAGCAAGCATTGACACTGACTTTAGCCGAACAACGTCGTCAAGGTTCGCAAATGCGACAAATGACACCGAGCCGTTTTTTAGATGAATTACCACAAGATGAATTGAATTGGCTGGGACGTAAGACCAATAAAGTTGTGTCTGGTAAAGATGCCAAGCAAGTGGCGATGGAACATTTACAACGTTTACAGGAAATGCTGGCTCGCAAAAAAGAAAATTGATGTGGCAAGGTTTGCACGCCGTGTTTACGCCACCGTGTGCAAATCACAATCAAGGAGTATTGCCGAATGATCAATGAAATATTATTAGGACTTGCCAATTTTTTAACATCTGCCATGACGGCTATTACAGGCTTGGGTGGTGGTATGTTATTGATTGGTTTAATGCCATTATTTGTTCCTGCTGCGGCAATTATTCCTGTACACGCTGTTACGCAATTGGTGAGTAATGGCTCACGGGCGTGGTTTGGACGTAAATATATTCAAACTGAACATTTAGCAGCTTTTATTTTTGGTTCATTGCTGGGAATGGGCTTGTTTGGCACATTCATTCAATGGCTTGAGTTGCAATGGATTCCATTTTTTATTGGACTGTATATTTT
>JAUNHS010000048.1:9808-12224 GCA_030523805.1 Acinetobacter sp.
TCATTCAATGGCTTGAGTTGCAATGGATTCCATTTTTTATTGGACTGTATATTTTACTTATTCAATGGTCTCAGCACTTTAACCGTTGGATTAGAAAATTTGAACACTTCTTTTGGGTGGGCTTTTTGCAAACAGGTTTGGGCGTGTTTGTCGGTACACCTGGCCCGTTAAATATCGCCGTGTTAAATAAACATTATGATGATACGCACATTGTCGTGAGTACAGGGGCGTTGATGATGTCGGTGGTACATACGGCAAAATTATTGGTTTATATTGCACTTGGCTTTAGCTTTATAGAATATTGGCGATTGCTTGTATTTATGATGGTCATGGCAGTTGTTGGCTCGTGGTTTGGCACATTGCTACGTCATAAAATTCGTATGGATTGGATTAAAAAAGTATTGCCATATTTATTAAGCATTTTAGCGATTAAATTGATGATTAGCGTCGTGTGGGAGCAGTGGTTTTAACTGTTTTGTTGAGCAAAAATAAAAACACCCAATCTTAGATTGGGTATTTTTATATGAATATTCAATGATTTATATGATGTCATACAATCATTTACGCAAATCTTTACGCAGAATTTTACCCACATTAGATTTTGGCAATTCAGTTAAAAACTCTACATAACGTGGACGCTTATAACCTGTTAAGTTTTGCTTAGCAAAAGCCAACACTTCTTCAGTAGTTAAAGAATCATCTTTTTTCACAATAAACACTTTTGGCACTTCGCCAGATTTTTCATCAGGCACACCAATGGCAGCGGCTTCTAGCACTTTAGGATGTTTGGTAATCACTTCTTCAATTTCATTTGGATAAACATTGAAGCCAGAGACCAAAATCATATCTTTTTTACGATCTACGATTTTTACAAAGCCTTCAGCATTCATATAACCAATATCACCAGAACGGAAGAAACCATCTGCCGTCATTACCTTTGCTGTTTCGTCAGGACGATTCCAATAGCCTTTCATCACTTGTGGGCCACGGATACAAATTTCACCAGCCAATGGATTGCCTTCATCATCTACGCTACCTGCCGCAATCAGTTTGCCATCATCATCTAAAATAGCAATATCGGTGCTTGGTGCAGGCAAGCCAATCGTGCCAGTAAATACTGGATTGGTTGGTGCATTCACTGTTGCCAAAGGCGATGTTTCCGACAAGCCATAACCTTCAGTAATGACATTGCCTGTCACTTTTTCCCATGCTTCTGCTGTAGATGGTAAAACCGACATACCACCACCAATGGCAATTTTTAAATTGCTATGGTCTAATTGTTTAAAATCAGGGTGGTTGATTAATGCATTAAAGAGCGTATTCACCGCAGGGAAAATCGCAGGGCGATATTTACGAAATTCTTTAATCACTGCAGGTAAATCACGTGGGTTTGGAATGAGAATATTGGTCGCACCTTTAGACATACCGTATAACGCACACACGGTAAAAGCAAAAATGTGATACAACGGCAAAGCACAGGCAAAATATTCATTTTCCAATGTTGCACCACGACCAAAACGGCTCTCAAACACTTTATCCACTTGCAACATATTGGCAATCAAATTGCGATGCGTGAGTTCTGCACCTTTAGATACGCCTGTTGTACCACCTGTATATTGCAATACGGCTGTATGGCTTAAGCTCAAAGTTGGACGTTGATAACGACTGCTAGACACACGAGACAACGCATCTTTAAAGGTAATATGACCATCAATATGCCAAGCAGGGACTTCTTTACGCACGCTACGCAATACAAAATTGACGATAGATCCTTTCAAAAAGCCCAACATATCGCCAATGCCTGTAATCACGACGTGTTTAACTGGCGTTTTACCATGAATAGGTTGATAAACGTGAGCAAAACGATCCACAGTAATTAATACTTCTGAGCCTGAATCGTTTAATTGATGTTCCAATTCACGAGTGGTATATAGTGGATTGACATTTACTAACACCAAACCAGCACGCAAAATACCTAAAATTGCAATTGGATATTGGAATAAGTTTGGCATCATCACCGCAACACGTGTGCCTTGTGCCAAATTTAAACTTTGTAAATAAGCTGCAAATGCCTTACTGTGTTGATCCAACTCAGCAAAAGTGAGAAATTTATCCATAAAAACAAAGGCATTACGCTGAGCGAATCGTGCGACATTATTCTCAAAAATATCAATGAGCGATGTATGTTCCGCTGGTAATGAAATGTCTTTATCAATTCCAAATTGTGTATAAGCGTTTTGCCAGATTCTTTCCATTGCAATAACTCCGAGCCTATGTCTTTGTGAAATCTAAAAAATGTGTATAGGATTTGAAATAATATTCAAAATCTCATGCTTATTTATAACTTATTTATTTTAGGTAGGCTAGGGCAAAAAATAACTATCTGCTGATAATTGTATTTTTTTTGTGCTATTGT
>JAUNHS010000049.1:0-6139 GCA_030523805.1 Acinetobacter sp.
TCTAGGGCAAATTATATTCCCCTAAATTCTAGGGCGTATGTGATACGCCCCTACGCCACCCAAATTGATCTATTTTGATGATGCTATATTGCTAAAAACACAGGGTAAATACTATCCTGTGTTTTTTATTGCACGCTATTTGGCAAAATTCATGTGAAATGTAAATTTTATGATTAAAAAATAAACAAATAATATCCAGAACTAATTTTTTACCAAAGCTAAATAAAAACAAAGACATACAAAAAATATGAAAATTTGCCAAAATTTTTAAGTAATTGAAATATAACAAAATTTTACAAAAATCAATTCCATTATAATGGAATTATCAACTCTTGTCAGAGTTGATAATTCATCTCCTTTATTTACATTTTTTATTTAATTTGTAAATCACAGTCGCCCAAGCACAGCCTATGGCAGGGTGGAGATGAATGGAAATCGCTTTTTTATTGCCTGGTATTGGGCATTTGAAAATAGGAGTTGGTTGTGTTTGCTCAAAAGAGTGTAGATGATTTAATCAAGTTTGCTTACATGTTTCACAATGAAGCGGCAGATGATGCTTGGCATCGTTATCGCTCGTGGGAAACGTGCTATAGCCAATTTAAAGCAGCCAGACAAGCCGAACATAAAGATTATAAACAATTAAGTATTGCTCTTGGTTTTTACCTTGCCAGTTGGGGAATGTATCGTGGCTCGGCTTTTTTACTTGATTGCAATGAACAAGTGCATGAAGCCGTAGTGAAAATTGTACTTGAGCCAAAGTACGATGCCTTGCTTGATTTGGATTGTGAGACTTTTTTGCAATCTAAACATATTCAAATGCTTTTACAAGAGTTAAGCGAGCGATTGAGACAGCATTATGACGAAATTCGCCGCAGTGTAGAGCAACGCAATCAAAAGAAGCCAGCCAAAGCCGATGTTTCTAGCGTTTTAATTACCAAAGTATTACTTGGCGTGTTGGCGTGTGTGCCAGCGTACGATCGCTTTTTTAAAAATGCAATCGTAGGTACAGGCATTAGCACAGCAGTGTACAACACGGCTTCGTTAAAGAAATTAGCCAAATTTTATATGAATCATCGTGAGCAGTTGGAAATGGCACGTTTGCAGTTGCAATATGCTCAAGGTCAAGCGTATCCACAAATGAAATTTTTGGATATGGGATTTTTTAAGATGGGTGCGAATCAGCCAAATTCATCTAAATCAGTTCAATGACTGATGTCATCACATGATGAAATTAGTCGGGATTAATATGTTTTTTTATGCCTAGGAGTAAAAGTTATGGCAATTAAAAGTGTAGCAGTGTACCAAAAAGATTTGGTGATCCGAGATGCAAATAATGCAATTCATGTCGTAAAGGTTACGGATAAAGATTGCATTGAACGTTATGACGTAACCAATCCTGAGTTACACCGTATTGCTGAAGCAGTAAAACTCACTTATGACGAAAAATGGAATGTACAAACATTTGGTCGTAAATTGATTGAATTTTTAAACGAAAACGATGTAGAGAAAAGTTTAAGAGTTGCTATTTATAATAATGAATTGATTGTGCAATCAAAAGAGTTACCAAGAACAGTTCATGTGTTGAACTTAGATGATCAAGCGAAAGATGTAGAACGCCACGATACAAGCTATAAAAATTTAGAGCGTATTGCGAAAGATGTTGGCTTGACGTATGACAGTGGCATAAACACTCAAAACCTTGGTTCAAAATTGATTTCTTTTATTAATGGTGAGCCAATCGTTGAACGACCAAGAACAGCAAAACTTGAAGTGGTGGCTTTTGGGGTGGATTACCTAGAAAAAGGATCTACTGGCTTAGTCGCTAAGCTGTCGGACGGTCGTATCGCATATTATGAGCGAACTGAAGATGACGTGCAATACGATTCAGGCGATTTAAAAGAAGGCGAATTGTTGTTAATAGACAATGGACAATATGCCGTGTCTTACAGAGATGGTGAAAGTTTAACTTTTAAACTGATTGGCTTTGATGAGAAAGCACAAGAAGAATTGGTAAGTATTGCCGATAGCTATAGCTTTTGGGATTTGACTGATCTTGTCAAAGGCAAGACACCTGAGCAAGCCGCAGATATTCTCATTAAGCGTTTGAATTTGAATGATGACCGTTGGCAATGGTGGTTGAGTTTAAATCTTAGCATGAAGTATTTGCTGTTGTGGCACGTGTCAGGTGGCTTGGAGTTTGAACTGCCAGAATTTGAAGATTTGTACGATATAGAAGTTGATTTAGAAGATCGTTCAGAAATGGAATTCTATATAGAAGACTATATTTGGGAATTGGAAGAAATTGTATGGTCTGATTCAAGTGAGCTTGATGAGTTAGATTTTGATGGCTTTAGCAAGTTAGCCGCATTGCCAAATTTGAAAGAGTTAGATTTCTGTAAATCTTGTGTATATTTTAATGGCGATGAAGATAGTATCGCACAATTCCATGCGTTTAAAAACTTGAAGCGTTTAAACCTTGAGCGATGTGGCTATAGTGAAGATGATGAATGTATCAAAGAACTCAAAGCAGCCTTACCAAATTGTGAAATTTTTGTGTAATACAAATGACACCTTTTAAACCCTACTACAAAGCGATTTGTAGTAGAGCAAGCAACCTAAACATAGGGTTTAGGTTGCCCCTTAACTTGATATGCCAATGGGAGAAAAAATCATGGCAATTAAAAGCGTAGCCGTATATCAAAATGATTTAGTTATACGAGATGAACAAGATACAATCCATGTAGTAAAAGTTACAGACAAGGAAAGTATTGAGCGTTATGAAGTGAGCAGTGCAGCGTTAAATGATATTGCACAACAAGTGAAATTAAAGCGTGAAGAAACGTGGAATGTGCGTACATTTGGTCGTAAATTGATTGAATTTTTAAACGAAAATTCAGCAGAGAAAAACTTAACGGTTGCGATTTATGGCAATGAGTTGATTGTACAAGAAGTGCAGGACAGCAAGCGTGAAACAGTGCATGTATTGCACTTAAATGGTAAAGATGTAGAGCGTTATACAACGAGTTTGCCACAGTTAGAGCGTATTGCTCAAGATTTAAAAGTAGAGTATGAGCGAGCGAAGACTAATACGAGATCATTAGGTGCAAAACTGATTGCTCACTTAAACGCTACACCAGCAGAAAAAGCAACAGCAAAAGCAACAGTAAAAGTAAGCAAAGCCAGCACGGCAGCAGCTGTACCAGCGATTGATTTTGCATGGTGGAAAGGTTTGAGTTATGAATGGCATAAGGAATTTGCTGCAAATTTGGATATTAACACGTACTCTGTGGATAGGTTCCTTGATGAAACTTTTATGCAAGAGTACTTAGAAAGGTTAAAGAATTTAAAAGAGTTAATCATTTATGAGCACTGCATTACAGTAAGTGATATTACTCCATTGGCTGGTTTAATTAACTTGAAAAAGCTAGTTTTAAGAGGACAGAAACTTTTAACAGATATTAGTCCATTGGCTCATTTAACCAAGTTGCAAGAGCTAGATTTACAAGAATGTGAACAGATAACAGATATTAGCCCATTGGCTAATTTAACCAAGTTGAAAGATTTATATTTAGGTGGATGTAAGCAAATAACAGATATTAGTCCATTGGCTCATTTAACCAAGTTGCAAGAGCTAGAGTAAAAGCAACCAAAGCCAGCACGGCAGCAGCTGTACCAGCGATTGATTTTGCATGGTGGAAAAGTTTGAGCGATGAATGGCATAGCATTTTTTTAGAAGCGATTGATGTGAGTGATATAGAAGAAGAGCAATTACTTGATGAAAGTTTTATGCAAGAGCATTTGGAAAAGTTAAAGAATACACAAGAGTTGTCCTTAAATTTATGGTGCATGATGATTACAGATATTAGTGTATTGTCTCCTTTTACTCATTTGCAAGAGTTGAATTTGAGCAATTGTTTTGAATTAATAGATATTAGTGCTTTGACTAATTTGCGAGTGTTGAGAATAAGCAATTGTCAGGAGCTAACAGATATTAGTTCATTGTCTCATTTAACTAATTTGCAAGAACTGACATTGGAGGATTGTAACCAATTAACAGATATAAGTGCATTGGCTAATTTGACTAATTTGAAAAAGTTTAAATTGTCAGGTTTAGAACTATTAACAGATATAAGTGCATTGGCTAATTTGACTAATTTGCAAGAGTTGGAATTGGACTGGTGTTCACAATTAGCAGATATTAGTGCTTTGGTAAATTTAACAAATTTGCAAAAACTAGACTTATCACTTTTATATAAATTAACAGATATAAGTGCATTGGCTAATTTAACTAATTTGGAATTTGTGTCTTTGAGTGATTGTGATCAAGTAACAGGTGTTAAAGAATTACAAGCTGCTTTACCAAATTGCAGAATTGCCATTTGATAAGGCTGAGCATTCCTAAACCTAGCACAAACTCATTTGTAGTAAAGCAAACAACCTAAATCACACGGTTTAGGTTGTTTCCCCCTAATTTTTTATGCCTATGGGAGAAAAAATCATGGCAATATTTACAGAAGTAAGTTGGGAGTGGTGGCAGAGCTTGAGCGATGAATGGCGTGAGCTTTTATCTTATTCAATGGACGTGGACGAAGCTGAGCCAGAGCAATTACTTGACCAAAAGTTTATGAAAAAACCTTTGGAAGAACTAAAAAATTTAAAGATGCTCAATTTATCTTACGCTAGAGTAAAAGATTATAGTCCATTGACGGTGCTATTGAACAGTTTGCACCAATTAGAAGATTTAGATTTAAGTAATAGTAGTATTACCGATATTTCACCACTTTTAGGTACGACAAGTCGCCTTAAACATGTCTATTTGTTGGGTACTGAAGTAGATAAAGAAGATATTGAAAAGTTAAAAAATGGCTTTGCTTGGTTTGTAAAAGTGATTGATTAAGCAAGGAAATATGCTACAGAAATATGCCACGTTGTAAGATGGATTATTGATGTAGCGTATGATGTAGCATAGCAATCAACGCATAAAACCTGCGAAAAGATGATGAAATAGGACAAACCATGACGACACACATTTCAAGCAATAATGATACTTGGCAATGGTGGCTCAGTTTAAGCAATGAATGGCAAGCTCATTTGCTCCAAGCAGCGAATATTCATATTGACGATGCTTGTGATGAACAAGCTATGTTGCCATATTTACCTGTGATTGAGCAATTAGAGCAGTTAAAAATACGTCATTTACCTTTGATTAAGCAATCGGGTCGGTTAGACATCAATCATGCAGAATGCGGAAGACTGGATTTAAAACCTTTAGAGCGATTAACTGCATTAAAGTCATTGATAATTAGCCATGCTACTGAATTGCACAATGTATCGTCATTGACAGCTTTAAAGCAATTGCAATCCTTAACTGTGGTGAGTGTAAAGCAAGGTTTTGACCTTGAGCCATTGGCTGCACTCACACAGCTCAAAAGTTTGACTTTAGTCAAAACTGTTCTACATCATGCCGATGTATTGGCACACTTTACACAATTAACGCAATTGACCTTAGAGTGGTTGTCCGATTTAAGCGTATTGGAGCAATTGCCACAGCTGACCGATGTACGTTTGTGCAATGCACAGGTTGCACAGCTTACGGCATTATCTAAACTGTGCAAACTTGAGCGTTTATCGGTGGTAAGCAATCAAGTGGAAGATATTTCAGCATTGAGCCACTGTACAGCGTTAAAATCCTTGTCTTTAGTGGGTGTGCAGGTGAGAGATTTATCACCATTGCAACATTTAACTCAGTTGCAAGATGTTGAGCTATGGACTATGCCAGTAAGTGATTTATCGCCACTGCAACATCTTACCGCATTAGAGCGTTTGAGTTTGTCAAAATTAGACGTAGCCGATGTATCGCCTTTGCGGCATTTAACTCAGCTGAACGAGTTAGATTTGAGTGATTTGCCAGTGAGTGATTTATCACCATTGCGACATCTTACACAATTAGCGTGTTTGATTTTGTCAAAATTAAACGTGGTAGATGTCATGCCATTATGTGCATTAACTCAACTGACGATGTTAGATTTAGATGGTTTGGCCAGTGATGACGATGTGCAAATATTGCAACGTGCTTTACCTAAATGTCAGATACAAAATTTATCATTTGATGATTGATTATTCATGTCAAATTATTCAT
>JAUNHS010000049.1:6149-10492 GCA_030523805.1 Acinetobacter sp.
AACAACGATGACCGTGAAAAAATCTGCAACGTATGGCGATTTTATTATTAATCAATTAGATAGCAATAGTATTGTCATTGTCCGTTTATCTAATAGCGATGAAACTTTTCCAAGTACGAAAAAAGGTTTGGAAGAAATTTCTAAAATTGTCGGCTTTGCTTATGATCAAAGTTGGACAACACGTCAGCTGGGTACAAAATTGATTAATTATATCAATGAACATCAGCTAGAAGCACCTAAAAATATTTCTTGGTGGGAAAAACTCAAGCAAGCCGTGGGTTTAGGTTAATCATTCATTTTTTATGATTGGCGATGAATGAAACCACTTGATTTTATAGATTGAGTGGTTTTTTATTGCACATTATTTCAGCAAAAATGCTATAATTTATCTCATCATGAAAATGGAGAGATGACGATGCACCACTATGCAAAAATTATTCTGACCTTACCTTTAATTGCCAGTGTATTGGCAGCGTGCGTATCACACCCTGTCGTAACCACACAAAACATGGTTAAGCAAAAAATCCATCAATCTGATACGGCTGCGTGGCAAATATCAGCACAGGCACTAGACCATATTACGCACATGGGATTTGTCGGGCAACCGATTGCCAATCATGAATATGCAATTTTATGGATGGGAGCAAAGCACACTTATCTACTGGAGTCGCTCAACAAGGAGCAACAAGCCACCGATGATTTATTGCAATTATTTAAAACTATAGACATCAAGCAATTGGCTGTAGATACCAAAACCATGCGAGATACGCAAGGCAATGCTGCATTAAGAATAAGTTTTAATAAAGAAAACAAACAGTTCAAAGACAATCAAGCCATTAGCTATTTGGATTTTGACTACCACAAAGCAGTTGCCGAGCAAAGCGAGCAAGAGCGACACATTTTGCAAAAAGTGGGGGCAGATTGTACCACGGGCAATTATTGTAATATTCACATCAAGGCACGCATTACTTTATTGCCACCCATTGCAGAGCAACAAAAGCTAGGGCAAAGCACATCGCCACCAATGACGGTGTACGCATCAAACTACAACCCGAAAACCATAGAAACAGCAATCTACAAAGGTTTGTATCCTATCTCTAAAGCGGTAGATTTTGCTACACCTTATACTGCTGCTGTGGGCTTGGCAGTCTTACCAATCATGGCAATATGGGCAGGTTTTGATAGTAGAGATATGCTTTCTTATATGTTTACAGACAAAAAAGACAAAAGAGAACGCTTGAAAGAAGAGAAAAAGCAACAAGATTTATCAAAACGTGAGCAAAAAAACGAGCAAAAGAAAAAACCATTTTGGAAAAGATGGTTGTAAAAGTGAACCGTGTGTTTGGTAGCAATTTGTATATCAAACACACATCACACCAAAAATCAGTATAATACAATGATGTAAATATGAAGGAAAGCGAATTGTTATGAAAATTTTATCATTAGAAATCAAAAATATAGCATCAATTACCGATGCAACGATTGACTTTACGGCAGAGCCATTAAACTCAGCAGGATTGATTGCCATTACAGGGCCAACAGGTTCGGGTAAATCTACTTTACTTGATGCAATTTGTTTAGCCTTTTTTGATAAAACACCACGTTTAAAAAGTGGTATGGCTGAAAATGCTCCCCTTGTAGATGAGTATTCTAAAAAAGAAATGAAGGTATTAGATACTCTTCAATTATTACGCCGTGGTACGACACAAGGTTATGTCAAAGTAAGATTTATTGCTTCAGGTGGTAATGAATATGAATGCCATTGGGAAGCACGACGTGTAAGAAATAAGATTGGTGGCAAAGTACAAAAAGAAGTAGCATTGCGTTGTATTACTGACGGTAGTGTAATGGTGGAAAAAAAAATAACAGAATATACCAATAAAATGGAGCAATTAATCGGCTTGTCTTTTGAACAATTTACCCGTGCCGTGATGTTGGCACAATCGGAAGTCGGGGCATTTTTAAAAGCCAAAGATGATGAGCGTGCGAATTTATTAGAATATTTGACCAATTCACATATTTTTAGTGAAATCAGTATAGTATCGTATGAAAAGACCAAAGCGTGTAAAGAAGAACAACAGAAATTAGATGCGTTGATCGGTAATATTAACATTTTATCGGAAGAACAGCGTCAGCAATTAGATAATGATTTAAGCACCCAACAATCGCATATTGAACAATGCAAAGCAGATTTGCAAACGTGGGAAAATAAACAACGAGACTGTGTACAATATGAACAGTTGCAACGAGATTTATTGCAGGTCAAACAGCAACAAGAGCAACACCTTGCCCAGCAAGGTGAAATTGAGAAAGATGAACAAAATGTACAGCGTGGCAATGCTCTAAAAGAAATTAGAGCCAGCGTGGAGCAACAACAAACGCTAGCAAGTAAACAGCAGCAATATCAACAAGAATGCATGGCACTTGAACAGCAAGCCAAACAGGTGAATGAACAATTTTCTCAAGCGAAAAAGGCTTATGATGACAGTGTTACCGCATATAAAAATGAGCAAGCACAGCAACAGCATTTAGCCCCACAGTTGCAAGCATTAGAGCGTATGGAGTTGCGACGCATAGACTTGCGTGGGCAATATGAAAAGACTAATAGTGAAAAAATGCAATTTGAAAAAACACAAATTGTGCCTAAAAAGCAACAGCTTCAGGTATTGCAACAAGAGATTGCTGGCAATCAAACTGCACAAGAACAATGCACGCAAGCCCTAGCAGAAACAGCCGATTTGGCTTCTTTTGATGCCGAACCTAAAGCGATACAAGCGACATTACAGCAATTTTTAACGCATCATCAGCACATTTTACAGTTTTTTGATGGTCAATTGCCAGATGAGCAGACTTTACAAAAAAAATGGCAACAGACCGAGCAACAATATAAAGAGTTACAACAGCATGGTACATTGTCTGCTGTGCAGCAGCAATATGATCAAGCTGAGCAAGCCTATCAACAATATGCACAACAAGCCAAAGATTTGGATCGTGCCATAGAGCAAGTGAAAAATGCTGAACACACCGTGCAACAAGGTATGGATTTACAGCAAGAATTGCAATTGACACAGCAAAACTTAAAGCAAAGCCGTCTGCAAGAGCAAAATTTGCTGCAAGCTCATCAGCAGGCGGAAGCACATTTGAAGCAAGTGGACGAAATTTTACAGCAACAACGCTTGTTATTTACCGAAAGTGTGCAACATTTACGCCAAAATTTGCAACCAGATCAGCCGTGTTTGGTCTGTGGTAGCAAGGAACACCCTTATGTGACGGAGCAATTGGAAAAAAGTATGCTTGCTGTACAAGAGCAACAGCAGCAACAAGCACTACAACAATGTAATGACGCACGAGACGCATGGCAGGAACAAAATCAGCAATGCGTAACCTTAGCAGCATCGTTACAGAGTTTGCAGCAACAACTAGAGAAACAGCTCCAGCAAGAAACCAATTTACAAGCAAAAGTGCAACACGCATTAAACACCGCACAGGTGAAATACGATGTGGTGGCAATGTGGTCGGTGCAAAATTTGGCACAGCTGGTGCAACAATTAGAGCAGACACAGCAAAATGCCACAGCTCAAGAGCAACGCTATCAACAGCAAAAAACGCAACTGAAAAAGACGGTAACGCTTTACCAAAAAGTGAGCGAGCAATATCAGCAACAACGTCCTGAGCAAGAAAAATGGCAAGCCTATCAAGCTGAAATTGAGCGTGTACAGCACACTTTAGAACCACATTTACAAACATTGTGGCTAGAGCAAACGGCACAAATTGCCGAGCAGTGGTTGCAAGCCATTCCAAAGCGTCAGAAAGATTTGCAAGCCTTGCAAGAATTACAAGCGAAAGCCGATGCACAACAACAAACCCAAGCACAGTATGCGAATGACTTGCAGCATTTGCAGAATCATTTGCAACACATGGACAAGCAATTGGGCGAAATTAAACAAGAAGGCATAGATTTAAAAGCAACAGCAGAAGATTTGCTCAATACGCACATTCCACAATTGGGTTTTAACCCACAAGTCAATAATGCTGAACAATGGAAAGCTCACTTACAGCAGGCATTATCACAATTAGAGCAACAGCAAGAGCAGGCTTTAACCCATTATCAGCAGTTGCAAAACCAAAAAGGCGAAGCTGAAAAATTATTGGCAAGCAAGCAAACAGAACAGCAGACCACGAGCAAGCATTTACTTGAAGTGAGCAATATTTTATCGCAATGGCTGGCGAATAACCCAACATGGCAACAGCAAGATTTAACTCAAGCCATTCAAGATTATAGCGATGCGACTTTGTCAGCTTTAACGCAAAAAATTGAACATTATCAACGACAAGGCGTACAG
>JAUNHS010000049.1:10592-12161 GCA_030523805.1 Acinetobacter sp.
TGATTGGTTCAGCTGACGGTAAAAAATTTAAAAAAATTGCCCAACAGCACCATTTAGATATTTTGGTGGAATACGCCAATGTGCAATTAGAGCAGTTATCTAAACGCTATACCTTAAAACGCTTGGATAATACTTTAAGTTTATTGGTGATTGACCATGATATGGATGATGATGAGCGAAGTGTTGCATCATTATCTGGTGGTGAGCATTTCCTTGTATCGTTGGCATTGGCATTGGGTATTGCTCAAATGGCATCAAGCGAAGTCAGGTTGGATACGCTATTTATTGATGAAGGTTTTGGTACTTTAGACCAAACATCATTAAGTATAGTGATGGACGTGTTAGATCGCTTACATAGCCAAGGCAAGAAAATTGTATTGATTTCACATATTAAAGAAATTCATGAACGCATTCCTGTGCAAATTCAATTAAAATGCCTAGATGCAGGGCGGAGTCAAGTGGTTGTTACTGCATGAATGATATTGGCTATTTTATAGGCAAATAATGTGTTTTAATATACAAATGTTCATATATTTATTGCCTTATACAAAAAATCGCCTATAATAAATGCAGTCAATTCTTTCAAGTGGTTTAAAAATGTCATTGCCTTTACCAGAATTTCGCCCTTTATCGTGGTTGCGTGGTGGTCATTTAGACACGTTGTATGCTAAAGCCTTGCAAGAGCCAGCACCACATTATCGCCGTGAGTTATTGCCCGATAGCTTGGGTAAAACTTTGGTTGCCTACGATTTTGTAGATGCACCACAGCAAGATGCACCGTTGGTTGTATTGTTTCACGGTTTGGAAGGGTGTAGTCAGAGCCATTATTCTATTGCCTTAATGCACGCTGTACAAAAATTGGGCTGGCATGGCGTGGTGGCACATTTCCGTGGTTGTGGTGGGGTGATGAATACCGCTGGCGTGGCGTATCATTCGGGTGATAGTCATGAATTGGCGTATATGTTGGATACTTTAAAGCAACGTTATACACGGATTTATGCTGTGGGCGTATCGCTTGGTGGCAATGTGTTGGCGAAATATTTGGGGGAACAAGGCAAGCAGGCTGTGCCTGTGGCAAGTGCAGTCGTTTCTGCACCATTGGATTTGGTAGATGCCAGTGAAACATTGAGTAAAGGGTTAAATAAGCGTATTTATATTCCTTACTTTTTGCGTAGTTTATTGCCAAAAATTAAGAATGAAGCAGATTTTCACCCACCAGAATTGATTGAAAATATTTTAAAAGTCAAAACCTTACGAGATTTTGATCATCTTTATACTGCACCTTTACATGGCTTTAGCGATCCTGATGATTATTATCGCCGTGCATCGGCAAAACCTTATTTGAAGCATATTCAACGCCCAACTTTGGTGATTAATGCGAAAAATGATCCATTTATGAGTGCGAAAAGTTTGCCACAGCATCATGAAGTATCGGCAAGTGTGCAACTTTTACAACCGAAACGGGGTGGGCATATTGGTTTTGTTGCAGGTAAGGGTAAAGGGCATATTAATTGGTTGCCTGAAACATTGCTGAATTATTTCCAACAGCATGAGCAAATGGAACAGCAG
>JAUNHS010000213.1 GCA_030523805.1 Acinetobacter sp.
CTTGACCCGTACGACCTGCACGACCTGTACGACCGACACGGTGGACATAGTCTTCATTTTTCATTGGCAAACCAAAGTTAATCACATGAGAAATGGTCGGTACATCTAAACCACGGGCTGCCACATCTGTCGCAACAAGAATACGAGCCTTACCATCACGGATACTTTTTAAGCGACGGTTACGCACGCTTTGCGGCATTGCACCATGTAAAGCCACTACAGAATGACCAGATTCACGCAATTCTTCTGCAAGCATATCTGTATCTTCTTGTGTGCTAGCAAATACCACAGCTTGGTCTAAATTTTCATCATTAAGCCAATGGCTAAGCAATTTTTTCTTATGCTCAAAACCATCTGTCCAGTGTAAAGTTTGCGTAATATCGGTATTGGTAGAATGCCCAGTTTCAATGGCAATACGCTCAGGGTCGTTCATCATACATTCTGCTAAACGAATGATACGATCAGCAAAAGTCGCTGAGAACATAAGCGTTTGTTCACGTTGATCTGCCAAATCGCTAATGCGTTCTAAATCTTCAGAAAAGCCTAAATCTAACATACGATCGGCTTCATCTACAATTAAGGCTTCTACTTTGTCTAATTTGATTTGACGACGGCTCACTAAATCGAGCAAACGCCCTGGCGTTGCCACAACGATTTGTGAACCTTTTAATTGTTGAATTTGTTTGGCAAATGGCATACCGCCCATAATCACTGCGACACGCACGCCTTTCATGTGGCGAACTAAAGCAATGGCATCTTTACTGACTTGCTCAGCCAATTCTCGTGTTGGGCAAAGCACTAAAATGCGTGGTTGCGTTACTGCTTTCATGCGTTCTTTGAATGGCACAAAAACATTATTTTCAGCAATATTGTTTAATGTTGGCAATAAAAATGCAACGGTTTTACCCGAACCTGTTTGGCTAGAAACCAATAAATCCTTGCCTTCCAAAGCTGCTGGTACAGCTTGCTGTTGTACAGGTGTTGGCGTAGTAAAACCTAGCGAATCAAGGGCGAGATTGAGCGATTGATGCAAAGCAAAATCGGAAAAAGTTTGAGACATAAATAATTTCACCCATGTACGACATGAGTGCCTATATAAAAAAGTGAATAATCAAGACATCGGCCATAGCAAACTGGCAAATTAAAAGATTTTTAATTTGTGTAGGGACAATGTAAATACAAAAATGGCTTAATTTTTGTCTAGTGTTCCGAGCAACGACGATGTGTAACTAATTGACGCACGCAAGATAAAGGTCTAACCTGAAAAATCGCTGAGCGATGGATACACGAAAGTCGTCCTCAGTGGACAGGGCGTGCAGACAATAAACGGAACTGGCGTTCCTATGAACAGAATGTTCAGGTAATGAACAAAATTGTAATGTGCGTTGGACGTGAGTATAGCAATTTTTATCTACTTTGTCATGCTTTTTCTGTATGTGATGTGCAATTATCGCTAGCTTGAAAAATAAAAACGCATTAACCTAAAAAATTAATGCGTTTTTCCCAAATTAACCTAAATCTTGCCAAATTGACTGATATTGCTCATCTTGTAAATGAATTAAATCAAT
>JAUNHS010000214.1 GCA_030523805.1 Acinetobacter sp.
ATGCAATTGTGATTGGTTCAGACCAAGTGGCATGGCGTTTACATGAGCCACAGCACTTTTTAGGAAAGCCTTTAACGGTGGAAAATGCCATCAAACAACTGCAACAATGTTCAGGGCAAAGTATTGTGTTTAGCACAGCACTCAGTGTAATCCACTTAGCCAATGGCTTTGAGCATACTGTGCTAGAGCATTTCCAAGTCAAATTTCGTGATTTGAGTTTAGATGAAATTCAGCGTTATATCCAAGCCGATGACCCTTTACATTGTGCAGGAAGTTTTAAATGCGAGCAATTAGGCATTAGCTTATTTGAAAGTATGCACGGCAATGATTTTACCAGTTTAATGGGCTTGCCTTTAATTCAACTGTGTCATATTTTACGCAAATTTGATTTTCAACTCCCTTAACGATTACAATCGTCATCATCTTTAAATGTTCGTTTTTTAAATGTTAGAGTAACCCATGAGCCAAATCCCTTTAGATGTATTAGGACACATCACCGCAGAGCAATTTTTAACAGAATATTGGCAAAAAAAACCGTTATTGGTTCGCAATGCTTTGCCTGAAGTAATTGATTTGCTAGAACCAGAAGAAATTCAACAATTAGCGTTGGAAGAACACGTTACTGCTCGTTTAATCCAACAACAAGGTAAACAGCACGATCAATGGCAAGTCAAATCATCGCCTTTATCTGCCAAAGATTTCAAAAAATTACCACCATATTGGACCTTATTGGTGCAAGCCCTAGACCATCATTCCTTAGACATTGCCGAATTATGGAAAAAATTCTACTTTTTACCGCAATGGCGACGTGATGACATCATGATTTCTTATGCACCACAAGGCGGGTCTGTAGGACAACATTTTGATTATTATGATGTTTTCCTTGTACAAGCCTATGGTCAGCGTCGTTGGCAATTGGGGCAAATGTGCGATGAACATAGCGAATTTGTACCAAATCAACCGTTAAAATTGTTACCTGAAATGCAAGTTTGGTTTGATGAAGTGCTAAACCCTGGTGATTTATTATACGTCCCACCAGGTTTATCGCACTATGGCGTTGCTGAAAATGAATGCTTAACGCTCTCTTTTGGCTTCCGTATGCCAAATGTTGCCAATATGATGGACAGAACCAGCGACCAATTTGCCGATCAAGCACGCTTTAAAAATCCATTAAGCGATATTGCTCGTCAAAAAGTACAAGCCATTGGCGAAATTCAAGCAGCTGAAATTCAAGATTTAAAAGCCAAATTAATAGAGCAATTACAACACAGCGATGCTTTTGATCAAGCCATCATGGCATTGATGAGTGAAGCAAAATATCCTGACCACATTCCAGAAGTAGATGAAATCACGTTTGATGATGTACAAGATTTAAGCGAAAGCGATGCCTATTTGAGCATAGAACCAGCCAGTCGCTTATTATATCGTCATACAGCAAATACTTTAGAATTTTGGGCAAATGGCGAAAAATTATGCTTAAATGCTGCATCATTACCCATTTTCCAACGCCTTGCCGATGGTGAGCAAATTGCGTTATCCGACCTTGATTTCACCC
>JAUNHS010000215.1 GCA_030523805.1 Acinetobacter sp.
AACAACGCCAGCTGCATATTCAATTTAAAGCGTGGATGGACGATAAGAAAAAGCGTGAAGTGCTAACGTTTCAGCGACCGAATGGCGATATTGTCGATCATTATCCTGACGGTACGGAAGTGGTAATTAAATATGCCCAGCAATAATTTAGCGATTTTCTACTGTGGCACTAATGGGGCAGGTAAAACGACATTGCGTGGATTTAATAAAGATACCGTGCAAATTGTGATTGATTCCGATCATATTGCAATGCAAATAAACCCTGAAAATCCCCGATTAGCCGATAGCCAAGCAGGTAGAAAAGCGATTGAATTATTTAAATTTGCGATTAAACAGCAAATTTCTTTTTCAATGGAATCGACTTTATCAGGAAATTCCATTTTACAACGGATAAAACAAGCTAAAGAAAAAGGCTTTTATATTCGTTTAAATTATGTAGGTGTGAATGATCCTGATATTAACGTTAAACGTGTTAAAGCCAGAGTGGCAAGTGGTGGACATTTTGTTGATGAAGCAACGATTAGAAACCGCTACGATATTAGTTTGCAAAATTTAATTAAAATCTTACCGCTTTGTGATGAAGTTTATATTTATGACAATTCAGAAGAACAACCGAATTTGGTTTTTCATTTAAGAGAAAATGAATTAACTCAGTGGGTGGAGAAGTTGCCGAAGTGGTGTGAAAATCTAAGAAGCACGCTAGAAATGCCTAGCACGGCAAAGCCGTACTAGGTTAGTGATAGTTCAGCCCCGCTGGGGCTGGAAAATGAGAAAGGAAAAGAGCTACAGCGTAGCTCAACAGGCTCGCAGAGCCTCGTAACCACGTACGGCTTGCCGTGCGTGGATTACAAGCGGTTAAATTTTCTCAAAATTTTGAGAATTGAATGTTAGCGTTTGTCTCTCGAATGCTATTAATAATATTAAGGAGAATAAAATGATAGAGAAAATTGATTTTGTTATTGAGATTATCGGAAACATATTTTTAATTTCGGCGTTTTTATGGCTTTACTTTTCGTTAATTCCTAAGGTTAAAAATACAACTGAACCATATGTCCTGTTAAAAAAATTGGATAAGTATGTTAAAGATCAGTCAAGAAAAAAAGAGCTGTATAAAAGCTTAGGGTACGCATTGAAAATAAACAAAACACAAATGCAAAGACATTTAGAAAAATTAGAAGACTCTTCAGAGTTAGCTGCTAACGAATTTATAATATCTAATAGGTTTATTTTTATTTTTTTTCTACTTGCCTTATCTAGTTTATTGAAGTTAGATTTATTATTAGATCTAAATTTAACAGAGCATCCTCTTAGGATTGGTAATTTTAATATAGAATTTGGTTTATTCAAAAAGTTAATGCTAGTGTTAATATATGCAATCATTGAAATTTTCATTTTTCCTAAACTAAAAGGATATTGGAATAAAAAAATTAGAAAAATTTTTACAAAGGACAACAAATGACCCAAAACCTTCAAATGGCAGACCGCTTCGATGCGTCCGCAGTAGAACAAGCCCTTTACCGACACTGGGAAGAACAGGGCTATTTTA
>JAUNHS010000050.1 GCA_030523805.1 Acinetobacter sp.
TGCTTAAATAAGAATCAAAAGCAACAACTACAACTTTATACATAAAAAAGAGAACATTATGCTATTTTCTTATAATTTAAGGCAAAAAAGCATTGGATAAAATATCAATTTTTGAGTAGAATAGCCAAGTCAAATTTTTAGGTAGCTCACCGCCATGACTTTTGTTGTCACTGAAAATTGTATTAAATGTAAATACCAAGACTGCGTAGAAGTATGTCCTGTAGATTGTTTCTACGAAGGCCCAAACTTTTTGGTTATCAACCCTGATGAATGTATTGACTGTGCATTGTGCGAACCAGAATGCCCTGCAAATGCAATTTTTTCAGAAGATGAATTGCCAGAAGGTCAGGAAGTCTTTATTGAAATCAATGCTGAACTTGCTCAAGTATGGCCAAATATTACTCAAATTGGCGATCAACCTGAAGATCGTGAAGAGTGGAATGGCAAGTCAGATAAATTGCAATATTTAGAGCGTTAAACGTTCATAAAAAGAGAGAAGTTTTTAGCTTCTCTCTTTTTATTTGCTGTTTTTGTGATTAAAAATATTTTAACGCAATAAATGCACATGATTGCCTTGCAATTCTTGTGCTAGGGCATAGGCTTGGTGGTCGGATAAATGGCTAATCACATCAAGTACTTGCATAATATTGAGATAATGTTGCTCGCCAAATTGCACGCCATAATGTTGCAATAATGCCATTAAGCGTTGTTCTTTAAAGCCCAAGCGTTTATTTGGCAAAGTCAGTGGAATAAAGCTATCTAAAATATGCTGCAAACTTTGATGAGCAACGCATTCCAATCCTGATTTTTGTGGGTGTTCAAAGATTTGTTGTTTTGCCAAAGTTTTCGCTGTGGCAATGCCTTTATGCAAATCGCTAGAACAATAATCCAATAAACTGCCGTGTACACGACCGTTGAGTAAAGCATCGTGCTGTTCATAAAAGGCTTGGCTCACTTCATCTACCAAGCGTTTCATCACTCGTCCACGCAATGCCGCAATTTTTTGTTGCCATGAACTGCTCTGTTTGAGTTCATCTGGCACATCGTATTGCCCCAAGAGTGATAAGAAAATTTCTTCTACATCATGATAATGCACCATGTTTAAACGAATACCATCTTCTAAATCAATCAGTGCATAGCAAATATCATCTGCGGCTTCTAGCAAATAGGTGAGTGGGTGGCGACAGTAGCGAACATCGCCCTGTTGAATTAAACCGAGCTGTTGAGCAATTTCTTGTAAAATGGCTTGTTCGGTATGGTAGCAACCAAATTTTTTACGCTGATGTGCAGGGTAGTGTTGCACTTGCTGGATAGATGAAAGCCAAGGGTATTTGAGATATGTGCCTAAAGTGGCATAGGTTAGTCGCATACCGCCATCATCGGGGTGGTAGGCAAGGCGAGTGAGAATGCGTAAACCTTGTGCATTGCCTTCAAATTGGCAAATATCGCTTAATTCCTGTGGTGCTAGCGATTGTAAATAGGCTTGGTGTGAATGCTCATCAAACCATTCACGAATGGCATATTCGCCTGCATGACCAAAGGGTGGATTGCCAATATCATGTGCCAAACACGCTGCTTGAATAATCGTACCAATATCAATGGGGCTAATCCACGCAGGCAAATGCGACTGGATTTTTTCTGCTGCCATCATACCCAGTGAACGCCCAATACATGACACTTCTAAAGAATGGGTCAATCGTGTATGAATGCCATCGTGCTGGGTTAATGGGTGGACTTGTGTTTTACGGTTCAGCTGGCGAAAGCTGTGCGAGAAAATGATGCGATCATAATCTTTATGGAATGGGCTACGAGCTTGTTCTTGCTGGCTTTTTTTGTCGCCCAAACGGTTACTATTGAGTAATTGCGTCCAATTCATCATGGCATCATTTTCCTTGTTGCTGTGTTATGCACCGTGCATAAAACGTTGAATCACACGCACCACACGTTGTACGATTTCATCGGCATCGGCTTGGCTTAAATTCAATGCTGGCAATAAGCGTACCACACGCCCAGCAGTTACATTAATAATTAAATGCTCTTGCTCTCGTGCTAAATTGACCAATTCGCCACAGTCTTTGCTTAATTCAATACCAATCATCATACCAAAACCACGCACTGCGACCACGTCATTGGCTAATTTTTGTTTGAATTGTTCTACCAAATATTGTCCCATTTGTGCGGCATTGTGTACGGCATTTTCTTGTTCCAATAAGTCTAATACCGTATAAACCACACGAGAGCCAAGTGTAGAGCCACCATAAGTAGAGCCATGATTGCCTGCTTGTAAAATGCCAACAGCTTTACCTTGCGTCATCACTGCACCAATCGGGAAGCCATTGCCCAAGCCTTTGGCTGTGGTTAATACATCGGGTACGCTATTGCTATGTTGATAGGCAAAATAACGCCCTGTACGACCATTGCCTGTTTGTACTTCATCTAACATCATCAACCATTGATGTTGGTTACAAATGGCACGCACTTCATCTAAATAGGCAAAACCTTGTGGAGCAGTGTTAATACCACCTTCGCCTTGTATTGGCTCAAGTAAAACCGCAACAATATCAGGGTGTTGCAAAGCCAATTCTTGCAAGGCTTCTACATCGCCAAAAGGTACACGAATAAAGCCTTCTACCAACGGTGCAAAACCATCTTGCACTTTGGTATTTCCTGTTGCCGTTAAAGTCGCTAAAGTACGACCATGAAATGATTGTTGCATCACCACAATTTTCGGTACAGCAATCCCTTGTTGATGTCCATATTTGCGTGCAATTTTAATTGCACCTTCATTGGCTTCTGCACCACTATTGGCAAAAAAGACTTCTTCCATGCCCGAAACTTGAGCCAGCTTTTGAGCAGCCGCAATTTGCCAAGGTACTTCAAATAAATTACTGGTGTGAATTAAAGTGTGTGCTTGTTCGGCAATGGCTTGAGCAATCACAGGGTGGCTATGCCCCAAACCACACACGGCAATCCCTGTTAAAGCATCTAAATACGCCTGACCATCTTCACTATATAAATATGAACCTTCGCCACGCACAAAACGGATTGGTTGGCGTGCATAGGTTGGCATAAGGTGGGTTGCTTGTTGTGCTTGAATAGGTGCTGGGGTATAGTGAATGCTCATTGCTCAATCCTACATAAACGAAAGTATTTGAAATGCTTACCATAAATTTAAATCACGCCTTGATACAAGGCAAATCTCCGTTATATATACCAAAAATTCAAGCAAAAATAAAGTAAATTAATCATGATAATTTCATCGCTAACTAGTTTTTTCACGGCATAAATTTGTTATACTACGCATCATAGTCTATAGAGGATTACATTATGACTGAACAACGTGATACAGAAGCACTCATTCGTGAACAAATTGCAAAACACAATGTGTTACTTTACATGAAAGGCACACCACAATTTCCACAATGTGGTTTTTCTGCACGAGCAGTAGAAATTTTAAGCCAAATTGGTCGTCCATTTGCCTATGTGAATATTTTGGAAAATCCTGATATTCGTGCAACTTTACCACAAATTGCAAACTGGCCAACATTCCCACAATTATGGGTCAAAGGTGAACTCATTGGTGGTAGCGACATCATGATGGAAATGTTCCAATCAGGCGAATTAAAACCATTAATTGAAGAGCATACGCAAGCGATTGATGCTTAACGCTCAATATGCTATGCAAGCCATGTAAATAGAAACCCCTAGCCATATTGGTTGTGGGGTTTTTATTTGTTCAAGCAAAATCAATAGAGCAAATTTCTCCATACTTTCTCCTTTTTTCATCATGATTGTTATGATGCGTAAAAAAATGCAAAATATCTGTATTTCCCCCTTTAAAAAAATCATCATACCCCTTATAAATAAGCTATCGTTATTGATATTGAATAAACAGTACAGTAGGGGAATGATGATGAAAAAGACCGTCGTAAAAGCAAAAAATGTTTTAGCTTTTCGTATTTGGTTGGAAAAACTTGGCTATACCGTGAAAAGCCTTGCAGATGGACGTGGCTTTAGCTTCCGTTTTGAAAAAGAATATGGTTTAGTCACTTGCGATTTATCAGGCAACAGCTTGGCAATGCAACTGGGTGAAGAATTTGAAGATCATTTAAAAGCATGATTGAATAATTCAAACCAAAGCAAGGCAGGAGAAATTAAAGCATAATCAAGGAATATGAAATTGATGCGTTAAAACAATGAATTGAAAAAAAATCCACTTAAATCATTAAGTGGATTTTTTATGTATTGCAAGCGAATTATGCAGGAACTTTCGTGTATTTCACACCACACATTTGTTCTACAATACGCAATACTTGGCAGCTATAGCCCACTTCGTTATCATACCATACATAAGCGGTTAAGCGATTGCCTGAAGTGATAGTCGCTTGTGCATCAAAAATACCAGCCGTATGTGAGCCGATAAAGTCAGATGATACAACTTCTGTAGAGTTGGTAAAGCCAACTTGACCTTGCCATTCTGTTGTTAAAGAAATTTGACGAATGTATTCATTCACTTCTTCAACCGTAACTTCTTTTTCTAAAGTTAAGTTCAAAATTGCCAATGATACGTTTGGTGTCGGTACACGCACCGAGTTACCTGTCAATTTACCTTTTAAGTGTGGCAATGCTTTAGCAACTGCTTTTGCTGCACCTGTTTCAGTAATTACCATGTTCAAAGTCGCAGCACGACCACGACGATCCGCCTTGTGATAGTTATCAATCAAGTTTTGGTCATTCGTGAAAGAGTGTACAGTTTCTACATGACCGTTAATCACTTTATATTTGTCATCTAACACTTTTAATACTGGTGTGATGGCATTTGTCGTACAGCTTGCAGCAGAGATGATGCTATCTTCATCTAAAATATCCGCATTATTTACGCCATATACAACGTTTTTCATGTCACCCTTACCAGGTGCAGTTAAAATCACACGAGAAACGCCTGCACATTGTAAGTGTTGGCTCAAGCCATCTACATCACGCCATTTACCTGTATTGTCAATCAATAACGCATTTTCAATACCGTATTGTGTATAATCTACATCGGCAGGGCTAGATGCATAAATCACTTTGATGTATTTACCATTAGCAATGATTGCTTCATTTTCTTCATCTACCGAAATCGTACCATCAAAATGACCGTGGATAGAATCACGGCGTAATAAAGACGCACGTTTTGCTAAATCGCCATCAGCTGATTTACGCACCACGATTGCTTTTAAGTTCAAGCCACGACCAATACCAGATTTACCAATAATCAAACGTGCCAAGATACGACCGATACGACCGAAACCGTATAACACAACATCTCGTGCTGGCTTGTGTGTTTCGTTGCCTTCAATGCTTTGTACTGCTTGTTTTACAAATGCGTCAATATCGCTGATATTATTATCACGCACTTCTACGGCTAATTTACCTAAATCTACTTCAGCAGAGCCGATATTGTCTAATTTTGCAAGGGCTTGCAAGATTGGGAAAGTATGAACAACAGAGAGTTCAACGTCCATCATACGAGTAAGACGGTGTGCTTTTAAAATCTGTACCACTGAAAGATGAACCAGTGAATGTCCATATACTGATGTAATGATATTTTTTTCACGATATAAACGACCAATGATAGAAATCATTTGTTCTGCGATTTCTTCACGGTTTTTCCAACGTGCTTGATGGTCTGCGTGTAACGCAATAATAGTCTCTTTGTTGCTCACGGGGTTATCCTCAAATAGCATACTGTGATAATAAGAGTATAAAACAATTATGCGAGAGAATAAACGAAAATTCATGTTTAAAGATGATTTTTTAGGCGATAGTAGGTATAAATTTTAGAAATAGTAGGTATTATATCACTTGTCTATGATGATTATGATGTTAGTGTGAAATTTTTTCGCTGTAGTCGCACACATACAATGGCTTTAGTCTATCCGTAATGTATGCTAAAATGCCGTCATTTTCATGATTAATTTTGGGTCATTATTATTATGGCAATACACGCTGTTCCATTAGAAAAAGCCTATCGTTTATTAAATTTGGGGGCAACAACGCTGATTTCCGCTGAGCATGATGGGGTAGAAAATGTCATGCCTGCATCGTGGGTATGTGCTGTAGAGTTTCAACCTGCCAAAGTGAGTGTGGTATTGGACAAATCTACTTATACACGTCAGTTGATTGAACAGAGTGGCGAATTTGTTATTCAAATTCCTGTGGTTGCTCAAGCTACATTAATTATGCAATTGGCACAAAGTCATTACCAATTAAGCGATAAAATGGCATTGGTAAACACTTTTTACCAAGATGAAAGCAAAATTCCTTATATTGACGGTTGTGTCGCTTGGTTAAAATGTAAACTTATTCCAGAGCCACATCATCAGCAAACGCATGATTTATTCATTGCCGAAATCGTTGGGGCATGGGCAGATGACCGTGTATTTAAAGATGGGCATTGGCAATTTGAACACGCTGCTGATGAATTGCGTACGTTGCATTATGTGGCTGGTGGGCAGTTTTATGCCATTGGGCAAAGCATTCAAATTCAACGTTAAACCTTCAATTTGTCATGACAGATTTTTATCATACGCAGGCAATGAGCCTTTATGAACGTATCTTTCATGCGTTGCTATTTGAAATGATTGCAATTATTTTAACCGTTTTAGGTTTAATGTATTTTACATCGCACAATCATACCATATTGTCTGGTGTGGTAATTGCCATTTCAGTGATGGCGATGCTGTGGAATATGCTATTTAATTGGTGCTTTGACCGTTATTTTACTGCACCCAGAGAGCAGCGAAGTTGGCGAGTACGGATTTTACACGTTGTGCTATTTGAAGGTGGTTTGCTTTGCATGACTTTGCCTTTGGTCGCATGGAGTTTGGACATCAGCTTATGGCAGGCATTTGTGCTAGATTTAGCAATGACATTGTTTATCATGGTGTATAGCGTGATTTTTAATTGGCTTTATGACCATAGCCGTGCTTATCTGATACGGCACAATCTGCAAAAATAATTGACGGAATATTCTGTGAAAGTTGCTTATCACCCTAAATTTTTTCATGCTGTGCCAGCACGTCATCGTTTTCCTATGCAAAAATATGTGCAAATTCCACAGACTTTGCTTGCACAAAATATCATCAGTGAACAGCAACTTTTTCAACCACAACGTGCAACAGCCAGTGAAATTTTAACGACACACGATTTGCATTATTGGCAACGGCTCAATCAACAGCAATTATCAGCCAAAGAAATTCGTAGCATTGGTTTTGATATGGCGTTAAGTTGGGTAGAGCGAGAATGTTATATTGCTCATGCCAGTTATGAATGTGCTTTATATGCTTTGCACGATGGCGTGGCGTTGAATACGTCAGGTGGGACACACCACGCATTTCGTGGTCATGGAGAAGGTTTTTGTATTTTTAATGATTTAGCCGTGGCGAGCCATTTATTGCTATTGCGTGGGCAAGCACAGCGAATTTTGATTGTAGATTTAGATGTACATCAGGGCAACGGTACGGCACATATTTTCCAGCACGATCCACGTGTTTATACCTTTAGTATGCACGCCGCACACAATTATCCTTTTGAAAAACAACACTCTAACCGAGATGTGGCTTTAGCCAGTGGCACGCAAGATGATGAATATTTAACTTTATTACATCATCATTTGAATGCGATTTTACAAGAATTTGTGCCTGATTTTATCTTTTATCAAGCTGGGGTAGATGTATTAGCAGGTGATCAATTAGGCAAGTTAGCACTTACGACACAAGGCTGTCGCCAACGTGATGAATTGGTTTTTCGCTTTGCTTATCAGCACGGTTTGCCGATTGCTGTAACCATGGGTGGTGGCTATGCACCACAGTTAGAGCATATTGTACAAGCACATTGCCAAACTTTTACGATGGCGAAAAAAGTCTTTGTGGGCGAATGATTTACCTTTTAAATCGCCTAAGGCGTGCCATACATTGCTGTTAAATCAGCATCACTCAAAGCGACATCTTGCTGGGAAAAACGTTGAGCATCTTGTAGCTGTTGGTCAATATCCACATGAGGATTGATCATTTGCTGTGTAGCTTGTGGTGCGAATTGTGGAGCTAAATAATTATGCTCTACAGCATAGGACTGCTGCTTCTCTTGATAGCTCATTGTTAATGCTTTTTGTCCAAAATATGCACGCAATTTCTCCATTAAGGCTTCGCATGGCACGACTTGCCATTGATTGGCAATGGTCATGTTTGCTGTTGCATAATCAAAATCAAAATGGAAGATTAAAGGCACACGTTTTTGATCGGCTGGTGCTTGGCAAAAAGGTTGAATGATGTTCTTTAAATCTTGTGCGAGTTGTGTATGCAAAGCCTGATGCGTGATGTGAATGTGAATTTCTTTTGCTCGCTTTTGGCGAACTTCATCTATGCTAAATACACGCTTTAAACGCCCCACAGGCAAATCCATACCTTCACGCTCTTGCAAACTTCCTTCTATGAGAATGAGCTGATCGATATGTAGTTGGTGCTTCACACGTTGGAAAACTTCATGATAGCAATTGACATCAATACGAGCCGTACCGTCATCTAAACGGATAACAACACGATTTGGGAAGTTGGCAATATCAATCACCAATCCTGCAAAAAGGGCAAATTTGCCACGTTCGGTTGGTGTTAATTGCTTAAAGCTTTGCTTAATGACGTGCTTTAATTCCGCATTGTACATATCCATCGGATGCCCTGTGAGATACAAGCCAAGCGTTTCTTTTTCGCCTTGTAAGCGTACAGCATCTGACCATGCTTTGATAGGTCGTGTTGGTTTGCGTTGAACTTCTTCTACTTCACCAAATAAATCCATAATGCCCGTTTCTCGGTTACTACGGGCTTGTTCTGCAGCTTGTACTGCTTCTGGTAATTGCTCCATTAAAGCCGAACGCTCTTCGCCAAAGCAATCAAATGCACCTGCACGGATTAAGGCTTCCAAGGTACGTTTATTGATTTTTTTCATATCTACACGGTGGCAGAAATCAAATAAATCTTTAAAATTACCATCACGCTGGCGAGCTTCAAGCACCGACTCCATCGCACTTTCGCCCACGCCTTTAATTGCCCCCAAACCGTAAACAATAGTTTGTGCATCTTGAGCTGTAAAACGATAACTTGAATGATTGACCGATGGTGGTAAAATGGTCAAACCTAAACTACGGCAGTCATCAATTAAAAATACCACCGTATCGGTATTGGTCATTTCCGATGACAAAACGGCAGACATAAATTGCGAAGGGTAGTAGGCTTTGAGCCATGCTGTTTGGTAAGCGACTAAAGCATAAGCAGCAGCGTGTGATTTGTTAAAACCATAGCCAGCAAACTCTTCCATATTGTCAAAAATAAAGTTTGCTTGATCAATATCAATGCCTTTTTCTGCTGCTCCTGCAATAAAAATATCACGCTGTTTAGCCATTTCTTCAGGCTTTTTCTTACCCATGGCACGGCGTAATAAATCTGCACCACCCAAGGTATAACCAGCACAAATCTGTGCGGCTTGCATTACTTGCTCTTGATACACCATAATGCCGTAGGTCGGTTTGAGTGTATTTTCCAATAAAGGGTGCAAATACGTAAACTCTTGTCCGTGCATACGAGCAATAAAGTCTGGGATATTATCCATCGGGCCAGGGCGATATAAGGACACAAAGGCAATCAGTTCTTCAAACTGACTAGGCTTCGCTTCCTTAATCATGCGTTTCATGCCTGTGGATTCAAACTGGAAGACCGCTGTGGTATTTCCTTCAGCAAAAATTTTAAACGCTTTCGGATCGTCTAACGCAATACGGCTAATATCTATGTGTTGTTCTTTCGGTAAATTTTGGTTAATGGTCGCCAGTGCTTCATTAATCACCGTTAAGTTACGCAAGCCCAAAAAGTCAAACTTGACCAAACCTGCCGATTCTACATCGTCCTTATCGTATTGGCTGACACGGTTTGTACCATCAGCATCGCAACTAATCGCAGAAAAATCGGTAATTTTTCCAGGTGCAATGACCACGCCACCTGCGTGCTTACCTGTGTTACGGGTCAAACCTTCCAATTTAACCGCCATTTCCCAAATTTCCGAAGCGTCATCATAATCAGGATTGGCAGGATTGCTGACCAAATCAATCAATTCAGGAATAGGAGCTAAACTATTTTTCTCATCTTTAGCGTCAATTTTGCCATTTAAACAGATGTGCAAATCATAACCCATGGCTGGAATTAATTTGGTCATTCTATCGGACAAACCATACGATTTGCCTAAGACACGAGCCACATCTTTAATTACACCTTTTGCCGCCATCGTACCAAAAGTTGCAATTTGTGATACAGCTTCACGGCCATAGTTTTCAGCCACATAATTGATGACTTTATCACGTCCCGCAATACAGAAATCTACGTCAAAATCGGGCATAGATACACGTTCTGGATTGAGAAAACGTTCAAAAAGTAACTCATAACGTAATGGATCTAAATCGGTAATGCCTAAACTATACGCCACCAAAGAACCTGCACCCGAACCACGCCCTGGCCCTACAGGCACGCCATTGTTTTTTGCCCATTGAATAAAGTCCATGACAATGAGAAAGTACCCTGGGAAACCCATTTGCAAAATGATTTTAACTTCATATTCCAAGCGTTCATCATACGGTTTGCGAATGTCTTGCCAATCATCGCCACGCTGTGCGACAGGATACAAAAAATCTAAACGCTCTTCCAAACCTTGCTTAGAGCGATGATGGAAAAAGCTATCTATGGTAAAGCCGTCAGGAATTGGATAATCAGGTAGGAAATAAGTGCCTAATTGTAATTCTACGCTACAACGCTGGGCAATGTAGAAGGTGTTTTCTATGGCAGATGGTAAATCGGCAAATAACTGACACATTTCTTGCTGTGTCTTAAAATATTGCTCGCTGCTATATTTGCGTGGGCGACGTTCATCGCTTAAAATATAACCATCAGCAATACATACCCGAGCTTCGTGCACATCAAAATCATCAGCCGTTAAAAAATGTACATCATTGACCGCTACAACACCAACACGGTGCTGATCGGCATAATGCACAGCTTGTTGAATGAAATTTTCTTCATTTGCACGTTGAGTACGGCTTAATGCAAAATAAAAGCGATTGCCAAAAACATCAATCCATTGTTGCAATAAAGGTTCGGCTTTCGTTGGATTGTTAGACACCAACATTTCACCCAAAGGGCTATGCAAACCATGTAAGGTAATCAACCCTTCATGTTGTTCAAAAATCCATTCCTGTTGAATGCACGGAATATCCAAATGTTGCCCTTGTGAATAGCCACGAGAAACCAATTCTGTTAAATTTTTAAAACCTTGTTGATTCATGGCCAATAGCGTAATGCGATGTTCGCTATCTTCAAGGCGAATTTGGCAGCCAATAATCGGTTTAATGCCTTTTTTCATACACGCATTATAAAATTTAATGGTTGCGTGCAAATTAGACAAATCCGTAATGGCTAGGGCAGGCATTTGGTCTTTGACTGCGGCAGCAACCACGTTAGGAATGCGAATGATTGACTCTGTAATAGAATATTCAGTCATCATATTTAAATGAACAAAGTGCATACCATTCACCTATAATACAGAAATCAGCGGAACAACGGACAAGGAATGAAACAAAGAAGGGCAGAGTATAGCATATTTTACATCATGAGTTCATGATGAACGTCTTTTTTGCGAACGAGTAACACGAGCCGATGACGCATTGCCACGATAGGCACGAGTTTTAGCAGGAGAGAATGATTTCTTTGCTGTAGAACGTGGTTCAAACTTTAACTCACGCTGTTGAAATGCGTTAAATTCAGCATATTTACGCACATCTAAAACTTGGCTTTCACTTGGAGCAAGTGCCAAATCCGTCAGCTGAATAGAACCAAT
>JAUNHS010000216.1 GCA_030523805.1 Acinetobacter sp.
CTATCCATATTGCGATGGTGGCATTATGCTGTGCAATGAGCGTTGGCGAAAATCCTTGCAAGATTTTAAAGCACAAATTAGCGATTGGCTCACGCACCCAAGCAAAGACAGCATGATTTGGTTTGCCACTTTTGCCGATGCACATTATGTTTGTGGCGACCAAGCATTACTCAATGAACTTATGCAACACACGCAACAAACCAGAATGGCGAATAATTTCCTGAATCGCTTTGCCGCAGCGACTTTGCAATTTGGCGATACCAGCACCTTCTGGGCGAAATGGCTCGGCATGAATGATAGCGATATAGACCTGAAAAAAGCAGGGATTTTCCCGATTGTACACGGTGTGCGTAGCTTGGCTTTAGAGCATCATATTGCACATACCAGTACACGCACACGGTTAGATACTTTAGCTCAATTGGGCGTGATGAATGCCAAAGATGCACAAAATCTCAAAGAAGCCCTAGACTTTTTCTTATCTAAACGCCTTGCTGTGTCATTGGTTACAGCCGATCGTGCCGCACGCAAAGTCAATCCACATACTTTATCGGCATTGGAAAAAGACGTACTCAAAGAAAGTTTGCTTGTGGTGAAAAACTTTAAGCAATTTATTACGCACCATTTCCGTTTGGATATTTTTGGTGTGTAAAGGCGTTTGCATGAGATTGTTGATATGTTAAGTTGGATTAAAAACACTTTTGCGACACAAAAAGCCGCTTATCAAAAAAGCCGATTGCTACGCCCTGAATTTGCCGCAATTTTTGACCAATTGCCCGATGAATGGGTGAGTTTAGACTTGGAAATGACAGGGTTAAACCCCAAAAGCGACCATATTTTAAGCGTAGGTGCTGTGCGAATTCGTAAAGATCACAATAAGCAAGGCAATGCTTTTGTGATTGCGACCGATGAACCACTCAATATTATTTGTAAACCACCGATTATGCCGACCACAGAAAATATCATTGTACACGGCTTACGTCCTATGGATTTACAAGGTGGCATGAGTTACGATGCCATGCTCGAGCAATTATTACCTTTCATTGCTGGGCGTACTTTGGTGGGCTTTTGTGTGGATATGGACGTAAAATTTTTAAATACACTGGTCAAGCCATTTCTCGGCTTTAACTTACCGAATGATGTGTTAGATGTCAGCCGTTTAGACCAACATCTACGCTTAAATAAAGTCATTCCTGATGTTTTGCCAGAGCTTCGCCACTTGAATACTTTGCTTGATGAATACCAAATCCCACGCTTGCCTGCACATGATGCTTATCATGATGCGTTGATGTGTGCCATGCTATTTTGTCATTTGCAAGCAAAAGCGGCAAATCACTAAATTCTTAGAAAAAAATACATTAAAATGTGTATGCAATGTAGCAAAGGCATGATTGATGAGAAAAGCAATCATGCCATTTTTATTTATGATGATATTTTTCATTTTGAGAATTTAATCACAAACTAAATAAATTTTGTGAATTAAATTACATATATAAGTCAAATATTGAACCATTTGTAAAAATAATCTATAAAAACGATTAAATA
>JAUNHS010000217.1 GCA_030523805.1 Acinetobacter sp.
CGTGGGGTGTTTTAATGTAACGATTTAAGGTAAAATATGAATAGCGACATCACCACCACCGATGATAAGCACGGTTTTATTGGCTAAATTAAAAAAATAAGGGTAGGGTATTCATATTGATTATTCTTTAATGTAAAAAATGTCTAAACCCAAACCTTATACCAACAATTTGAGATGCAAAGAAAAAATAAATTCAAAGTGGTTTAAAAACCACTTTGCAAACATTCATTTATTACCAGCTTATTTTGATAAATAGGACACATCATATTCTATCAGTTTGCCAGCCTTGTGAGCGATGTCTTTGGTGCCTGCTTTATCTGTAAAGATTTTTAAATAACCATAATTGCCGTCTTGACTAAATGTATAAATCACATTGGCAGGAATATTAGTATATTGACAAAAATAATAAGCACCCTTGGAATGAGATTTGCTTTGAATTTGACAGTCGTTTTGGCGGTTGATGCGTTCTTCTTGCAAGCGAGCATTAACAAATTGCTCAAAGGTTAATTGAGTGTTTAATGCATGGCGTTGAATGACTAGGGCTTCTTTGTCATTGCCATAAACATAGGTGGTAGGATTACCGCCAAGGTTGGCTTGCAGTAAATTGTAGCGTTGCCCATCAAAGGTGCGAGCGTTACCCGATGTTGCCATGAGCATATTGTCTATGGATTTGGCAGAGCAGCCCATCAAAATGGAAGTTAAGCCAATCACGCCTAGCATAAAAAGTGGTTTCATTTTTTGTCCTATTTAATAAAATAGCTTGATAAAAAATTTAATAAAAAACACACTTATCATAGCACGTTTTTGTGTTAAATAAAAGCTTAACCCACAAACGCTCGCTCCACTACATAGTCGGCAGGTACGCCCATGCGTGGTGACACCGTCAAGCCAAACTCGTCCAAAATGGCGGACGTATCGGCATTCATCGCCATGCTACCGCAAATCATCACACGGTCATCGTCTTTGTTCATCGGTGGCATACCGATGTCTTCAAATAATTTACTTGATTTTAGTAAATCCGTAACACGCCCTTGATTTTTAAATTCATCACGAGTTACGGTCGGATAATAGATGAATTTTTCACGCACCCACTCACCAAAAATCTCATCATTTGGTAGCTCATTTTCAAACAAATCACGATACGCCAAATCTTCCACATGACGCACGCCATGTGTATGAAGAACGCACCAAAGGTTATAATTTGCTCAATTTAGGTGTAGATTATCGTAAAACTTTTGGCAATGTGAACTATACATTCTCACTCAATGCCAATAATGTGTTGAATGAAAAAGTGTACATTCATAATTCATTCTTGCCATTTGTGCCACAAATGGGGCGTAATTTTGTGTTTGCGGTGAATGCGAAGTTTTAAGCAAAGCGAATGCAACGCATTAAGCAGGTCATAAAGTATTAGGGCAAAGCAGATTTTGCCCTAATTTTTTGCATAAAATGATGTGGTCATGTAAGCGAATGGTGTTGATGTTTACTGTAAAATGCTTGTATAAAATATTAGCACTAAACACAAAAAGCATTAGGGAAAA
>JAUNHS010000218.1 GCA_030523805.1 Acinetobacter sp.
AAAATGCGATGAAAGAAGTGAAAGGCAATGGTCAGCGTAAAATGGTGGTATTTTCTGATCCACATTGCCCGTATTGCAAACGCTTGGAACAAACTTTACAGCAGTTAGATAACGTAACGATTTATACATTTTTATATCCTTTAAAATCTAATTCGATGGCAACCAGCCAACAAATTTGGTGCGATAGCCAACCAGTACAAGCATGGAAAAATTGGATGTTGCACAATCGCCAACCAACAGTAAAAGGAACGTGTAGCACGCCATTACAAGCCAATTTAGATTTGGGTACGGCACTCAATGTGAGTGGCACACCATCTATGATTTTTGAAAATGGCTATTTATTGATAGGTGCTCAACCTTTAGAAAGTATTGAAAAAATGCTTGAGATGTCAGCAAAATAATTGCTTTGCAAGAATTGAATGCTGATCAGCACAATAAAAGGGTTTGTTTAGTCGCTTTTGTATAAGAAAATGCAAGGCGAATATTTAACAGACCCTTTGCTTATGCTACACTACAAACATATTTTAAACTTGAACAGCTTATGGAATTTTTATGAATTATATCAGCACACGTGGCAAAACCGCCCCTATGCAATTTAGCGATGTTTTATTGATGGGGCTTGCTCCAGATGGTGGTTTGATGTTGCCTGAACATTATCCACAAATTGACGATGCAACGTTAAGCCAATGGCGTAATTTAAGCTATACCGATTTAGCTTTTGAAATCATGCAACTGTTTGCGACAGACATTCCAAAAGCCGATTTAAAACAACTAATTGACAAAACTTACACCGTTGAAGCCTTTGGTTCTAGTGAGATTACGCCTGTGCGTGATTTGAAAAATGGTTTAAAAATCATTGCCTTATCCAATGGCCCAACGCTTGCCTTTAAAGATATTGCCATGCAATTTTTAGGCAATGCCTTTGAATATGTACTCAAACAAAAAAATGAACGCTTAACCATCATCGGTGCAACATCGGGCGATACAGGTTCAGCAGCAGAATATGCCTTGCGTGGTAAAGAAAATATTAATGTCTTTATGATGTCGCCACACGGCAAAATGAGTGAGTTCCAACGTGCTCAAATGTACAGCTTAATGGACGAAAATATTCACAATATCGCCATTGAAGGTATGTTTGACGATTGCCAAGACATCGTAAAAGCCTTACAGCAAGATGCTGATTTTAAAGCAAAATATAGCTTAGGCACAGTAAACTCAATCAACTGGGGACGTATTTTAGCTCAAATCGTGTACTATTTTAAAGGCTATTTTGCCAGTACAGAAAACAATAGTCAAAAAGTGAGCTTCTGCGTACCATCAGGTAACTTTGGTAATATTTGTGCAGGACACATCGCACGAGAAATGGGCTTACCGATTGACCGTTTAATCGTCGCAACCAATGAAAATGATGTGCTGAATGACTTTTTCCGTACAGGAAAATATACGCCACGCACAGCGGACAAAACTTATGTAACGTCTAGTCCATCTATGGATATTTCAAAAGCATCAAATTTTGAGCGTTTTATCTACTTATTGGTTG
>JAUNHS010000219.1 GCA_030523805.1 Acinetobacter sp.
CGCAAACAGCGTGTTCGGTCGTGCCTGAAGTCAAGCAAAAAGTCATACAATATAAAGTGCGTGATGAATTAAAAAGTATGAATTTAGCTGAGCATTTGCCGAGTGCTTATGAAGCGATGGGCGTGAAATTAAGTTTAACATCGCAAAATGATTATCCACATTTTAAAATTACAGGAACGCTGAACTATGCTGTACCTGTGGATTTACCAGCATTTGTACAAGCTCCTTTACAGCAACGGTTAAAACAAAAATCGTGTCAAGTATTGGACAAAGTCAAAGAGCAAGATGCAGAAATTCAGCACGCCATTCGCCAAGTGGTGCGTGAAGATGATGTGCAAGTGTGGTTGCAAGTGCAAGACAGTGAGCAAAAGCAATTACTGCAAGTGCGTCAGCATTTGACGGAATGCGGTAATTTATTTGCCCAAAATGAGCAATAATTGCGTATAAAATCACCAATCTCACGAAAAATGAACGCATTGCATGAAAAAGATAGTTTATGCAATTCCTTAACCGCAAAAAAATTGGCATGATGTGTGCATATTTGTTGAAACAAGCGAGAATTTTATGAGTCAAGGACTTTTAGCTGGTAAACGTTTTCTCATTGCTGGGATTGCAAGTAAATTATCTATTGCTTATGGTATTGCTCAAGCATTGCATCAGCAAGGTGCAGAATTGGCATTTACTTATCCAAATGAAAAAATGAAAAAGCGTGTAGATGAATTTGCTGCACAATTTGGTTCATCATTGGTATTTGCGTGCGATGTAGCGAGCGATGAGCAAATTGAACAAACTTTTACCGATTTGGCACAACATTGGGACGGTTTGGACGGTGTGATTCATTCTATTGGTTTTGCTCCAGCAGATACTTTAGATGGTGATTTTACCGATGTAACGAGCCGTGAAGGTTTTAAAATTGCTCATGATATTAGTGCGTATAGCTTTATTGCGATGGCACGAGCAGCAAAACCTTTATTGAAAGTGCGTCAAGGTTGTTTATTGACTTTAACGTATCAAGGCAGTGAGCGTGTATTGCCAAATTACAACGTGATGGGCTTGGCAAAAGCGTCTTTGGAAGCAGGTGTGCGTTATTTAGCATCTAGCTTGGGTGTAGATGGTATCCGTGTTAATGCGATTTCAGCTGGCCCAATCCGTACTTTGGCGGCAAGTGGGATTAAATCATTCCGTAAAATGTTGGATACCAATGCAAAAATTTCGCCATTGAAGCGTAATGTAACCATTGAAGAAGTGGGTAATGCGGCATTATTCTTATGTTCGCCGTGGGCTTCAGGCATTACAGGCGAAATTATGTATGTAGATGCAGGTTTTAATACTGTTGCGATGAGTACTGATTTATTTGACGATGCCGAATAAATCTAACAATTTGCTCCATGCCATCAGCAGTCTAGTCATAGGCTGCTTTTTTATGTATTGGATAATGACATTCTGCTAAAATTTGTTAGACTATAAATCTTTGATTCACATCATGATAGGTAAGTACGTGGCAACTCCCTTTTGGTACAATGCACTTTTGCAACT
>JAUNHS010000220.1 GCA_030523805.1 Acinetobacter sp.
ACTATTTCATTTTCATTTCACAAAAGGACGATGAGCCATGCAAAAAAAACTCACTACACTACTCTGTCTAGCCACATCTAGCCTTACCTTTGCCGACACTACAGCACCTGTGCCACCATTACCAATTTTACCACTCACAGCCGAAAACCAAGCTGAGCAAAATTTAAACAAAATTATCCAACAAACAACGCACAACACCATTCAAAATACCAATACCATTGAAGAAAATACTAAACAAAACAATGCTTTACATCTATCATCACAAGAGCTGGTACAAAAACCAGAATTGTTAGAACACGCTTTATTTTCATCTATTATGCTCAATAATGTAGATGCTGTAGAGTTATTATTACCCCTTTATCGCCAAAATACACCCAACAAAAGCCTGCTTATTCATCTGTCTGAAGCAATGATTGCTCGTAAGCACGGCAAACTCGGCACAGCAATTAAAAATTATCAAGCGGCTCTCGTTGAAAATGAAAATATGCCGATTTTTAAATTTGCTTTGGCTCAATCTTTATTTGAAAATAAGCAATTTTTATCTGCTCAAACACACTTTTTATCACTCTTACAAGAGCCTGATTTACCTGCTCCACTCAAGCATGAAATTCAATCGTATTTATCGCATATTAAACAACAGCAAGATTGGTCTATTTGGGGTGGTGCAAATTATACGCAAGATAAAAATGTGAATAACGTGCCTGACCAAACCGATATGGGCAATGGTTGGAAGCGTAATGAACAAAAAGAAGCGGCTCACGGCATTGCTTATAGTGCTCAAATCAGCAAAGATTGGATTTTTGCTGACCATTGGACATTGCAACCACAGCTGGCTGGCTATGGCAAAAGTTATTGGGATAATCATAAATATGATGATCTTTCCGCTCGTGTCGCTCTCGGTGCAGAATATCAAAATGCACGCCACACGCTCACATTAACGCCATTTTTTCAAAATCGTTGGTATGGCACCAAGCAGTATTCGCAAGAAGTTGGACTAGAAACGCAGTGGAGCTATTGGCTCAAGCCACAGCATCGTGTGAGTTTGTCGGCAGAATATTCACATACAGCCCATGAAAAGCAAACCTTTTTAGATGGTCATGCCTATGCCGTTTCAAATCAATGGCTTTATTTCCAAACTCCACGTCAATATTGGAATGTAGGAAGTAACTATACCGTGCGTGATACGGAGCATAAAGAGCATAGCTTTAAGCAATATGGCGTACAGCTTGGCTTTACTCGCCAATGGAGCAAGGGCGGTTTTTCTACATCGCACACGTTATCAACCAATTGGCGTAATTATCAAGGCATTGATATTTTTAATATTATGCGTAAAGATAAAGATTATTCAGCAAGTTTTTCGCTTTGGCATAATAAAATTCAATATAAAGGCGTATCGCCACGCCTTGTTGCAACGTGGTATCGTTCGGATAGTAATCATACTTTTTATGATTTTAGTAAGAAAAATATCTTTGTGCAGTGGAGCAAAAGTTTTTAAAGTTACTTAA
>JAUNHS010000051.1:0-5959 GCA_030523805.1 Acinetobacter sp.
CGCTTTTGGTTTTATCATGATTTGGATTGGTTGGAAATAATCCAAAATCATCACGCATAGTACATTAAAACCGTTATTTTAATGGACTATGCTAAAATAAAATGATTTATTGAATTAAAAAAAACTTAAATCGGATTATGCAACTCAATATAATGGTGCGTGATGCCAAATTGTTTCGCCAATGCTTCACCTAAACGCTGTACACCATAACGCTCTGTCGCATGATGCCCACACGCATAATAATGTACATCTAACTCTTTAGCTTCATAAAAAGTACGTTCGCTCACTTCACCTGAAATAAACGCATCGCAACCCATCGCAGCCGCTTGGTGAATATAATCCTGTGCTGCACCTGTACAAAAACCAACCTTTTGAATGTGTGTTTTATTTGCTGCCAAATGCAAAATCGGTGTATCACTATGTTCTACTTGAATGGCTTGGCGTAATAATTGCTGAAATTCCTGTGCCGATAAAGGCTGTGCTAACAGACCAATTTGTCCAATTGGGTGCTTATCCTGTGCGTTTAAATGTTGTAAATCGCTCAATCCTAAGCGTTCGGCAATGGCAACATTATTCCCCCAAGTTTGATGAGCATCTAAAGGAAGATGATAGGCAATCAGCGATAAATCGTGTTGCATCAAGGCTTTAATCCGCTTGCCTTTCATGCCTGTTAATACATCGGCTTCGCCTTTCCAAAAGTAACCATGATGCACCAATAACGCATCTGCACCGAGTTGAATAGCTTGCTCAATCGCATCTAATGATGCAGTTACTGCTGTGGCAAGGGTCTGAATGTGTGCCTTACCTTCAACTTGTAAACCATTGGGTGCATAATCTTTAAACTCAGTCGTTTTTAATTGCTGATCGCACCATGTAATGATGTCGTGTAGCTGTGCCATAAAATTCCTAAAACGATAATCTTAAAAAAGCTATTATAACGAGATTTATGCAGCAATTTCGTATTAAAACTAAACAAATAAACCTGATTGATGGATAAATGGTGTAATTTAACATCGTTTTTTGTTATTAATTGATATATTATAACGTAATTTTTAGTCAGATGATGACGGTCTTATTTTTAGTTTTAGGATTTACCATGAAACGTTCTCTACTCTCCCAGTCTATTTTTTGCACGATGTCGTTTGGCGTATTGGTCAATACGGCTTGGGCAAATACGCATACACACCCAACTCAGCAATTAGAAACTATTGTGGTACAAGCCCAAGATGGCGATGAAAGTTTAACCACTAATACATCTGCAACAAAATTTGCACACGATGTGCTAGATGTACCATTTAGCCGAGCATTAGTGAGCAAAGAGCAATTACAACAACAAGATATTCAGCGAATTGATGACGCAATCCATCATGTGAGTGGCGTGTTTCATCAAACCAATTACGGTGGTGGATTTTGGGAAAATTATTCATTCCGTGGCTTTGGCACAGACCCTGATATGGGGGCAACGCTTATTCGTAATGGTTTAAGTGCCAATCGTGGTATTAGTTCACCGAAAGACCCTGTTAATATTGAATCTTTAGACTTTTTAAAGGGTGCAGCGACTGCCATTTATGGACGTGGTGAAGTGGGCGGGGCGTTGAATGTCAGCAGTAAAAAGCCACAATGGCATCATGCCGGTGAAATCAATGCTCGTGTGCAAAGTGAAGAGCAATACCGTTTAAGTTTTGAACATACAGCACCATTGCATGAGCAATTGGCGTATCGCATTGCACTTTCGGGGGAGCATAATCAAAGTTTCCGAGATTATGTGTACAGCAAGCAATTATTTGTATCGCCACAATTGTCTTGGAAAGTGTCTGAACAGACGCAACTTGATTTTGATAGTGAGTTTTTACAACGCAATGCCTTATTTGACCGTGGTGTGAGTACGGTGAATGGTCAATTTGTCATGAATCCACGCACTTATACAGGCGAACCAGATGATGATGAAAATGTGTTAAAAGACCAATTTTATCAATTACGTTTAAATCATCAATTAGGCACAGATTGGCAATTAAAATCAGCAGTGAGCCATAAGCACACGCATTTAACAGGCACATCTAGCGAAGCACGTCGTATGCTTGATGCAGAAACTTTATCACGCTTTCGTCGCCATAGAGACAATGAAAGCCGAGATACATTGGCACAAACGGAAATTTTAGGTTCATTTGATGGTTTTGGAGCAAAGCACGATGTAGTGATTGGGGCAGAAGTTGGGCAGTTGGATTATACGCAAAAATTATGGCGAATTAATCACTCAACGGCAAATCCGAACACCATTAATATTTACGCACCGCAATATAATGTTTATTTGCCAGCCATGCCGTTAAATGCCAATTATTTAGAGCAACAACGCTATGCTGCCATCAATCTGCAAGATCAAATATTTTTCAATCATCAATGGAGCATTTTGGCTGGGGTGCGTTTTGATTATGTGAAACAACGTTTTGATGATTATAAAGCTCAAAAAACAGGCGATAAAACACATCAGCAATGGAGTCCACGTTTGGGTGTGAATTATCATGTTAATGATCAATGGTCTGCCTATGCCAATTTGGGGCAATCCTTTGCGATGAATAGCCGTTTAGATCGTTTGGGGCAAAGTTTTGCTCCTGAACGTGGTACAAATTATGAAGTGGGCGTGAAATATCAACCGAATACACAAAGTTTAATCAGTGTTGCCGTATTCAATGCCGATAAACGCAATGTTTTAACTACTGACCCTGTGGATAGCAGTTATTATACCACTGCTGGTAAAGTAGGTAGCCGTGGGCTAGAGTTAGATGTAAATTATGCGGTGAGCGATCGTGTACAAGTGAATGCACATTATGCTTATACCGATGCACAAGTGAAGCAAGACCCTGTATTGGCAAAAGGAGCTCGTTTAAGCAATATTCCAAAACATAGTGCGACATTGTCTGGTCATTATGAATTTTTACAACAAGATGAACGCAAAGCAGGTGTCGGTGCAAGTGTGGCTTATGTTGGCGAGCGTAGTGGGCATTATGAAGACATTGGCTTTAATTTGCCTGCTTATACCTTACTCAATGCTCATGCGTATTATGCACCATCAGCACGTTCACGTTATCAGTTGAACATTCATAATGTGTTGAATAAAGACTATTATTTGGCAAGTTATAGCAATATGTGGGTGCAGCCAGGCGAACCATTGAATGCGAGTATATCGGCACAGTGGAAATTCTAATATAAATTTTGCTTGATAAAAACGCTTAAAATACATCATTTTAAGCGTTTTTTTATTTGCAAAAGGGTCAAAATTAATTACACTAGCAACTGTCTTTTATCATTTAAATTTTGAGTATGTCATGATGTTACTTGGCATTTTAGAAGGGTTGAGCATTGTACTTGTGCCGATGTTGCTCGGCTATGCTTTGGTCATTAAAAACGCACGTTATTTGAATTATATCAATCACATAGTGATGTTATTACTATACGTTATTTTATTTGTGATGGGCGTTGCTTTGGGGCAATTGGATAATTTAGCCAGCACACTTCCAATGATTGCCGTATCGGCATTGACGTTTAGTGTGTGTATTCATGCGTGCAATATTGCAGGTTTAATGGCATACGATCGTTATGCTCCTGTGGTGAGCCAAGCGACACAGCAGGATTTGCCACCACGTTGGCGATTATTGCTAGATAGTTGTAAGCTATGTTCTATGGTGCTGTTGGGTGGCGTGGTAGGCTATTATAGTAAAGGTACATTAAATATTCCTTTTGGAACAAGCACTTATGTATTAATTGCTTTGATTTTCTTTGTCGGTATTCAGTTGCGAAATAATGGCATTGCATTAAAAGATGTGATTTTTAACCGCCGTGGTTTAATCACAGGAGCAATTTTCATTGTTACATCATTATTAGGTGGTGGCATTGCGGCATGGTGTTTAGATTTGCCCATCACGCAGGCTTTGGCGATTGCATCAGGTTTTGGTTGGTATTCGCTGTCTAGCGTGATTATTCACGATGCGTGGGGAGCGGTGTTTGGCAGTATTGCGTTTTTCAATGATTTATCTCGTGAAATTTTGAGCTTATTTATCATTCCATTTTTTATGCAACGCTATCGCTCTACCGCTGTTGGTGTGGCAGGGGCGACAGCGTTAGATTGTACATTGCCAATTATTCAACGTGCAGGTGGGATAGATGTTGTGCCATTAGCCATTAGTTTCGGCTTTGTAACCAATATTGTGCCACCTATTTTAATGGTATTTTTTGCATCTATTCCATTATAAATCTTGCAGTGGTTGCGATAGGCGTGAGCGATGTTTGGGCTGAATGTGTTGAAAATATTGATAAAGTTGTGGTAAATCGTGGTCTATATCGCCTGTTGGATAAAATGGTGCTAAAAAGCGAATTTGTTTACTTTGATAATCCATTGCCACAGGTAAAATCGGCACATTTGCACCCAATGCCAAATAATAAAATCCTGTTTTCCATTGTTTGCTATAATCTCGTGTGCCTTCAGGTGCAAGTCCGATAAACATTTGTTCGGCTTGCACCAAACGCTCAATGCTGGCATTGAGAGTAGAACCTTTCTTTTCACGGTCTATGGCAATCACGCCTGCCCAACGTAAAAATGATGCCAACACAGGAATGCGAAATAATTGCTTTTTACCCATGATTTTTACATCTAAATCCAAAGCCAATAACACAGGCAAGGCGAATAAACCATCATAATTAGACGTGTGGGGAACGCCAATCAGTACAGCTTTGAGAATGTTGGGAATTGCCCCGACAGCTTGCCAACCTGTGCATTTGGCAAAAAATGCAGCAATTATTCTAGTGATTTTGCTATGTCGTTTAGGTACATTTTGCCCTAAATCGTGGTGATGTAGTGGTTTGAGTGATGAAGCGTGTGGCATAGTTTTCAGGCGTATTTTGTGCTGTACATGGAATTTGAATAATATGAATGATTGTATAATAATCCTATACCTTATTCAAACCTTAAGTAAACCAAAGGCAAATTCAACGCAAAAAATAAGGAGCTGAATGCTCCTTATTTATTTAAAATGATTAGAAAAAATATGCTTATTTCACATCATAAATTTTCTTTTGATACGCATATACCATTAAAATGATACCCATCACAATCATTGGAATGGTTAAAACTTGCCCTTTGCTGAGCCAAGCAATAAATAATTGCCCTTGATCTGGTTCACGGAAAAATTCCACCACAAAGCGAGCAATGCCATAACCGATTAAAAATAATGCAGAAACAGCCATGCGTGGGCGTGGTTTGCTACTAAACCACCACAGCAAAATAAATAACAATAAACCTTCGCCAAATGCTTGATAGAGCTGTGAAGGGTGGCGTGCCAGCTGATCGACGTGTGGGAATACCATTGCCAAAGGATAATCGCTATTGACCACAGGTCGTCCCCAGAGTTCTCCACCAATGAAATTGCCTAAACGACCAAACATTAGACCTGTTGGTACGCATGGTGCGATAAAATCCAAAGTTTCAAACCAGCTTTTTTGATATTTTTTACACCAAAAGAGCATGGCAATAATCACGCCTAAAAAACCGCCGTGAAAGCTCATGCCGCCTGTCCACACTTGAACCAGCCATAATGGATTTTGTAAAAATTGCTCAAAACCATAGAATAAAACGTAACCAATACGTCCACCTAAAATGACCCCTAAAGCACCAAAAAAGACTAAATCAGACACCATTTCAGGATTCCAATGTTCACGCTTTTTGGCACGATATGTCGCCAAAAACCATGCAAAACCAAATGCCAGCAAATACATAATGCCGTACCAATGGATTTGTAAAAAGCCTAAATCTAAAGCAACAGGATTGATATTTGGATAAGTAAGCATAATGCTGTCCATAACATACACAGAATGAGCGTATTGTAATTTAAATTATGAAGATAAAGTAGTGGCAAAGTGTATGTGCTGTGTTGTGATGGTTAATTTATTATACGCTCGTGTTGATGTT
>JAUNHS010000051.1:6059-11462 GCA_030523805.1 Acinetobacter sp.
TCGGTCAATTTATTGTGTGCATAATCTGCACCAACATTGAAGCTATTATCAATAAAATAATCGCCTTTAATGCCGTATTGATCTAAATCGCCAAAAGCCGCATTTGCTTCAAGATTGACGTGTTTGCCACCGATTTGTGTTAAATATTTTGCACGCACCGTTGGGTCAATGCCATCTACATTATTGCCTGCATCATAGCCACGCAAGCCCACAGCAACCAATAAATTCGGGTCTAATAAATAACCAACTTCAGCACCATAAGTATTGACGCTGGCTTTTTGTTTGGCTGCATTTTCAGCTGTTTCACGGCTTAAATCTGCACCTACCACAAATTTAGAATTTGGCACATAATATTGACCACCCACGCCGTAGCTATTGACATCTACATTATTGCCGACATCTGTCCATTGTGCGTGTGCTTTGACATTGCTGGCTTTATTGATAAATGCTGTTTCAGCCAGTGGGGTAGATGCTGTCGGTAAATTATTTAAATAATATGTGCCACTTACACCAAAGCCATGCCCAGTACTTCCTGACTCTGGATCTACATACGCTGCATTTGCTCCCAGCTCAATTTGATAGGCGTGTGCAGTGCTGGCAAGGGCTAAAGCTGCGAATAATGCTGTAGAAATTGTTAATTTTTTCATCTTAAAATCCTCTATACAGTGAATGCATGATGGATATTCATGTTCATTAATGATATGAAACAATGAAAATCATGCCGTTGATTTTAGTTTATGGGAAAAATTTTTTAGGTCAATGCAAAAAGTCAAAAAATTGCTCAAAAAGTAAATAAACAATCGTTTTTAAAATTTAACTTCATGATTTTTAATTAAAAATTAAATGTTATATCTTGTGATTAATGTAAGTTATTAGTTTTTTTATGCAAAGGTCATGTAAAATCATCGCCATTTTTAAGCATTTTGCTCTGAATGATGAAAGGGAAACATGGTTAGTGAATTTACTAAAAATCGTGCCTTATGCTAGAATAGCACGCATTGACACATTTAGAGATTGTAGTATGGAAATTAATCCATTTGTATTGCGTTTAAAAGATTTATCACAGCGTGGCGAAACCCTTCGGGGGTATCTTTGACTACGATGTCAAAAAAGAACGTTTAGAAGAAGTATTGCGTGAGTTGGAAGACCCAAGTATTTGGAATGACCAACAGCGAGCTCAAGCCATTGCCAAAGAAAAAGGGGCATTGGAAAATAGCATTGGCGTGTTAGACAAATTAGCAGAGCAATTGGTTGATGCACAAGCCATGCTAGATTTGGCAGTAGAAGCCGATGATGAAAGTTTGCTAGATGATGTAACGGCAGAGTTGGATACAGCTGAAGAAGCATTGGCAAAACTCGAATTTCAGCGTATGTTTAATAATCCGATGGATCCAAATCCGTGCTTTTTGGATATTCAGTCGGGTTCAGGTGGTACAGAAGCTCAAGATTGGGCATCTATGCTACTGCGTATGTATTTACGTTGGATTGAGCGACATGGCTTTAAAGGCGAGTTGATTGAAGTATCTGATGGTGATGTGGCAGGCATTAAATCGGCAACCATTCGTGTAGATGGCGAATTTGCTTATGGTTGGTTGCGTACCGAAACAGGCGTACATCGCTTGGTGCGTAAGTCGCCATTTGATAGTAATAATAACCGTCATACATCATTCTCTGCGGTGTTCGTATCACCAGAAATTGATGATAATATTGAAATTGAAATTAACCCTGCAGATGTGCGTACTGATACTTATCGTGCGTCTGGTGCAGGTGGTCAGCACATTAACAAAACCGACTCTGCAGTACGTTTAACGCATACGCCGACAGGTACGGTGGTGGCGTGTCAGAGTGAGCGTTCACAACACGCTAACCGTGATCGTGCGTGGAAATTATTGCGTGCAAAATTGTATGAATTGGAAATGCAAAAGCGTAATGAAGCCGCTCAAGCCTTGGAAGATAGCAAATCGGATATTGGTTGGGGCAGTCAAATTCGCTCGTATGTATTAGACGATTCACGCATTAAAGATTTGCGTACAGGTGTAGAAAATTCAAATACCAAAGCCGTGCTTGATGGTGATTTGGATAAATTTATTGAAGCCAGTTTAAAACAAGGCTTGTAATAGGATTAAACGATGAAAAAATTATTTGCTGTTGCTGTGGTATTGAGTTTGGCGACAGGTTGCGTGGTAAAAATGCCACAAATGCCTGATATGTCTAAAATTGATTTATCAAAAATGCCACAAATGCCACAGGTTACGATTGTAACGGAAGATGTCATGTCTAAAACTTTGACTGTAGAAAGCCCTTATACTTTTGCTCAAACAAAAAGCAAAATTACCACTGCATTGAAAGAAAAAGGCATGACCATTTTTGCAGAAATTGACCACCAAGCTGCAGCGAAAAAAGATGGTTTAACCATGCAACCTGCAACGGTGATTGTATTTGGTACGCCAAAAGCAGGTACACCGTTAATGGTCAAAGACCCAGATTTTGCTTTACAGTTGCCACTAAAAGTTTTGGTCACTGAAGTCAATGGCAAAGTGCGTGTGGTGATGAACCGTACGGATAGCTTGATTGCTGGTAGTCAAATTCAAGCGACTGATGTAGCGAATAGCTTGGCAAAAGCAGAAGGTTTAATTCAAAGCATTTTGAAATAAACGTGTATAAACACAATAAAAAGCAGGCATATCGATTGCCTGTTTTTTATTGCAAGAATTATTATTTCCCCAATTTTTGCTTTTGTTTACGCTGTAAATTGAGCATCCATTTATTTAAAAATGGACGAGTAACATGAATAATCGCAAGGAAAATCAATAAACTACCTAAATGCAAAGGTAATTTATCCATATTCAACATACCGTAACTCAATATATTATCACCAATGGTATAAGCACATAAAATCGCCACCCAAAGCAAGACATTATGTCGCCAAATGCCAACTGCATAAAAGGCAACAATCGCAATGATAAATGTGCCAAGCGTGGAGTAAAAATTAAAATTCGCAATAATTACCGTTAAAAAGAACGCAATAATCGGCAATAACCAATAAAAAATACGATTGACATCTTGCACGGCTTGCTCATGTGCGAGCAATGCTTGGTCTAATTGCTGTGCGGTTTGAGCATCGGAAAGCGTTGCTGATGGCGTGTTGCTGTGCGATGTTTTTTGTGGAGCGTGGTACATTTTACGCTCATGATTTTTAGAACGGAAACTCATGGCTATTGTTACATTTTCAATGTGAAATCTTGAGCTAAATAGCATAAAATATTTTGCTAAAATGTACAAATGCAATTTTGAAGAGACCATTTTAGCATGAAAGTAATCATTGCCACATTGATCATTAATTTACTATTTCCCTTAATCTTTGCGGCACTTGCACGCATTTTAGGTGGATTTCGTTGGCAGCATCATGCCCACCCACGCCAGTTTTTAGCCAATACGACAGGCATGGCTGCACGAGCCAATGCAGTGCAACAAAATAGTTTTGAAAATTTATTATTTTTCATTCCAGCAGTAGTTTTTGCAATTTATATGATGATTCCCATCTATGTGGTGCAAATGCTGTGTATTGCACATCTCATTTTTCGCTTATTATTTGCCGTAAGTTATGTGCTAAATTGGAGCATTTTACGCTCAATCATGTGGTTTTTAGCTGCTGCGTGCAATGGTTATCTGCTTTTTTTAGCCTATTATTATGGTTAATGCTGATATGGTTAATGCTGATGGTTCAAGCGTATTCGCCAAAAATGTGCAATGCTTTAAATCATGACAACCTTTGGTGCAACATTAAGTGATAAAATCAACCAAATGTAAAAAATATGTAGATATTACTTTGGTTTAAATCAATTATTTATACATTGGCATGGAAATTGCTTTTTATTTGATGTCTATCATGACATTTTGCAATTAATCCTTAAACTTGGAGTAAGCCAATGAAAACACTTAATGTTCGTTTATTTAGCATCGCACTTTGTTTTGTTCCTACATCTGCATTATGGGCGAGTATTCCTGTGACACAAGGCGAAATTACAGGCAATATTGGTGTTTATTCTAGCTATAATTTGCGTGGTATGACCAATGACCCAGAAAATAGCAAAACAACTGTACAAGGCGGTTTGACATATAGCCATGCTTCTGGGGTATCCATCGGTTATTGGGGTTCTACTTTAGATTATAGTTTATCCAGCAATGCTAATCATCAAGATGATAGCTTTGAAAGTAATTTGACAGCCAGCTATGATTATAAATTGAATAAAGACAGTAGCTTAACGCTTGGGGCAACTTATTATTACTATTATCCTGCGGACGATGCCAATGTATTGGAAAGTTTGCTGGCATTCAATTATAAAAATGCGTCATTATCTGCACAAACGCTTACCAAAGATGTGGTCTGGGGCAATGCAGGCGATACTTATCTTTTGGCAAGCTATAGCCATGATTTACCGAAAGATTTTAGTTTAAATACAGCACTGGGTGCGTATTATTACAACAAAGAAGGTAAATTTATTAGCGAAACGAAAGAGAAATTTGCATTCCGTCATGCCACATTAGGGCTTGCAAAAGCATGGGATAATGGTTTGGCTTGGAATTTGGACTATATCGTCGGTGGTGATGATCGTATGGGCGTTAAGCAAAAGAATAAAGTCGTGATGGGCTTAAATTATTCATTCTAAGTTTTGCCATCATTTTGTTTTGATTAAAAATCGTATCTTCATCAAGATACGATTTTTTGCAAATGTCGCACAGATTATTAACGTCTCTCACAGGTGGATTTGTTAGACTATTCGCTTTGAAAATATTTTAAATTAATCGCACAAAATGATTGGAGATGGCGATGAAATTGACCACATTCGCAATAATGTTGCTCGGTGCAACAGTGATGACGACAGGTGCATGGGCAAAAACAGCAATAAGCACGCCAAGCACCATGCAGCAGCAACACGCACAAAAAAGTATTGCTCAAATTGAAGCATTGTTAAAGCAAAAAGATATTCCATTTGAGCGTGTGATTGCTAGTCCTTATGCCAATATGTCGGGCATTTATCAAGTGATTTATAAAGATGATGTGGCATATATTGATGCAACAGGGCAATATTTTATTGTGGGCGATGTGTTTGAGAAAAATGATTTAATCAAACAAGCGGGTGGTCAGTTGCCTGCATTTGAACATCAGAACACTTTGCCTAAAAGCAATTTGAGCTATGCAAAATTTTCTGGCGAGTTGGTGTATATTAGCCCTGCACAAAATTATTTATGGACAGGAACGCTTATTCGTGTAGATGATATGGCAGATTTAACCGATGAATTAACCATGGAAGTCAATCGTGTTGCATGGGATAGTTTGCCTTTACAAAATGCGATGAAAGAAGTGAAAGGCAATGGTCAGCGTAAAATGGTGGTATTTTC
>JAUNHS010000052.1:0-8791 GCA_030523805.1 Acinetobacter sp.
GAAAGCAGATTTTTTTTGCATGGCTTTTTGCCATTCTGTGCTATACTCAAGCCACCGCTCACAGAAAGGATTAACCATGACTCGTTTCGCAAATTATACTTATACAATTTGTACTCTGATTACACTTACTCTACTCACAGCGTGCCAAAGCACATCGCAACAAGAACAATCCCACGCCAAACACACCACCACACCAAGCGTACAAAAATATCCTAATATTCAAAATCAGCATTTAAGCATTGTAGAACACGCTGAACGCCATGCCACAGGCAAAGCCAAAAAGATTTTAAGCCAAGCACGCATCATGACACTTACCAATCGTGAAATTATACAAGGCAGTTGTTGGGATTATATCCATGCTGTATATAACCGTGCAGGTGTGCCGATGGCTCAGCGAGAAGTGGTCTTTAAAGGGAAATATGGGCAAAAACCGTATGCCAAAAGTGAACAAATCCAAGCAGGTGATTGGCTTTACTATGTCAATCATCAATACAAAAATGTAGAACACAGTGGCTTATTCATTGGTTGGGTAGATCGTGCCAATAAACAAGCACTCATGCTCAGCTATGCAGGACAAGGCAAAAAAGCAACTGCACGCTATAAAGTCTATGATTTAAGCAGTGTTTATCACATTATGCGAGCCAAATCATCATCTTAAATATACAGCATATATCGTAAAAGTGGCGATAAGATACACAATATTGCAAAGATTGGCATATTTTACCCTATCGTTTTGCCTAAAAAAGAGTATGATAATCGCAGTTTTTATTGATATTTAAGGATCAAACCATGACTGTGCGTACCGATTGGACAAGAGAAGAAATCCAAGCACTGTATCAACGCCCTTTTTTAGACTTAGTTTTTGAAGCACAGCGTGTGCATCGTGAGCATTTTGATGCCAATCATATCCAAGTGAGTACGCTCTTATCTATTAAAACAGGTAAATGCCCAGAAGATTGTAAATATTGCTCACAATCTGCACGTTATGATTCTAAATTGGAAGCTGAAAAGCGTATTGCTGTAGAAAAAGTCATTAGCGAAGCCAAAAAAGCCAAAGAATCAGGCTCATCTCGCTTTTGTATGGGTGCAGCATGGCGTAATCCACATGAGCGTGATATGCCTTATGTATTAGAAATGGTGCGTGAAGTCAAAGCATTAGGTTTAGAAACTTGCATGACGCTCGGTATGCTCAACCAATCTCAAGCAGAGCGATTAAAAGATGCTGGCTTGGATTATTATAATCATAATTTAGACACGTCTCGTGAATATTATAGCAATATCATCAGCACACGAACCTTTGATGACCGTTTAAATACATTGGATTATGTGCGTCAAGCAGGTATGAAAGTATGTAGTGGTGGCATTATCGGTATGGGTGAAAATCAAAATGACCGTATTGGTTTATTATTTGAATTAGCAACCTTACCACTCCACCCAGAATCTGTGCCAATTAATATGCTTGTGCCAATTGAAGGCACACCATTGGCAAATGTAGAACGTTTAGATGTCATTGAATGGATTAAAACCATTGCTGTCGCACGCATTATCATGCCACACAGCTACATTCGCCTGTCTGCAGGACGTGAGTCGTTGAGCGATAGCGACCAAGCACTCGCATTTATGGCAGGTGCAAACTCCATCTTCTCTGGCGAAAAACTCTTAACCACACCAAATGCAGGTTTGGGACAAGACCAAGCCCTATTTGCCAAATTAGGACTCGTCGCAGAAGCAGCCAAGCCAAGCGTAGCACAACTTTCAGTAGATGCAATGGCAAGCTAATTGGACAGACGAATGTCAATCAAAATGGTGCAAATGCACCATTTTTTTATGCCCAATGCCAATATTTAGGTATTTAGGTCAAATATGTTCAGCATACAAAAAAAGCCTACGATCATTTACCGTAGGCTTTTCAATAATTTTAAACGCAAATCGCTTAAAAATTATTTAAATTATTTTTTCTCTTCAGCAACAGGAGCAGCAGCTTCACCTTCTTTTGCAGCATCAGCAGTTGCAGCAGCACCTTCTTTCGCAGCATCAGCAGTTGCAGTTGCAGCTTCTTTTGCTTTCTCAGCAGCTTTTTCAGCACCGCCACAGCCAACTAATGCAACAGTTGCAGTTAAACCTAAAGCAACAAGTAACTTGTTCATGTCGTATTCCTATAAAAACATTTTAACCAACCATTATCATTCTATCGTGTCAGTTGATTATTGACTTGGCAACGATGCATTGATAATGAATCTTTTAAATTACAAAATGGGTAACAAAGCCCACCTTGCAGCTATATAAGAGAACCAATGTCTCGGTGCGAAATATAAGCCTATTTTTACGATTAATCAAGTATTTTTGTCATAAAAATGCAATAAATTTGCATATTTTTTTATCGTTATAAGTTTTTCCTATCATTTTTAAATGATGATTTGAAAAAACTATAAATCACACCTGTTTCATAAAAAAAATCCCCTTTAAACTCAAAAGATTAAAAGGGATTCTTTTCTATTTTATTCAGCCATATACAGCGAATATGTTACGCCACTTATTGACCAGAGCGAATTAAATAATCAAATGCAGATAATGACGCTTTTGCACCTTCGCCTGTGGCAATAATGATTTGCTTATACGGTACAGTTGTACAGTCGCCTGCAGCAAATACACCTTTGACATTGGTTTCATTGCGGTCATTCACCACAATTTCGCCACGTGGCGTTAATTCTACTGCGGTTGATTTTAAGAAATCGGTATTTGGTAACAAACCGATTTGTACAAAAATCCCTGCTAATTCAATGCTATGCTCTACATCTGTTGCACGGTCTTTGTATTTTAATGCAGTTACTTGACTACCATCACCCACCACTTCAGTACTTAACGCATTCATGATAATGGTGGTATTTGGCAAGCTGCGTAATTTGTCTTGCAATACTTGGTCGGCACGCAATTTGGTATCAAACTCTATCAATGTAACGTGTTCCACAATCCCTGCAAGGTCAATGGCAGCTTCTACACCTGAGTTACCACCACCAATCACAGCAACTTTTTTGCCTTTGAATAATGGGCCATCACAGTGTGGGCAATAAGCAACGCCACGAGTACGGTATTCCGCTTCACCTGGGACATTCATTTCACGCCATCTTGCACCTGTTGCCAATACAACCGTTTTAGATTCTAATTTTGCACCGTTTTCTAGCTCAACTTCTACCATGCCGTAAGTGGTTTCATCAGCACCCTTGATATTTTTCACTTTTTGCAAGTTCATAATATCTACGCCATACTCACGCACGTGTGCTTCCATATCAGCAGCAAATTTCGGGCCTTGTGTTTTTTGGATAGATGTAAAGTTTTCAATATCCATCGTATCCATCACCTGACCACCCATGCGTTCAGCCACAATGCCTGTACGAATGCCTTTACGAGCTGCATAAATCGCTGCAGTATTACCCGCTGGACCACCGCCAATCACTAATACATCAAAGGCTTCTTTGGCATTAATTTTTTCAGCATCACGAGCTGCTGAATTTGTATCCAATTTCGCAATGATTTCTTCCAAAGTCATACGACCTTGACCGATGTGGTTATTGTCTTGGAATACCATTGGCACAGCCATGATTTTACGCTCTTCCACTTCATCTTGGAAAAACGCACCGTCAATCATGGTTGCCGTCGTTTCTGGATTGTAAATCGCAATTAAATTGAGTGCTTGTACGACATCTGGGCAGTTATGGCAGCTTAATGAGACAAATACATCAAAATCAGCTTTTAAATTTAAGCCTTTAATTTGTGCCAAAACTTCGTCAGATACTTTTGGGGCATAGCCTGAAGTTTGCAATAATGCCAAAATCAATGATGTAAATTCATGACCCATTGGCAAACCAGCAAAATGCACACGAGCTTTTTCGCCTGCTTTTGCAATGGCAAAACTTGGGCGACGATGATGCGTACCGTCATAACGTGCCGTTACTTTTGGCGATAAAACTTCAATTTCGCCCACTAATTCTTTAATTTGTGCGGCACGTGGCGAATCATCAAGTGATGCAATCAATTCAATTGGAGATTCTAAACGCTCTAATAACGTTTTTAACTGTGCGGTTGTGTTTTGATCTAACATAACGATGCCTTTCTAAATTTGGTTTAAGTCGTATTTATTGTATGGCTTTTTTGCTCAAAAATAAAACAAGAAAAAATTATTAGACTTATTGATTTTTCAAATCATCAATATCTATTTTTTTGAACACATCAATTTTTGTTTTATATAATGATTTGATTTTATTTTTGTTTATTGCATTATCCGAAGAAAAAATTCAAAGAAAAAACCAACCAAAAATACTTTTGATTGGTTCGTTCTCATTTAGCCTTGAAAATAATTCAAATCTAAACGTCCGACATAAACATTACTGGTTGGGCCTGTCATCCACACCACATCGCCTTCACGCCATGAAATGTGCAATTTTCCACCTGCCAATTCTACTTCTACATCGTTGCTTAACAGACCACGGCGAATGCCACTCACAGCCGCAGCACACGCTCCTGTACCACACGCCATGGTTTCGCCTACACCACGCTCAAACACACGCAAACGCACGTGTTTTTCATCAATAATTTGCATAAAACCCACATTGACACGTTCAGGGAAACGTTCATGGCATTCCACTTCTTTGCCGATTTTTTCTACATCTGCGGTTAAAACATCAGGAACGATGGTTACAGCGTGTGGATTGCCCATATTCACCACATCAATTTTTAAATTTTGCTCTGCCAATGCAAGCGTATAAAGCTCTTCAGGCTCATCAGCGACAAATGGAATTTCATGTGGCAAAAAGCGTGGATTGCCCATATTGACACGCACCCAACCATTTGCCCCTAACTCTGGCTCAATAATGCCTGCCGCAGTTTGCACTTTAAAGCGAGTTTTGTTAGTTAATTGACGTTCATAGACAAAGCGTGCAAAGCATCTTGCACCATTGCCACATTGTTGCACTTCTTGCCCATCGGCATTGAAAATGCGATATTTAAAATCGGCATACGGCACATCAGGTGCTTCTACGATTAAAAGCTGGTCAAAACCAATACCAAAGTTGCGATTTGCCATGCGTTGAATGGTCAATGGATCAAGTGTGGCACGTTGGCTAATTAAGTCAATCACCACAAAATCATTGCCCAAACCGTGCATTTTAGTAAATTCTAAAAACATGATGTGATTCCTATTTGTCCTATTTTTTACGCTTCTGCTAATAAGCGTTCATTTTGCCATAAACTTTCAATGCTTTCACGCTGGCGAATGAGATGTGCTTGCGTACCATCTACCATCACTTCAGCTGCACGCCCACGGCTGTTGTAGTTAGAACTCATCACAAAGCCGTACGCTCCTGCACCCATCACTGCCAACACATCGCCTGTAGCTAAATCTAATTGTCGCTCTTTGCCTAAAAAGTCAGCAGATTCACACACAGTACCAACAATATCCCACGTTTGTGTAACGGCATTGGCTTTAGCAATCACAGGTTGAATATCCATCCACGATTCATACAATGCAGGACGGATTAAGTCATTCATCGCCGCATCTACAATGGCAAAATTACGGTGCTGTGTTGGTTTTAAGAAATCCACGCTGGTCAGCAATACACCTGCATTTGCCGAAATGCTACGCCCTGGTTCCATATACACTTTTAAGCCCAATTGCTCCAATTGTGGGCGTAAGGCTTGGGCATATTCGGCTACGCTTGGTGGGTTTTCATCTTTATATACCACACCCAAGCCACCACCAATATCAATATGTTGAAATTGAATACCTTCGGCTTGTAATTGCTCAATCCACATACGCACACGAGCCAACGCATCTACAAAAGGTTGTGTTTCGGTCAGTTGTGAACCAATATGGCAATCAATACCCACAATTTCTAAATGCTCTAAACTGTTGGCATAGCGATAAGTCGCAAGCACTTCATCGCTAGGAATACCAAATTTATTTTCTTTTAAACCTGTAGAAATATACGGGTGCGTTTTCGCATCTACATCTGGGTTTACACGCAACGAAATCGGTGCTTTTTTACCCATTTTGCCTGCCACACGATTTAAGCGATCCAACTCTGCATAAGATTCCACATTAAAGCACGCAATGCCCACATCTAAAGCCAAGGCAATATCTGCTTCACTTTTTGACAAGCCAGAATAAACGATTTTACTTGCATCGCCCCCTGCGTGCAGCACACGAGCCAATTCGCCACCCGATACAATATCAAAACCCGCCCCCAATTTTGCCAAAGTTTGCAATACAGCAAGGTTAGAATTTGACTTTACAGCAAAGCAAATTTGATGGTCTATAAAAGCAAAAGCATCGTGCATTGCTTGATAATGCTGTGTAAAGGCTTGCTTTGAATACACATAAACGGGAGTGCCAAATTGTTGTGCAATATCATCTAAACGGCATTGCTCTGCGTGCAATACGCCATCAATATAAGTAAAGCTCATGTTTTAAAATCTCTTATGGTGTATCTTGCGATACTGCTGGTGGCGTGGTTGTTTCTGTTTTTGGTGTTACCGCTTTTTGTAATGGATTTGGATACACTAAATATTTCGCACGATGATCATAATTAGGATCGGAAGTGAGTTGTAAATTGCCAGATTGCCCACAAGCAGACAACAGCATTGCTCCTAGCACGGCACAAATCATAGATCGCATAGCTTGCTCTTTTTAAAAATTGAATGCTGTATAGTATAACGACAAAGCATAATCAATGACAATAAAAAAACTAGGCTTAAACAACGTCTAAACCTAGTTTTTGTATGAAGTGTAATAAATTACAAGCTATAATACATATCAAATTCAACTGGGTGCGTTGTCGTATTCAAGCGACGAACTTCTTCCGTTTTCAATTCAATGTACGCATCAAGCATTTCTTTAGTGAACACACCACCTTTTAACAAGAACTCATGATCCGCTTGTAACGCATCAAGTGCCATTTGCAAATCGTGAGCCACTGTAGGGATTGTGCCTTCTTCTTCTGGTGGTAAATCGTACAAGTTTTTATCAGCAGCTTCGCCTGGGTGAATCTTGTTTTGAATACCATCAAGACCTGCCATTAACAATGCAGCAAAACCTAAATATGGGTTCATCATTGGGTCAGGGAAACGTACTTCTACACGCTTACCTTTCGGGCTAGATACATACGGAATACGGATAGACGCCGAACGGTTACGAGCCGAATATGCCAACATAATTGGTGCTTCATAGTGTGGCACTAAACGCTTATACGAGTTGGTAGAAGGGTTCGTAATCGCATTTAACGCACGACCGTGTTTAATCACACCACCAATGAAGTACAATGCTGTTTCTGAAAGACCTGCATACTCATCGCCTGCGAATAAGTTTTTGCCATCTTTAGAAATTGAAACGTGAACGTGCATACCAGAACCGTTATCGCCCACCATTGGTTTTGGCATAAAGGTTGCTGTTTTGGCATATTGATGAGCAACATTCCATACCACATATTTAAATTGTTGCACTTCGTCTGCTTTACGCACCATGGTATTGAATGATACACCGATTTCTAACTGGCAAGATGCCACTTCGCCATGATGCACTTCTACACGACCTGGCCCCATGATGTCTTCAATACGGTTACACATTTCCGCACGCATATCTTGGGTAGAATCAATCGGTGGCAATGCAAAATAACCGCCTTTCACGCTTGGACGATGACCAGAGTTACCTGCATCATAATCATTACCTGTACTCCAAGCCGCATCTTCAGCGATGATGGTATGACGAGCACCAGACATATCAATGTCCCACTTCACTTCGTCAAACACGAAAAATTCAGGCTCTGGGCCAAAGAATGCAGTATCGCCAATGCCTGTAGATTTTAAATATTCTTCTGCACGGCGAGCAATCGAACGTGGATCACGGTCATAACCTTGACCTGTTGCAGGTTCAATTACATCACACGTTACCACTACAGTTGGCTCAGCAAAGAATGGGTCTAAAAATGCACTGTCCGCATCTGGACGTAAAATCATATCTGATGCTTCAATACCTTTCCAACCGTCAATTGATGAACCGTCAAACATTTTACCGTCTTCAAAGGTATCTTCATCAATGGTATCTGCTGGGAATGTAACGTGTTTTTCTTTACCTTTGGTATCGGTAAAACGGAAATCCACCCACTTTGCACCATGTTCTGCAATTAATTCAAGTACTTTATTTGTCATGATGACGACTCCTAATCTCAGCGTTGCATTTAGCGTCTGCTCAATGCTTGTTAAGTTAAATATAAATGACTCACTGATATAAAGCAATAGCCGTGCCAAAGTTATGAGATTTTTTTCAACACATCATGAAAAGTTTGTATTTTATTTTTATTTTGTATAATTAATAGGCAAATGCAATGCTTTTATCACGCTGGTTTCAGCAATCCGTCCAATCACTTTTATCATCTAATCTATCATGCGATTTTAATTACTCAGCGATGTTGCTCTGATTTGTGTCATCACGCCCTAACCATTGCACTATGAATAAACATTTTGATATTCTCACTGCCACTTTTGCACCAAAATAAAGCAAATGATGTGATTTTTAACACGCCTTGTGCAATGATAAATAAAAATTGTCTTTTTAGGCGATTTATTGAGCAATCAATTCTTTTTTTCGTTTCATGACCTTTATGTCATCATTCTGTCATAAAACTTTCACATAATAACAGCATATCGTAAACAACCACTCTACGGAGTAAAAAATGACTGTATATGTTCTTTCTGTATTAGCCTTTATGCTTTTTATTGCTGCGACATGGTTCTACGGCAA
>JAUNHS010000052.1:8891-11317 GCA_030523805.1 Acinetobacter sp.
TTCTTTCTGTATTAGCCTTTATGCTTTTTATTGCTGCGACATGGTTCTACGGCAAGTCTTAATAAGAGATGACGTGAGCGAAATTCACAATCCATCACCACATTCTAAAAAACCCCTAAAACAATGATTTTAGGGGTTTTCGTTTATGGCTTTTAAATTAGAGAAAATTGGCAATTACACAACCATCAATGCTTCCGTTGCAATAAAAAAGCGGTTAAATCTTTCAATGCTGCAGCTTCTTCGCCCAAAGTATCCAAAATCTGCCATGCTTCATCGTGTAACTGTTGAGCATAGGCTTGAGCTTGTGCCAATCCCATCAATGCAGGATAAGTTGATTTTTCTACTTGAGCATCTTTCCCTGCCGTTTTGCCGAGCGTTTGCGAATTGGCGGTAATGTCTAAAATATCATCTTGTACTTGGAATGCTAAACCGAGCAATTGCCCAAATTGACGTAATTTTGCCAAGTGTGTATGCGTGCCATCATAAAAACACACGGCACTCATCATAATCGCTGCGGTAATTAACGCCCCTGTTTTATTACGATGAATTTGTTCTAAATGCTGTTGCGAAACTTGCTGACCTTCTGCTTGTAAATCTAATGTTTGCCCACAGACCATTTTAGAGCTTGCTGTAGCAAGGATTTGAATTTGCTTGAGTACAATAGACGCATCGCTACTGTATTGTCCATCTTCAAATAAACGACTGGCAAGCACTTCCATCGCCATGGATTGTAAAATATCGCCAGCCAATAACGCATTGGCTTCGCCATACGCCACATGGCACGTTGGCTGACCACGTCTTAATAAGTCGTTGTCCATGCACGGTAAATCGTCATGCACCAAAGAGTAGCAATGAATGAGTTCTACTGCCACCGCTGCACGGCGTACAGCAGGCGAAAGTGTTGGCTGCTGTAATTGGGCTGTGGCGTAGCATAATGCAGGGCGAACACGTTTGCCACCAAGCATTACAGCATGATGCACAGCGGCTTTTAACGGTTCAGGCAATGAAAATGCCCCTAGTGCCAGCGTTAAATCTTGTACAATTTGCTGTTGTGCTTGTTTTAACACTTCACTCATTGCCTTTCCCCACGGTCAGTCGTTTATACTTTTTTGACAAATTCTGATTTGAGCTTCATTGAGCCAATGCCATCAATTTTACAGTCAATATCATGACCATCGCTAGCATCTGGTAATAGGCGGATATTTTTTACTTTTGTACCGACTTTAACCACTTGTGATGAGCCTTTGATTTTTAAATCTTTCACAACGGTAACGCTATCGCCATCGGCAAGTACTTGACCATTGGCATCTTTAATGATGACAACATCTTCAGCTGGCGTGCTTTCTTCATTGTTCCATTCGTGGCTGCACTCTGGGCAAACCATCATGTTGCCATCGTGATAGGTATAGTCGCAGTTGCATTTTGGACAATTTGGATAATCAGTCATGTTTCATCTCGCTTGATGTTTCGCATTTTTATTGGGGCTTATTGTATGCTTGTTTTGTAACTTTGGCTAGTGTTACAAGTGGGAAAGCTGGGAAAATACATGATATTGCGTGTAGCCCATACGCAAACGGCTTGCAAGCTATCAAAAGTATGATTAAAATAAAGAAATTGTCAGTTTAAACTAAAGAGTTTTTATATATGAGTAATAATTTTAACATGAGTTTTGACCCTGTTGTTAAACAACAATTTGCCCAATTAACTGCAAATTATGGCTTAACTGTTGCTCAAGCATTCAAACTTTTTGCAAATCAAGCCATTAAAACAGGCGTTTTACCATTATCTTTTGATTGGCAAAAGCCAATAGCCACTCAAGAAATCAGCATTGATACTTTAAATGAGCAAACGCTTAAAGCGATTGAACAAGGGCGAGCTGACTTGAAAGCGGGGAAATTAGAACAGTTTGCTCCAAATGAAGCACTACAGGCTCTACAGGAACTTGCTCGTGGATAGAACAGTGATACCCACCAAACAATTTAAGCGAGATATTAAAAAGCATTTCATAGAGTTGATTACGCCACAATGGATTGAAGTCATGAATTGCTTAATTCATGATGTAGAACCACCTGAACGCTACCAAAACCACCCGTTAAAAGGCGATAAAAGTGGATTATGGGATTGTCATATCAAGCCTGATTTGGTTTTGCTCTACGAAAAATCTGAACATTTTTTGATTTTGCACCGCCTAGCAACACATAGCGAATTATTTTAGTAAGGGGCATATCCCAAAACTGATGAGCTTAAACGTAAAAAATCCGCCTGTATCATCATACAGACGGATTTTTTATACGTAATTGTTAGGAATTAGAAAATACGGAAATTTGCACGACGTACAAGGAAACCATTGCCATTATAATTACGGCAAGTTATCCCTGTTTTCGCACTTGAACACGTCCAACCATTGCCACGCAATGATTGACCAT
>JAUNHS010000053.1:0-2377 GCA_030523805.1 Acinetobacter sp.
AATCATCAACGTTTTGCCATTAATGTGGTAATAAATCCAGAGCAAATATAGGCTATTGCCAAAATCAGTATGCCAACTGGAATGTTGTATGTGAGTGCGGCAAAAATCAGTACGATAGGAATCATCGCAATAAATGGTACTCTTTTCCGATCCATTTGTTTGAATGAATAATATTTGATATTAGATACCATCAATAGACCAATGATGACCATCATAACAGCAAAAGTGATTTGTACACTTGTTTGGCTAATATTAATTAACATTGGGTGTTCTAAACCAACCCAAATCGCAGAAATCACGGTAATTGCTGCCAATGGACTGGCAATACCAATAAAGTAGCGTTTATCTACCGTGCCAATTTGCACATTGAAACGTGCCAAGCGAAATGCTGCACAAGCAGTATAAATAAAGCAACACGCCAAACCGATACGCCCTAGACCATTTAAGCACCAACTATACATTAAAATCGCAGGTGCAACGCCAAAAGCTAACATATCTGACAGTGAATCAAATTGCTCACCAAAAGCACTTTGAGCCCCCATGGCACGAGCAACACGACCATCTAAGCCATCAAGCAATGCAGCAATGAATATAGCAACTAAACCTTGCGTATATTCCGCATTCATAGCAGCAATGATGGCATAAAATCCTGACAGCAATGCAGCTGTAGTAATTGAGTTTGGCACAAGGTAAATGCCACGTTTTCTCACTTTTTGCCCTTCGTTGGTGTGTTCTTCTTCTACCACTTCAAAAGCAATGCCATCAAAAACATGGTTTTGCTGTGGCTTGTTATTTGGTGCATGATTGGGTGCGTTATATTGTGTCATAATATTCATTGCTCATGATGATGGTACAATTGTAGCATAATTTTGCGTGAGCGATAGCTGTATCGTTGATCTCACCCACGACGGTTCGCTATTACTCGCCCACTAGCCAACGTATTGCACTATGCCCTGCATTTTCTTGCATTCTTAAATGTGGTAATAACCATTTCAAGGCTTGCTCGGCTTGCTCGGCAAATTGCCAAGGTGGATTGATAACCAATAAGCCACAACCATTTAAACCAATTGGTGTATCATCAGACCATACACAAATTTCACAAATCAACTGACGACGAATGCCTGTTTTAATCATTTTCTTTTCAAAGCGTTCAATCATGGCACGTTCTTTGATTGGATACCACAAGGCAAACACACCTGTTGGCCATTTTTTATAAGCATTTTGCAATAATTCTACCAATTGTGGAAAATCTTTGCGTTCCAATTCATAAGGTGGATCAATCATCACAATGCCACGCTTTTCTTTCGGTGGAATTAATGCCAATAAACCTTCGTACGCATCTCGTTGGTGCAATGCTACACGTTTATCACGGATATGATGGCGTAATTCGTGAAAAATATTTTCTTGCAATTCAAAAGCACTGATTTTATCTTGCTCACGGATATGCTGCAAAGCAAACCACGGCGAGCCTGGGTACGCACCTTTACCTAAATTTTGGCGAACATCTTCTACATTTTGTAGATAATGCTGAATGGCTTGTGGTGCTGTTTTGCGTTGTTGAGCATTTAATTGCATTAAACGGTGAATACCATGCAAAAATTCACCTGTTTTTTGTGCAGGGGCTTGTGATAAATCATACATACCTGCACCGCCATGCGTGTCTATATAGCGATAAGGTTTATCTTTTTGGTTCAATCGCTCAAGTAATTGCAATAATAAAACGTGTTTCATCACATCGGCAAAATTGCCTGCGTGATAATGGTGTTGATAGTTCATCTTGTGTAAATCCTGTGTTTCCTGTACATTTTAGCATGAAAAAAGATTTCGTGCCGTGCTTGAGATGGTTTAAAATCGCAATTTATTTTCAACAGTGTTGATGTTGAGTATTATTCATGTCTATACAACATAATTTTTCTTTTGATGATTTGGCAAATCAATCGCCCATGTTAGACCCTGTAACGTGGCTGAATACTGATGTTTTACATCAAGTATTTGATGATTTAGAGCAAAATGGCATCGCTTGGATTGACCAAATTTACCCTGATGAATTATTAACTGCCATTCGCCAAGAATGTCTGCAACATCATCAGCTGTTTCGCCAAGCAGAAATTCAAAATGGGCGTTTAAGCGATATTCGTAGCGACCATATTTTGTGGATTGATGAAAAATTACCCCTAGCACAGCGTCATTTACAATATTTATTGCATTTTGCTCAGCAGCTTAATTATGCGTTTTATTTTGGTATTCACGAAGTAGAAGCACATTTTGCACATTATCACGCAGGGGAATTTTATAAATTGCACCGTGATAATCCTCAAGGGAAAAATGGTCGGGTGATTTCTACTGTTTTTTATTTGCATGAACACTGGCAAGATGG
>JAUNHS010000053.1:2477-11301 GCA_030523805.1 Acinetobacter sp.
TTGTGGTATAGTGCTTGGAGTTCGGTTACTTTTGTGCTGTATGCTTATGATAAATCACAAGCTGAACAAGCAAAATGGCGAATTTCCGAGCGGTATTTGCATGGTTTAGCGTGGCTCGGTGGTTGGATTGGTGCGAGTTTTGCTCAAGTTTTACTCTTGCACAAATCTAAAAAAGTCGCTTTTCAACGTATCTTTTTTATCACGCTACTTGTTCATAGTAGTTTGCTTACGTTGATGATTATTCATTTTTATTTATGATAACAACATCTTACAGGTATTTTTATGGCTCATTCATCGTCATTACAAGGTCAATTAATCCAGCAATTAGGCGAAACAGACCAACAATTTTTACAACAAAATAGCCCTGAACTTGCCCTACAGCGTGGACAAATTCGCTTAAAACTTATTCAAATCAGCAAGCAAAAAGCTGAGCAATTGTACTTTTTACAGCAGACTTTAGTGATTTTAGAGCAAGCACGGCTTGAATTTGATGAAATGCCACTGTCCTTGTATTTAGATTTATCTATTCTTTTGGCACAAGCCTATTTGGTATATTTTGAATTGAGCCAACAAACACGCTACGCACTCATTGCACAGCAGATTTTAAAACCATTGGCACATCATCAATCCATTGAAATTTATCAGGTTTTAATTCAAGCTGCCCACGCCCAACAGCATAATGCAATGGCTCAACATTGGCGTAAAAAGCGTGATGCTTTAATCCAACGTGTTGAGCCAAATGTCCAATTAAAATCCTAATGTGTACACATTAACGACTTAATCTTGTACAAATGTTGTCCACACAAAATCTTGTGATTGACCGTGTAGCACCATGCGTAATTGGTCGCCTGCTTGCAATGCAGCTACGCCTGCAGGTGTGCCTGTCATAATCACATCGCCCGTTTGCAATGAAAAACTTTGGCTCATTTCTAATAGCAATTCTGCGATTGGGAATAGCATCAATGATGTATCGCCATGCTGACGTAATTCATCATTCACATAAAAGTCAAATTGCGTGGCTTGCCAATCTTTAATTTCACTTACATCTACCCAATCGCCCAAGACACACGCACCATCAAAGGCTTTGGCACGCTCCCACGGGTGTCCCTTGCTTTTGAGTTGATTTTGCAAATCACGCAAGGTCAAATCCAAGCCTAAAGTAACTGCACCAATCGCTTGTAAGGCTTGAGCAGGATCGCTCGCTTGGCTCAATGGTTGTTTGAGTTGCAATACCAATTCACATTCATAGTGGCAACTACCTAAATTTTTATTCCATGTAATGCCTTGCGATAATTCACCTAAACTGCTCGGTGGCTTGATAAATAAAATCGCTGCATCTGGCACAGCATTGCCCAATTCTTTGGCGTGGTCGGCATAGCTTCGCCCGACACAGACAATTTTTGATGGTAAAGTTTGCATCGTTTTTCCTTCCTTTGCTGTGTTATGCAAGTTTAAATTGTTGTTTAAACAACGTTTGTTGCTGTTCAGATGTAAATGCACGCTTTGGCACAATCACGGATTGGCGATTTTTCAACTCCAACACATAGCACAATGTGCCTTCATGTGATTTTTGTACATCTTGGTAATTATAATGACTGATTCGCTCATTCATCACAAGGCTAAATTGTGTTTGCTGTAAATCGATACCTTGCGTAATTTGGTCTAAACGGTGCTTTACAAATTGACGTTTAAACATCATCGGCACAAGGTAAAAGCGAATGATGAGCTGCATAACCGAAAAAATACCACCAAAAATAATGTAATATTTTCCGCCTTGCTCTATACCGAGATAAAAACCGTATAAAATCATGGCACTTGCCAAGAGAGTTGTTACCCAAGCTGCCAAACCTTTTTGCCCAAAACTGGCAATGCGAAAGGCTTCTTGAAACTCCGCAAGTTGTAGTTGATAACGTAATGAAATGCTTGGCTTTTCGCTCATGCTTTGCCCCTAATGATATTTTTGCCTATTATACGCTAAATTTTTACATAATACTTTTTAATTGAGATTCAAGCATATAAATAAATAGACTTGAAAATATAATTCCTACAATAGCAAACACAAACATGATAAATAGCAAGCCATATAAATACAAACCTAATTTATTGTTTTTATTAAAATAATACAGAATAAAATAACTTGCAGCAAGTGGCCACGAATACAACATCAGTGCAAAAATAAAATCACCAAAATGCCAAGAAAATCCAAAAAATAAATCTTTTAAAAACGTTATACTGACGACACCATCAAGCACTGTCAGCAAAAGAAGTAATACCCAAGGTACAAACACAATTAAACTAATGGTGCGTAAAAAATGATTAATCTTGGCAAGTGGTTCGCCCCTTTTGAGCAGCAAATAGAGACGAATATAGGCAAAAGGTTGTACGGTAACGTATAATATAAATGCTAATATCAAAATCAAAATGATCATTTCATTCATACAACGTTCGCTCCTACCCTATATTAGTAAATCATTTCAATAAAAATAATCTATTGAAATCCATCACACCACCAAATCTGCCAAATTCCCCTTTTGCTCTAGCCAAATTTTACGGTCGCCTGCACGCTTTTTCGCTAACAACTTATCCAACAAACCTGCCGTAAATTGGCTATCGTCCAAATCCAATTGCACCAAACGGCGTGTATTAGGGTCCATTGTCGTCTCTCGTAATTGGCTGGCATTCATTTCGCCCAAGCCTTTAAAGCGAGTAATTTGTGGCGTTTTGCCTTTCACTTTGCTTAAAATGGTGTGCAATTCATCATCATCTAAAGCGTAATACACGTCTTTGCCAATGTCTATACGGTACAATGGCGGCATTGCCACATACAAATGCCCATTTGCCACCAAATGCGGAAAATGCTTCACAAATAATGCACACAACAAGGTCGCAATATGTAAACCATCGCTATCGGCATCGGCTAGAATGCAAATTTTACCATAACGCAATTCAGACAAATCATCACTGGCAGGATCTACACCAATCGCAATGGCAATATCATGCACTTCTTGCGATGCCAACACTTCATCGGACGATACTTCCCAAGTATTCAAAATCTTACCACGAATTGGCATAATAGCTTGGAAATTTTTATCTCGGGCTTGACGTGCCGAACCACCTGCCGAATCACCTTCTACAATAAATAGTTCAGATTCTTCTCGGCTTTGTCCGACACAATCTGCCAATTTCCCAGGTAATGCAGGGCCTGATGTGATTTTTTTACGTTCTACTTTTTTAGCAGCTTTTAGGCGACGACCTGCTTTGCTAATGGCTAATTCGGCAAGCTGTGTGGCAATTTCAGGGTATTGATTGAGCCATAATGCAAAACTATCTTTGGCGATAGTTTGTACAATCGCAACAGCTTCTCGGCTGGATAATCGCTCTTTGGTTTGCCCAGAAAATTGTGGATCTTGGTATTTAAACGACAAAATAAAATTGACACCGTCCCACACATCTTCAGGAGAAAGTTTGAGATTGCGTGGTAATAAATTGTGCAATTCACAAAATTCTCGCAAGGCTTCGGTCATGCCTGCACGCAAGCCATTGACGTGTGTACCGCCTTGTGCAGTGGGAATAAGATTGACATAACTTTCTTGCGTTTGCTCGCCCCCTTCAATATTCCAACAAATCGCAAATTCAGCGTGTGATTTTTCTACCGAACCCTGTGCCACAAACGGCGTAGTAGGTAAAATGTCTTGCTCTCGCACTTCATCATACAAGTAGTCGGATAAGCCATTTTCAAATTGCCAAGTGATGTGTTCATTATTGATTTCATCATGATAATCAATGCTTAAGCCTGCCGATAACACGGCTTTGGCTTTGAGATTGTGTTTTAGGGCTTTGAGTGCAAATTTTGGACTGTCAAAATATTTGGCATCTGGGTAAAAACGTACTGTTGTGCCTGTATTTTTTTTGGCGACTTTGTTGTGTTCCACTTGTAAAGGACGAACTGCTTCGCCTTGTTCAAATTGCATGGTGTAAATATTGCCATCACGTTGCACCGTTACATCAACACGAGTAGAGAGTGCATTCACCACCGAAATACCTACGCCATGTAAACCACCTGAAAATTCATAGTTTTTATCGCTAAATTTACCGCCTGCGTGTAGTTTGGTGAGAATAATTTCAATGCCTGATTGACCATATTCTGGGTGTATATCCACAGGCATTCCACGTCCATTGTCTTGCACAGACAGTGAACCATCTTGATGCACAGTTACGCTGATTTTATTGGCATAGCCTGCGAGTGCTTCATCTACAGCATTATCAATCACTTCTTGGGCGAGATGGTTAGGGCGTGTAGTGTCGGTGTACATACCTGGACGGACACGCACAGGGTCTAATCCTGTTAAAACTTGTAATTCGTTGGTGGTATAGTTATTAGACATAATAGCCCCTATAGCAATCGCAAGTGATAGAAATGCTCCATTGTACCATTAAAGTCGCCAAGCACCCAAATCTCAAAAGTAAAAAAGCATGATGAATGCCGAACAATCATCATGCTTGTGCTTTAAGTAATAATCAATCGTAAGATGATGATTTATTTCGCCTTACGCTTGGCACGGCGTTTAGCATTTTGTGTTGCCACTTCTGCCAATGCAGTTGCCAACTCATCATCGCTTAAATTGGTAATAGTTTTGAGCATTTGCTGCGTTTCTTCATCTAACACCAACGTGGCATGGCTTGCCAACTGCGACATTAATTCGCCAAATACCAGCTGACCTTGCTCGTTGGTTTGCATATAATCTAAACGTGTTAATTCTTTCAAAAAGCCTTGGAATAATGCTTTATCAAAAAATTCTGGCGAATTAGATTCATGCAATGCCGATAAACGCTGCCCTAATAAATGGCTTAAATCTTCTACTTGCTTACTTGAAATTGCACCCGAACCACGTTGCTGAATTAACGCAATGGTTAAATAATAGCGTGATAAACTTTGCTGTACAGGAGCAGCAATCAATGCCAATAAACGATGCAATTCGCTGTTTGGAGCAGGACTCAATAATTGCTCGCCTTGTTGCTCAATTAAACGCAATTGCTTCAATGCGTCAATATCTCGTTGAATTTGCTCAGCTAATTCTTGTTGCGACCATTTTAAGAACATTTCCGCTTTTAAAAATGGATATAAATCTTGAATAATGGCGATTAAATCTGCCTGTGCAATTTGTCCATTTCGCTCTACCAATGCCGCAATCAATGATGGCAACACATAAGCGTGCAAAATATTATTACGGAAATAAGTGAGCAATACCGCTTGGTCTTTTGCAATCGCAATCATATTGCCAAGTACATGGCTAGAGCGTTGAATAAGTTTTAATTTTAAACCGTATTCAATCATTTCTTGTCCCGATAATGGTGTCATTTTCATGCTTTCATCATAAGGACTGAAATGCAATAATTGCTTATAGCTGTCTAACAATTTCACGCATAATTTTTCATCTAAAATATGCTGATCCACTGCCAACAATGCCAATGACAACAAACTCACAGGATTAATCACCGCTGCACTATTGATATTGCGTAAAATTTGCAATGCCGCACTATTAATCGCTTTAGACACATCGCTTGGAATTGGGTCATCATTGTGCTGAATATCTACCTGCGTAATATCGTGTTGTTGCAACACATCATCTAAAAATACAGGTTGCCCAAAATTGACGTGAACTTGCCCAAAAATGCGTTCAATTTTTCGCATACTTTGCACAATGCCTAAAATAGATTCTGCTTCTTTTGGCTTACCTTGCATTTCGCCCACATAAGTTGAGCCTTCCATCAAGCGTTCATAGCCAATATAAGTTGGAATAAATACCACTGGTTTCGCTGACTGTGGTGTATTTTTACTTCTAAAATAGGCATGAGCAGTCATGGCTAACATACCTGTTTTGGGTGCTAATAATCGCCCTGTACGAGAGCGTCCACCTTCAATAAAGTATTCTAACGCCCCACCACGAGACACTATGCTGTACAAATATTGCTTAAACACCGATGTATATAACGCATTACCACCAAACGAACGGCGAATAAAAAACGCACCACCACCACGCAATAATTGCCCCACAACAGGTAAATTCAAATTATCCCCTGCGGCAATGTATGGCACACGCAAACCTTGCTTAAAAATCACATAGGACAATAATAAATAATCAATATGACTACGATGACATGGCGTATAAACAATTTCATATTTCTGAGCCAAATCACGCACTTGGTTAAAATTATGAATTTCTACGCCATCATATAATTGCGTCCACAAACGGGTTAAAACCACATCAGCAAAACGAATGGCAGAAATAGAATAATCCGACACAATTTCATTCACATAACCAATGGCACGCTGTTCGGCAGCTTGCATACTAATTTTATCTCGCACGCTTTCCTTGCGAATGGCATCTTGCACATCTGGCGATTTAATCAAACTATGCATGACATTGCGTCTATCCGATAAATCTGGGCCAAGCACAGCTTCACGCTTGCCATCTAATTCATCATTTAACTGTTGAACAATGTAGCGTGCAGGCGAAAGATTAGGCGATTGCTCTTGGGCAATATTTAATAATTGCCTTAACGACATAGCATCGTGAAATTCTAAATACGTATCTCGCCCATGCAAACCAATATTCACTAATTGCTTCATGGTGCTTGGCTTTTGCCACGCATCATTAAAAAACAGCTTAAATAACGAATCTTCCTTTTCTGGCGAACGTCCCCACAAAATCGTTACAGGGATTAAATCAATATCATAATCAGCATTTTGCTGTAAAAATTCAATTAAACGAATTAAACGTGGTGGGAAATGCGTGTCTTTATCTGGCGAATAGCTTTGGCGTTGCCCAGTTTGCAAATAAAACACCGACACTTCTTCGTGCAATGTACCTAATTGTAAAGGGGCTAATGCAGCAGGTTGCTTTAAACGATGCGTTTCTTGGTCTAATAATAACGCATTGCTATTTGATTGCGTTTGCAACACATAACATACCGCTTTTTTACGGGTTTCTGTCGTTGTATCGGCAAGTGTTTGCTCTGGCACTTCACCCATCAATTTTGGCTTTACCACCAAATTCAATAATTTCCCAGACACGGAACGATACAACTGATTCAAACTTTGTGCTGCCATGATATTTCTCACTCAACCTATACTACCGATGAACCCATTTTTATCGGCATAAATTGGTCTATTTTAACAGTAATATCGGCAAATATGTAGTATGACGATGTTATTTTCTCATTTTTTCGGTATTTTTTGCCAATCCTTTGGCGTTTTGTCCATCATCATCGGCTAAAAAAGGATTATCAATCCATTCTCGTGGTGCGAAATGACGCTGCTCTGGCAAATGTGGAATTTGCTGCAAATGCCCGACAATTTGCTGCATAATCTGTGCCAATTGCTGTGCTTTGGCTAAACCTTGCTGATCTTTGCTGATTTGCAGATTGCCATAAATATCCACCACATCAGCATGGCTTTCTATAGTTAAATCATCTATTTGCAATGATGTATCGGCACAATCATAAGCTGTAAAATTCATAACAACGCCTTAAAAATTATTTTGTATGAACCATGAAAAAACACGACTTAACCAATGATTAATATCGCTATTGCTCGGTGATGTTTGCTGTGTTTCCGATGTCGCTGATGAACGCTCATTGCTCGGCAAAGTACTATAATCAATCGGTTCAACGTGTCCCCATTTAAATTGTTGCTTCATCCAAGTTAAACGCTCCGCAGGAATTTTTGTACCACAAGAACGGTCTTCTTTACGCAACATCGCAATGCCTTGCTGCCTTTTCACCTGATTTGCCGAACGTGGTAAATCATACACTTGTCGCTTTTGTTCATTACTCAACTGTGGAAATAAGGTAATGCCTGCTTTACGCTCCAATTCGCACACGCTGATAATTTCTACATTTTGACGTTCATCATTCGGACTATAATACGCACCAATCACGCCTAAATCAGGATAATACACCGCTTTAAATAACGCTGTTGGCACAATCACACCACCATTGCCACCAATTCGCTGTAAAGATGCTGTTTCAAATAGTGTCCCTGTAATAATGTAGGCTTCTTTGACTTGTGCTTTATTTTTACTCATCACTGCACGAGTCGCTTCTTCCAATTCACGCCATACATTTTGGTTATGTTTTGGGTGCTGCGGCACAATATTGGTTAAAGTAAAACTATCTGTTTGTGATTCTACTGTTCCCATATCACCATTGGGTGCCATATGCCCACGGTCAAAACCTGAACCACGATAATGTTTTAACAACGATTGATGTTCGCTTTTTAAGCGTTGCTCTTCTATAAATTGATTTTGCCTTTTAGGGCGATTTGCCAATCGCTCTGGTGTAAGTTTTTCTGCCACCCATAATGGCGTTTTTGATACGCCAGAATAAAGGATCGTCAAGCCGTTATAACATAATGCGTAGCTGTCTTTTTTGAGCTTGGGTTGGTATAAATAAGGCGGAATATCTTGATAAAATTGGTCTAAGCAAGGTGTACTTTCAAATAGGGAAAAACTGGTATTACTCGCTGTGCCATTGCACGCCGTCAGCAATACGCTTGTAAAACCCAATAAGGCAATCTGTTTTAATTTCATCAAGGGAATCATTGGTTTAAAATCTCTAAAATTTTCTTTCGCTTTTCAATTGATACATAGTAGCACATCTTGATTTTTTTGCATTTATTTTTGCTTTTGACTTGGCAGAGCGTGTATTTTTAGGTATGATTTTGTTTGCAATGGTGAGGTGTCCGAGTGGTTGAAGGAGCACGCCTGGAAAGCGTGTATACGTTTATAGCGTATCAAGGGTTCGAATCCCTTTCTCACCGCCA
>JAUNHS010000054.1:0-9209 GCA_030523805.1 Acinetobacter sp.
GTTTCTCAGATATAATACAGCAACTTTTATCTCCACTTCAAAGAAGATTTGTTATGAAAAAATTGTTAAGTGCTGTAGTAGCAGCATCTTTAGCGGTAGCTAGCTTACCTGCTCAAGCAGGTGTACATCGTGATGCTCACGGCAACATTGGTTTTGATACTTTAGAAGAGTGCCGTGCGGCAATCGTTTCAGGTAATGTAAAGTTCTATAAATCAGCAACTCACCACCCTGCTTTACTTCGTAAAGGTGAAAAATCTGTAACTCAAGGTCGTTTAGGCGATTTATCTCCAGAATACCGCTATGGTACTTGTGACTTAGGTACAGGTCACCGTGCAGGTCGTGATGGTGTTGCAAAAGCATTACAAGGTAAGTTTATCCCTTACTCTCCAGACATGACTGTAAACCGTTATGCTGATGCAAATGGCCGTATCGTGCGTGTTACTATGCAACAATGTGATAACTGGTTCAGTGGCAACATTCCACGTTCATTCCCTTACAACCCAGCACCAGCTCCTGTAGCTGCTCCTGCTCCAGCACCAGCTCCAATGCCTGCTCCAGCACCAGCTCCTGTTGCTCCAGCAGTTGTAGCTCCTGTTGCTCCAGCTCCTGCTGTTGCAGCGGCTCAAGGTAGCTTGTTGAACTGGAAAGCGTTAGCTGCTTTAGGTGTAATCGGTGCAGGTGCTGCAATCTTGTTGAATGACAATGACGGTACTACAGGTACTACTGGTACTACACGTTAATTCCTAAATATCTTTATGATATGCAAATGTGCCTTAAATTTTCGGATTTATGGCACATTTTTTATTTTTCCCTTTTAATATTTAGACCTTTGCTGAGTGTCTTATGTTTAAATTTCAATGCCAACCCTTTACGCTAGCATTGCTTGGCAGTGTGTTTTTATTACTGAGTGCGTGCCAATCTGGTAGCGGTTGTACACAAGGGCAATCTTCATGCTTTAAAGTCGCTGCCAAAGCAAAAGTATCCGATGCAACACTAAATAGCCAATTCCAATATGTGAAACTTTCACTCAATGGCAATGTGGTATGGATTGCTCAAGGTGCTGTAGATCAGTGGCCTGTTGCCAATACAGCAGTTTATTATGGTGCTGACCGTTCCGTTGTAAAATTTGCCAATGGTCGTTTAAAGTCATTGATTACACAAGAATTGTCATGGAAAGAAACGCAAGCACCACAAGTGAATTGGTCTTATTTTAAACAAGATAATGCAAAGGCAATGCAGTTCCAACGTCAAATTGATACGATTGATGGCGTATCTGCATTACAAGAGCAACGTCAATTACAGCGTATTGCCGCCCCAAAACATCATGCCTATAGTGGCGATAGTCAAGCATTAGTTTGGGTACAAGAAACAACTTTGCAGTCAAATGCAGCGAAAAAGCGTGTGGCTTATTTTGATACATGGTATGCCTTACACCCTGATCATGCTGAGCCTGTTTATGCACAGCAGTGCTTATCAGCCAAACACTGTATTACATGGCAACAATGGAGAAAAACACCATGATGTTCTTCCGTTTAGTATCTCGTCCTACATGGCATTATCGCCCCTTAGTTGCTGCAATGACGATGGTATTCGCTCCGACAGCTTTTGCTCAAGGAACAACATTACCAGCCAGCGAAACGGTAAAAATTACGCAAGATCAACGCATGGGTGATTGGTTATCACAACAATTACATCAAAAAACCAATCAAAATATTGATGAAAGTGCGATTGTTTGGCAATCAGCATCTGAACAAAGCGTGCAACAGCGTCAGCAAAAGGCATTAATCCAACAATTAAAATCACTCAATGCTAAACATACGCATGCGATTGCACCACTGATTGCTTGGCTAGAGCGTTTACCTGCAACAGGTCGTGTTCATTTGCCACAGCAAGATGCTCGTTATTTACAAGTCAATCCACAATTAGAACCTGTCTTAAAGCAAGGCGATCAAGTCCAATTATCACAACGTACTACGGTTGTGAATGTATTATTTGATGATGCTCGTGCCTGCCAAGTGCAACATGAGCCAACAGCCCAAGCTCAAGACTATATTAAGCACTGTATGTCGGCATTAAATAAATCATTTTATGCAGATACAGCCTATTTAATTACACCGCAAGGCGATGTTCAACAAGTCAATATCGCAAAATGGAATGCTCAAACACAAACGCCACCTGCAGCAGGTGCGTGGTTATGGGTACCTGAAGCGAAGCATGGCTGGACAAAAGAAACCGCTCAAAAAGTCGCTCAATTAATTGCATCTCAAGGGACAACGCTTGCTTTGCCATATCATCAAGGGCAACAGGTCTTACAATTACAGCAGCATTCATCAGCAAGCCGTGATTTACCTGTAACAAGTAGTGATTGGGGAATTACAGGCTTATTGCAAACCCCAACAGCTCGTATGCAAAAAGCAGGTACAGCAAGTTTGCATGTTTCACATACAGATCCATATACACAATATAATATTGTGCTACAACCTTTTGATCGTTTAGAAACAGCGATGCGTTATACCAATGTGAAAGGTGTATCGTATGGTCCTGTGAGTCCAAACCAAGATTTAAAAGATAAATCTTTAGATGTAAAGCTGAAACTTTTAAAAGAAAGTCGCTATGTGCCTGAAGTTGCTGTAGGCTGGCGTGACCCTGTCGGCACGAGTCTTTTTGGTGGCGAATATGTCGTGGCGAATAAACGCTATGGCGATTTTGATTTTAGTTTAGGTTTAGGCTGGGGTTATCTAGGAAAGCGTGCTGATATAGACAATCCACTCGGTGCAATTTCTAACCGTTTTAAACAACGTGTATATCCTGTCGCAAGTGGTGGTGAAGCCAGCCCTGAAACATGGTTCACAGGTAAAACTGCCCTTTTTGGTGGTGTGCAATGGCACAGCCCATATCAACCACTGATTGTAAAACTAGAATATGATGGCAATGACTATAAAAGTGAACGCCATATCGGCAATAAATACCAATCGGATATTCCTGTCAATGTTGGTTTAACATGGCTCGGTCGCAATGTAGAACTGTCTGCTGCTGTAGAGCGTGGTAATACAGCGATGTTTGGTATTGCTTTCCGTGGTGATTTATCACAAGTGGGACAATATAAAGCGGGCATAAGCAGTGTTCAACAAGGTAAAAAAGGGTATTTCAACCCTGCTGGTTTAAGTTTCCATATGCCGATTGGCAAGCAAGAAACAAATCTGACACAGCAGCAGCAAGTCCTTGAAGCAGTCAGCCAAGCGACAGGTTGGAAAGCCTTTGAATTAACGCATCACAATCAAATTTTAACGGTCAAAGCCGAAGATGATGGCGGTGTGTATTTACACGAACGTGTGAAAAATGCTGCTGAAATTTTACAGCACCTGGCACCTGCAAATACCAAGATAATTCAAGTGCAATTATATCGTCAAGGTGAAGCAGTAAGTACCTTTAGTATTGCTCCAAGTACATGGCAACAGCAATATCAACAGCTTACGCCAACATCACAGCGTATTGCTCAGCCATTTACCGTATCGTCAAGCAAACCTGCGAAGCAGCCAAGTAGTGCAACTGTGGCAAAAGTAAAACACGCCAAAGGCTCTATTTCTATTACCCCTGATATTTCACAAAGTATCGGTGGGCCAAATGGTTATTTATTTGGTATGTACGCAAGTGCCAATGCCAACTATCAACTCTGGCAAGGGGCTTGGGTAAATGCGACTGGTCAAGTGCGTATTGCTGACAATTATGATAAATACACCTTTACCGCTGAAAGTGCATTACCACGAGTACGCACTAATATTCGCCAATACATGACCACATCTCGTGTATTAATGCCAAATTTACAGCTGACACAATTTAAGCAATTAGATAACCATCTGTACGGTTTGGTATATGCAGGCTATTTAGAATCAATGTTTGCAGGTGTAGGTGGCGAAGTGTTGTATCGTCCAGCCAATCGCTCATGGGCAATTGGTGCTGATATTAACCGTGTACGTCAGCGTGATTTTGATCAGCAGTTTGCTTTGCAAGATTATGAAGTTACGACAGGTCATGTCAATTTCTATTGGAATATGCCGTGGTACAATGTCAATATGAAATTATCGGCAGGTCAATATTTAGCAGGCGATCGTGGTGCAACTTTAGACCTTTCTCGTACCTTTAAAAATGGTGTAACCATGGGTGCGTGGGCAACCAAAACCAACATTTCTGCTGCAGAGTTTGGTGAAGGTAGCTTTGATAAAGGGATTTATGTAGATATTCCATTTGATGCCATCTTTAAACGTTGGTCAGCAGGCAAATCGCATTTGATTTACCACCCATTATTGCGTGATGGTGGTGCAAGATTAAATCGTACCTTTGATTTGTACAATTTAACATCGCCTGCAAGCAAGCATAATTTACAGATTAAAAATCCTTTAGGTTATTAATCGGTCAATCCATGCCAACAAAAAAAGCCATGATGAACGTCATGGCTTTTTTATTGCAAATCGTGTGCATAAAAATATCGCCCAAAAGTGAGCGATATTTTTACATTTTATGATGCAGAATGGATTGCTTAACCTTCTTCTAACATCATCAAGCTCGTATTACCACCTGCTGCCGTCGTATTCACACTCACTGCACGCTCATGTACCAAGCTAGTTAATGGAATGTTTAACTCGCCATCATTCAAATGCACAATTGGAGCAATATTAGCAATGTGTTGTGCAACATCTTGTTGCAATGCCAATAATGACTCTTTGCTGCCTTGATGGATAATCGCATCGCATTTCACATCTGCCAAGCTGTTATACACGCTGATGCGAGCTTTTACATCTTGTGGTAATTTTGCATAAACGTCTTTGGCAAATGGACTATCTGCCAACACGCACGCACGGCTACCGATAGACAATGCCGTATTCACATGACGTACTTGCTGATCCAACTGTTGAGCAATGCTTAAAATTGCATCACGAGCCACCACATGATAAGTATTTGACTCACCTGTAGGCCCTGGCAATTCATACACTTTATTCGCAAAAATTGCATTCTCTACAGCTGGCAATTCTACTTGAGCCAAGTTTTGTTTTGCCCACGTTGCAAATGCAGTATTGGCTGGATTTAACTGTGCTGCAGCAGTCAAATCACGCACTGTACCATACGGTTTTTGCAACACCGCTTGCGTAGATTTAGATGTTAAACGGTGTAGATACAATGCACCACCCGCTTTCGGGCCAGTACCAGACAAGCCTTCACCACCAAATGGCTGTACACCAACCACAGCACCAACGATGTTACGGTTAATATACAAGTTACCCACGTGTGCATTTGCCGTTACATTTTCAATCGTTTCATCAATACGTGTGTGCAAGCCCATGGTCAAACCATAGCCTTTATTGTTCACAGCTGCCAATAATTGATCTAATTGACCGTATTTATATTTAATCACGTGCAATACAGGACCAAAAATTTCACGCTTCAATTCATCTAAATGTGGTAATTCAATCAACGTTGGCAATACAAATGTCCCTGCATTTAACGCTGATGTCTCTTGATGAATGCTTAATTGATGCACAGGATAACCCAAGCCTTTCATGTGCTGAATATGATTATCAATATTCGCTTTAGACTCTGTATCAATCACAGGACCAATATCCGTCGCTAAATGCACAGGATTGCCCACATTTAATTGTTGCATTGCACCTTTCAACATACGCAAAATGGTGTCGTAACTATCTTCTTGTACACACAAAATACGCAATGCCGAACAACGCTGACCTGCACTGTCAAATGCTGAATTGACCACATCAATCACCACCTGCTCAACCAATGCCGATGAATCCACAAACAAGGCATTTTGACCACCTGTTTCTGCAATCAATGGAATCGCCTGACCTTCTACAGTTACACGATTTGCCACAGTTTTTTGCAAGATTTTGGCAACTTCGGTAGAACCTGTAAACATGATCCCTTTAATACGATCATCTTTACTTAATGCTGAACCGACAATTTCACCACGACCTGGCAATAATTGCACCACATCTTTTGGTACACCTGCTTGCCACAAGAGTTTAATGGTTTCACAAGCGATTAATGGTGTTTGCTCCGCAGGTTTCGCAATGACGGTATTACCCACCACTAATGCTGCCGACACTTGACCCAAGAAAATCGCCAATGGGAAATTCCATGGGCTAATACACAATACTGTGCCTAAAGCCCCTTGTAAATCTTGCTCAAAATGAGCCGCTTGCGTTGCATAATAACGTAAGAAATCTACCGCTTCACGCACTTCAGCAATCGCATTTGGATAAGTTTTACCACTTTCACGAGAGAGTAAAACCATCATTGATTCAATATTTTGCTCTAATAAATCAGCGGTTTTCAGCAACATTGCCGCACGCTCATGTACCGAACGAGCTGCCCACGCTGCATTGGCTTGTTCAGCAAAATCAAGTGCTTTATTCACATCTTGCACTGTCGCTTCACGCACATAACCCACTAAATCTTGATGATTTGACGGATTAACAATCACTTGATCTTGTGCTGAAGCGGCTTGACTATCATCATAATCCGCCATTAATGGATTTGACACCCACACATGACCTTTTAATGATTGCACTTTTGCCGATAAACTTTCCAATACGCTATCGTTATTTAAATCATAACCTGCTGAGTTTTTACGCTGCTCGCCATATAATTTCAATGGTTTCGCAATCGCCAAATGTGATTGCCCCACTTTACCTTCTTTTTGAGCAATCTCAGCAATTTCGTCCATTGGATTAGCAACCAAATCTTCAATTTTGATATTTTGGTCAGCAATACGGTTTACAAACGATGTATTCGCACCATTTTCTAACAAACGACGCACCAAATACGCTAATAAAGTTTCATGGCTACCTACAGGTGCATAAATACGGCACGGCACGCCTAATTTACCATTGGCTTTATCGCCTACCACTTGTTCGTACAATGGCTCGCCCATGCCGTGTAAACATTGAAATTCATATTGTTCAATATGATACGTTTCAGGATTTGCCAAATGATAAATGGTTGCCAAAGTTTGTGCATTATGCGTTGCAAATTGTGGGAAAACTTCATCTTTTGCCGCCAATAATTTTTTCGCACACGCAATATACGACAAGTCGGTATAAACTTTTCGTGTAAATACTGGAAACTCGCTCATACCTTCAACTTGTGATTTTTTCACTTCGCTGTCCCAGTATGCACCTTTAACCAAACGAATCATTAAACGGTGCTGACTGCGTTTTGCCAAATCAATAATATAATCAATGAGATAGTAACAACGCTTTTGGTACGCCTGAATCACAAAGCCAATACCATTCCAGCCTTGCAAACTTGGCTCAAAACACAAACGCTCAAGCAAGCCCAAAGACAATTCTAAACGCTCAGTTTCTTCCGCATCAATATTTAAACCGATGTCATATTTCTTCGCTAATTCAACAAGATGCAATAATTTTGGATACAATTCATCATGCACACGTTGGATTTGCGAACGTTGATAACGTGGGTGCAATGCCGATAATTTAATAGAAATCCCCGCACCACGGTAAATGCCCATACCTTGAGATGCTTCACCAATATAATTAATCGCATTGACATAATCTTTAAAATAACGCTCGGCATCTGCTTCCGTTAAAGCCGCTTCGCCCAACATATCATAAGAATAACGGAAACCTTGCTGTTGTAAACGCTGAGAATTTGCCAATGCTTCTTGAATGGTTTCGCCTGTAACGAATTGCTCGCCCATAATACGCATTGCCGTATCTACCGATTTACGGATAATGCCTTTACCAAACTTGCCAATCACCGATGTTAAAGCACTAGACAACGTGTGTGATTTTGGTGTTTCGACCAATTTATCAGTAATGATTAAACCCCACGTCGCTGCATTGACAAACATCAACTGGCTTTTGCCTAAATGGTCTTTCCAATTACCTTGGTTAATTTTATCTTTAATCAGCAAATCTCGTGTTTCTTTATCTGGAATACGCAATAAGGCTTCCGCCAAGCACATTAATGCAATCCCTTCATTTGAAGATAAAGAAAACTCTTGCAATAAACCTTGCACAATGCCAGATTTACCACCACTCGCCTTACGATTACGCAAGTTTTCAGCAATACGTACTGCTAATTGTTGCACCTGTGCAGACATTGCAGGCTCAAGCTGAGCCGCTGGCAATAAACGCTCAATCGCTGTTGATTCGTCTAAACGCCATGCTTGGTTTAATGCTTGCTCTAAAGCATTCAATGGCTTAAATACTGTGATATTTTCATCACGAAATTGGATCGTATTAGTCATAATAAATCATCTACCTAGAAGATATCATTAATGGGAATTTTCCACTATTATTACAAATAACTTATGGTTTTATTCACTATAAAATTGTATTATTTTAGATGATTAAACTGTTTTAAGGCATGATTATAGTGGATCGTATTGACTTAAAAATCCTAACCATTTTACAAGATGATGCTCGGATTTCTAACATTAAACTTGCAGAAAAAGTAAACCTTTCTCCGACCGCTGTTTTAGCCCGTGTACAGCGTTTAAACAAGGAAGGTTACATTCAAGGCTATGAAGCACGGCTCAATCCAAGCAAAATGAATGCTGGATTTTTGGTTTTTGCTCAAATTTTGTTGGATCGCACCACGTCCAATGCTTTGCACGAATTTAAAACAGCGGTCATGAACTCGCCACAAATTATTGAATGCCACATGATGAGTGGTGGCTTTGATTTTATGGTGAAAATCCGCTGTCAAAATATGGAAGAATATCGCAAAATTGCCGATGAATTATTGTGGCAATTACCAGGCGTAAAAGAAACACGCAGCTACCCTGTGATTGAGCAAATCAAAGAGTCAGCGAAAATTTTTGTGATGTAACAGTATTCATCATCGCAATAGCATTACACTTTCCCTTGTGTTTCATCAAGCAAGCGTAAAAAACTTTCTAGGCGACGGGGCAATAATTTGCCTTGTTGCACAGCATCTTTTAAAGCACATTGCTTTTCGTGGCTATGCGTACAATTACGGAATTGGCAATGCCCAAGCAAAGGTTGAATATCAGGAAAACCGTCTTGTATTGCATCTAAATCCAAATGCCACAAGCCAAACTCACGAATGCCTGGCGAATCAATCAACGCACTTTGCTCACCAAATGCAATCAAACGTGTAGATGTGGTAGTATGTTGCCCCAATGCTGAATTTTCTGAAATCACATTGGTTGC
>JAUNHS010000054.1:9309-11261 GCA_030523805.1 Acinetobacter sp.
GCCGCCACAGGCTTCACTTTGTGATAACGGTCGGGACGAGTTAAAAGCGATTGGCGTGGGTGCAATGCGGTAATAATGCCCAAGCCCGTATTGGGGTCGGCTTGCCATTTTACCCGATCGCCCGTAACTAGGGCTTCTAAATTGGTGCGTGTATGACAACGCCAAATATCGCCCAATACAATATCTTTCCAAAAGGCTTGCGAATCTTGCTCGGCACGCTGTGGCAATACGTCAGGCAACGATAGGACTTGTACTTCTAATTGTCGTCCATAATGTTGCACAATCAAGCCTTCCATATCGTGCTGTGTATCATCGTTGGTTTGGCGTTGTTGCTGTTGTTGAATACGGCGTTGTTGTTGTTGCGTTAAACGTCTTTTGCGAATCAGAGCCATAAGGTGTCTATCAATCTATAAAAATGCCTATAAAATAGCACGTTTTCACCGCAAAATTACAGCATAATGATGATAAATTTGCTAATATATAGCAATTTTTTTGAGTAGATAAGAGATTTGTCATGAGTAGCACTATGGACTCACGTTTGATTTGGATTGACCTTGAAATGACAGGGTTGGATACGGACCATGACCATATTATTGAAATTGCCACCATCATTACCGATGATCAGCTCAATATTTTAGCAGAAGGGCCTGTATTGGCAATTCATCAACCTGACATTGTACTCAATGCGATGAATGAATGGTGCGTTCGCCAGCATGGTGAATCTGGTTTGACAGAGCGTGTGCGTCGTAGTCGTTTAACTGTGCAAGATGCAGAGCAACAAACTTTAGAGTTTTTGAAAAAATGGGTCAATCCAAAAGTTTCGCCAATGTGTGGTAATTCTATTTGCCAAGACCGTCGTTTTATGCATCGTTTAATGCCTGAGTTGGAGCAATATTTCCATTATCGTAATTTAGATGTGTCTTCAGTCAAAGAGTTGGCAAAGCGTTGGCGACCTGAAATTATGCAGGATTTGTCTAAACAAGCAACGCATTTGGCATTAGATGATATTAAAGATTCTATTCGTGAGTTGCGTTATTATCGTGAGTATTTTTTTATTACACATAAAAATTAAGCGGAATACGCTGACTAAAAGGCAAAAGCCACGCAATCTGTCGTCCATATTGCGTGGCTTTTTCATTTGGCAACTTTAAATCTTATTTTTACATCGGAGCTAAAGCTAATCTGAAACCTAAAGCATTAATAACTTTCGTAACCGCATTAAAACTACCATCTTGTAAATGTTCTTGCATTTTTCTCGCACGAGCAACAGTTACAAGAGCTTCCATAAAAGCATCAGGGTCATTTTCTTCCAATACGATCGTCAAATATTCTTCAATATCTTGCTCTGTTTGTAAGTAATCTACCACATCAAATTTTGTCAATTTCATCATATTTCACCTTTTTAGAAAGCTCAATTGCCTGTTGAATATCTTGTTGCTGACTTGACTTATCACCACCACCCAGCATTACAATAATTGTATTTCCTTGCCGAATATAGTACATACGATAACCCGAACCAAAAAATTCTCGCATCTCATAAACAGCTTGCCCGACAGGCTTAATATCGCCAAGATGACCATTCACTGCCTTTTCTAAACGACGTATAAGACGACGCTTAGTCATGCTATCTTTAATACTATCTAACCATTGCTTAAATGGTTCTGTCAATAATATAGTGTACATTCAGGCGAGTTCAGTTCATCGTGTTAGATGGTTTCATCATAGCATAATTTATCGTAAATCAATTTATTATTCTCACATAAAGTCATTCATATTTGCATAATTTTCACATTATTTTTTCTACAAAAGCAAAAGCCACGCAATCTGTCGTCCGTATTGCGTGGCTTTTTATCCTGCGTAACTCCTGTTTTGTCCTAGACGCTCCACCGAAGTGCTTTGTCTTTCCTGTACAGCTCCTATCCTTTCACGTCGTCCTGACTTCCCTTGCTGTA
>JAUNHS010000055.1 GCA_030523805.1 Acinetobacter sp.
AAAATATGCAAACGTTTTTCAATTTTATTTAAATGATATTGCAAACGGCGAGTAATGGTGCTTTTACGAATTTCAATCCATTCCAACAAAATTTGACGAATAGATTTCACTTGTGGGCGACCATCAGCCCCAATCATATTTAAATTGACACGATAACTGCTTTCTAAATCTGTCGTAGCGAATAAATGCCCCATCACAGCGTCGGCATCAACACGGTTAGAACGCAACACAATCACTAAACGTGTCGGATTTTGATGGTCAGATTCATCACGCACATCGGCAACAAATGGCAATTTTTTTGCATTCATCTGTTCGGCAATTTGCGTAATAATTTTTGAACCTGAAATTTGATAAGGCAAATGCTCAATGATAATTTCATTTTTTTCCACCTTATACACCGCACGCATACGATAACTGCCACGCCCAGTGCGTTGAATTTTTAGCAATTCTTCTTTTGGCGTAATAATTTCCGCTTGTGTCGGCAAATCAGGTGCAGGAATAAATTCATGCAGGGCATCATCGTCCATATCAGGCTTGCGAATAAGAGCAATCGTGCCTTTAATCACTTCACGCAAATTGTGTGGTGGAATATCAGTCGCCATACCGACGGCAATCCCTGTCGTGCCATTGAGCAAAATATTGGGTACACGAGCAGGCAAATGAATTGGCTCTTTCAATGAACCATCAAAATTATCTTGCCAATCGGTCGTACCTTGTCCCAATTCGCTGAGCAATACTTCGCTGTATTGTGCCAATTTGGCTTCGGTATAACGCATAGCTGCAAACGATTTTGGATCATCAGGCGAACCCCAGTTGCCTTGCCCTTCAATAAAAGGGTAGCGATAGCTAAACGGTTGAGCCATGAGTACCATTGCTTCATAGCAGGCACTATCGCCATGTGGGTGGTATTTACCCAACACATCGCCCACCGTACGAGCAGATTTTTTCGGTTTACCTGAATGTTTTAAACCGAGTTCGCTCATGGCGTAGATAATACGACGTTGTACAGGTTTTAGACCATCGCTAATATGGGGCAAGGCACGATCCATTATGACGTACATGGCATAATTTAAATAGGCTTGCTCGGTAAATTCGGCAACGGAACGATTTTCGGTGGCGTGGTTCATTGTTGTTTTCATACGGTTAAAAAATTAGGGATATGGTAAAAGGTTATATGCAGAGATACAAGCGATTTATGCTAAAATTGTGTAGAAAATGATGGAGTGCATCATGCTTGAGCTTAAATATCCGATAGTGATTAAACCGAATAAGAAACAATATATTCGCTGGTATGGTGCGGCGATGTTAATCGGTATGTTTGGTCAGGTTTTTCTTGAAAATGTAATATTATCAGCTATTTGGCTGATATTCACTCTCTTTTATTTTTTCTACATTGGCATGCGTCATAATTACGTTTTGATTACTCCAAGATATTTTCAAGTTAGCCCAATGTTTAATTTTTGGTCGTGGCGACCGAGAACATTTTTATGGTCGGATTATAGTTTGGTGTTTGATGATGTGATTAATATGAATGTTGTGCAAATTGTGGAACGGCATGAGAAGATGAAATCAGAAATTTCACATATCATTATTCCTAATGTGGCGTATTTAAATCGGCAAGCAATCAACTATAAGCAATTTTTAGCGATTTTAAAACAAGCCAATCAACAGCAATTTCCGATTTATTTGCCACAAGATACGGCAAGTCAATGGGAGCATTTGAAACGGCATTTAAATTATCCACATATTCCAAAGGGTAAAGATTAGATTGTAATACTTGTGTTTTTATTGTTACTTTTATATGATTGAAATCATCTTAAACTGTGAGATGATATGATGAAAAAGACTTTACTTGCTTTATTACTTGGTTTTACTGTTACTGGAACAGCTTATGCTGATAAAATCAAAGCACCGATTACGTTAGACACAAGACAGTTGGCATGGGAAATTAAACCAGGTGTAGATGGTATAAGACTACATGGATATCTTGAGCTTATGCAACAAGCAATTTACTGTAATAGTCAAGGGCGACCGCAATTAGTAAAAGATGATATGGTTGAAGTGTTGATTTCATTTGCAACAGATCCTAATGGAGTAGTCGTTTCTACTAGTATTCAAAAATCATCAGGTAATGCACAATTAGATAATTATATAGCAAATCTAGTAAGTGGTTCTAAAGTGAAACCATTTTTTGTTAATGGTGTAGCTACCCCTATAAGGTCTAGCCAAGGATTTAAATTAAAGCGTTCAGAACCTTTTGATATGACTTACAATCCTGAAAAATGTCATAGTAAAACACAAGGCTCTAGGCAAGCAGGTTTACAATATTAACTCAATTAACCCCAACAAAAAATGCTCTATAAAACTATAGAGCATTTTTTATAAGTAAACAGTGTATTAACCTGCTTGATCCAACAACATGCTACGGATATGACCGATGGCTTTCGTTGGGTTCAAACCTTTAGGACAAACAGATACACAGTTCATAATCCCTTTACAACGGAACAAACTAAATGGATCGTCTAAACGAGCCAAACGCTCCGCAGTCGCTGTATCACGAGAATCAATGATAAAGCGGTAAGCATTCAATAACGCAGATGGGCCTAAGAATTTATCTGGGTTCCACCAGAATGATGGGCATGATGTAGAACAGCACGCACATAAAATACATTCATATAAACCGTCTAAATGCTCACGCTCAGCTTGAGATTGCAAACGCTCTTTTGGCGGTGCTGGCTGATTATTGATTAAGAATGGCTGAATCTTATTGTACTGATCGTAGAATTGATTCATATCCACTACTAAATCTTTAATGACTGGCAAGCCAGGTAATGGGCGAATAACAATTTTCTCAGGCAAATCATTTAAGTTTTGCAAGCACGCAAGACCATTTTTACCATTAATATTCACACCATCAGAGCCACAAATACCTTCACGGCATGAACGACGGAATGTTAAAGTTTCATCTTGCTTTTTCAAATCTAGTAAAGCATCAAGCAACATACGGTGCTTATCAGTCAATTCTAATTTGAATGTTTGCATATATGGTTTACTATCCTTATCAGGATCGTAACGGTAGATTTCAAATGTACGAGTACCTCTACTCATCTTCACTCTCCCAATTAGAATGTACGTGGTTTAGGTTCAATCGGTTCAACGCTCAATGGGCTGAAACGAACAGGTTTATATTCTAAACGGTTATCTTCAGAGAACCATAAAGTATGCTTCATCCACTCATCATCACGGCGACCGTAAGGATATTCTGGGTGGTCTGGCAACTCTTCATAATCTACAACCGTATGTGCACCACGGCATTCTTTACGAGCTGCAGCAGAAATCAAGGTTGCTTTAGCAACTTCATATAAGTTTTCCACTTCTAATGCTTCAATACGAGCGGTATTGAATACTTTAGATTTGTCTTTCAAGTGGATATTACGCACACGTGGCTCAAGTGCTAAAATTTCACGCACGCCTTTGTCTAACAATTCAGCAGTACGGAATACACCAGCGTGGTATTGTACGATTTCACGAATTTCATCAGCAACGTCTTGTGCATTTTCACCGTCTGTAGATTCATCTAACTTACGGATACGAGCCAATGTTTTTTCTAAAATATCGTTTGGTAATGGGATAAACTCATCATCACATTCTTTGGTAATGTATTCTACAATGTGCTTACCAGCCGCTTTACCGAATACTACCAAGTCAAGCAATGAGTTTGTACCTAAACGGTTTGCACCGTGTACAGATACGCAAGAACACTCACCAATCGCATAGAAACCTTTGACTGGTTTCGTATAGTTACGATCGCCTTCATACGTATATTCTTTGGTTTCTTTGTTGTAATGTGCTTTTAAAGGTGTTGTTTCTTTACCTTCAGGCACACACACTTGACCATGAATATTGGTTGGAATACCACCCATTTGATAATGGATTGTTGGTACTACAGGAATTGGCTCTTTAGTACAGTCCACGTTTGCGAATTTTTTACCAATTTCAAATACTGATGGTAAACGCTTCATAATTGTTTCTGCACCTAAATGCGTCATATCCAATAAGATATAGTCAGCATTCGGGCCACAACCACGACCTTCTTTAATTTCTTGGTCCATAGAACGTGATACGAAATCACGTGGTGCTAAGTCTTTTAATGTAGGAGCATAACGTTCCATAAACGGTTCACCGTCTTTGTTACGCAAAATACCACCTTCACCACGACAACCTTCAGTTAAAAGTACACCTGCACCTGCAACACCTGTAGGGTGGAATTGCCAGAATTCCATATCTTGTAATGGAATACCAGCACGAGCAGCCATACCTAAACCATCGCCTGTGTTGATATAAGCGTTGGTAGAAGCACGGTAAACACGACCAGCACCACCAGTAGCGAATAAAGTCGCTTTGGCTTGGAATACAGCAACATTACCAGTTTCTTGGTCAATTGCAGTTACGCCTAATACATCGCCATCTTCATTGCGAATAAGGTCAAGAGCAATCCACTCAACGAAAAATTGTGTACCCATTTTTACGTTGCTTTGGTAAAGCGTATGCAACAGAGCATGACCTGTACGGTCGGCAGCAGCACACGCACGTGGTACAGCTTTTGCACCATAGTTTGCAGAGTGTCCACCAAATGGACGTTGGTAAATTGTACCGTCAGCGTTACGGTCAAAAGGCATACCTAAGTGTTCTAATTCATAAACCACATAAGGAGCTTCACGACACATAAATTCAATCGCATCTTGGTCGCCCAACCAGTCAGAACCTTTTACAGTATCGTAAAAGTGATAATGCCAGTTATCTTCCTGCATGTTACCTAACGATGCACCGATACCACCTTGAGCAGCTACAGTATGCGAACGAGTAGGGAATACTTTGGTTAATACCGCAACTTTCAAACCTGCTTGAGCAAGCTGATAAGATGCACGCATACCAGAGCCACCACCGCCCACAATAACGGCATCAAAACTTAAAGTTTCAACATTTAAATAATTTTCTTTCACGTCAGCCATGATGTTGTCCTATTAACCTGCCCAAAAAATCTGGATACCCCAGATGGCATAGATAATTACTGCAATAATGACTGCAGCTGTAAATACAAGGCGTAAACCTTTGGCTTTTTCACCCATTTGACGAGTAGTAACATAGTCAGTAAATACTTGCCACATACCAATCCAAGCATGAACACACAATGATAAAATTGCCAATAAAGAGAAAATCTTCATTGGTAAAGTTTTCATAAAGCCAGCCCATGATTCAAAAGTGATTTCGCCAGCGAATAAGAACCAGCCAAACATCACTACGGTATAAACCGCTAATACGATGGCACTTACACGTTGGATAAACCAATCACGAGAGCCTGAACCTGTTAAACCAGTAGCACTTTTCATTAGAACATAATCCATACAAAGGCTGCGATAATACCGATCACAGATAAAATTAATGAAACAGTGGCAGCATTACGACCACTTTGCAATTCTTCATTGTAGCCAAGATCAGCAAGTAAATGCTTAATACCAGCGATAAAGTGATAAATCAACCCTGCAACAAATACCCATACAATAAAGCGAGCAGGAATACTGCTAAACACATTTTGTACATAAGCAAAGCCTTCAGGTGAAGACAAAGAGCGATCTAACAACCAGAGAAGAACTGGAACCAATAAGAATACGATAACACCTGAGATACGGTGTAAGATTGATGCAATCGCTACAGGAGATTTTAGGTTTACAGCTAAAATTTGGTCTGTAGTCAGATTGACAGGTCTGTTGCTTTTCACAGCGGGCATCCTGTAAGTTAAAACTCTATAATAGAGTTTGTTTGAATTAATTCGGAGGAAAGCTAGCAATGTTTGACTGTTGAGAGTTTACAAAATCAACAAGCAAACAGATTGAATAGCATGAATTATAAAACGACAAAACATAAATTACAAACACTCTCTTAACATTTTTTTGATTTATTTTCAAGTAAATAAGAATTGATTTCATATAACTACAAAATATATGGGATTTATGCGTAATTTTGATAGTTTGCTTGCTTTTTATACATCATTGTTCTATTTTTGTGCATGATTGGGAAAAGTAGTTTTTTATTGCGTGTGATTAAATTTTATGCGTTATCGTAAAAAGAGCTATTCTATCGTTCACAAAAAAAGAAGGTAACAATGTACCTTCTTTTTTTATTGCTGACAAATATTGTAATTAAGCTGATGCTTGAGCAAAACGTTTTGCAGCTTCGTCCCAGTTTACCACTGTCCAGAATGCTTTGATGTAGTCAGGACGACGGTTTTGGAATTTTAAGTAATAAGCGTGTTCCCATACGTCTAAACCAACAATAGGGAAACCTTTACAGCCTGCAACTGCTTCACCCATCAATGGCGAGTCTTGGTTGGCAGTAGAAACAACTTTTAACTTGCCTTCATCTAATACTAACCACGCCCAACCAGAACCAAAACGTGTTGCCGCAGCTTTTTCAAATTCTGCTTGGAAGTTTTCAACTGAACCGAAATCACGTTCAATCGCAGCTTTTAATTCGCCTTGTAATGTTGTACCAGTTTTTAAGATTTGCCAGAATAATGTATGGTTGGCATGACCACCTGCATTGTTGCGTAACAATGTACGTTTGTCTGCTGGAACTTTGTCTAAGTCAGCAATTAATTCTTCAGCAGTTAAGTTTGCTAATTCTGGTAATGCTTCTAAAGCACCATTGGCATTATTCACATAGGCTTGATGATGTTTGCTATGGTGAATTTCCATGGTTTGTGCATCAAAATGTGGTTCTAAAGCATCGTAGGCATAACCTAACTCTGGTAATGTATAAGCCATGAGTGTCTTCCTTCTTTGGTGATGTTTATCAAAAGATATAAAAGGTTTTTTATATCCGTGCCGTGCTATTATAACGACATTTTAATGCAAAAGGCAATTTACATTGTCGCTAGATTGTGCGGTCAATGTTGCTTTGGTGCGATTATTTTAAAAGATCATAGGCTTGTCGCTGGTAGTCATCAATGCGTTGCTCTAAATATTGGATTTCTTGCCAATATTTTAAGCGTACACGTTCACGTTCATAATTGTCGTAATGCGTGCCATTGTTATGGCGTAAGTTGTCCATATCGGTGCGTAATCGTTTAATGTCTTTTGCGGTGTGTTCAATCTTTTGCGTTAAATCATAATGTTGCAAGCCTTTATTGTTTGCTTGCACAAAGATGTGGCGATCGGCTGGACAACGTTCTACATTAAAGTGATAGCCTTTCATGCCTTGTTGTAAGGCATTGTTTGCTGTGCAATAGTGCTTTAAGCCTGCTTGATAACCCTGCTGATACATATCATGATTGGGTGTAACCCCGATAGATTGGCAATTTTGATATATTTTGTTGGAAATTCTCGGTAATTCACCACTTGCACCAGCATTAAATCCTTGATTGTACCAAGTGTAAGGCGTAGATTGGCTACATTGCTGTGGCGTCATGCTCTGGCAAGCGGTTAAAAGTGATGCTAAACCAAGCGTAAGAAAGAGATATTTGTTCATGAGCATTCCTTAAATGTTGTACCGTTGTGTGATATATGTTGTAGTTTAACACGGGATATGTAATAAAATATGGAAAAAATAAGGAGAGTTTGTATTAAAAAAGCACAATCTGGGCGATTGTGCTTTGAGCTGATAAGGCTTATTTTTGCAATATGAACAGCGTAATTAATGCTCTGGAAATGCCGCTTGCTTTAAATAGTCTAAATCGGCAGTCGGTTGGCATAAGCGAATAAATTCATAACCATAACCACGCAATAAATGCTCTCTACGCACGGCAATCCAAGTGGTATTTTGACCAAATAATGCGGTATCAATTTGTTTTAAACGATGGTCTCGTTCAGGGTCAAAAGCAACATCATTGACAATACCCACGCCCATGCCTAATTCTACATAAGTTTTAATTACATCGGCATCTAAAGCTGACATGACAATATTAGGCTCTAATTGTGCTTGGCTAAAGGTTTGGTCTATTTTGGAACGCCCTGTAAAACCACCGTGATAGGTAATAAGCGGATATTTCGCCAATGTGTGTAGGCTAATATCTGTTTCATTGGCAAGTGGGTGGTCATTTGGCACAATGATATTGTGCTTCCAATCATAATACGGCACGCTGGCAAGACTTTCTTCAGATGTCAGTGATTCGGTCGCAATGCCAATATCTGCTTCGCCTTGTTGTAACATAGATGCAATTTCTACAGGGCTGGCTTGCTGTAAAATTAAATGCACTTTGGGAAAGGCTTGTTTAAATTGGCTAATAATTGGGGGTAATACATAGCGTGCTTGCGTGTGCGTCGTTGCAATGGTGAGCGTGCCTTCATCTACACGGTTAAAATCATCGGCAATATGTTTAATATTATCAATATCTAACAACATACGCTCTACGATTTTAAACAGCGATTCCCCAGCTTCGGTTAAGCCAAGTAAGCGTTTGCCTTTGCGTACAAAAATTTGCACACCGAGTTCATCTTCCAAGTCTTTAATGTGCTTACTCACGCCTGATTGCGATGTATATAACGCTGCAGATGCTTCGGTGAGATTGAAATTTTGACGAACCGTTTCTCTAATAATGCGTAATTGTTGAAAATTCATGGGAGATGTTTCCTAAAAATTAAGCTGGGAACAACTGTAATTGATTTGGTTTGAGCCAAATACGTTGCCCTTGGCGAAGATTAAGCTGGCTACTTTGAGCTGGCGTTAAGCGTAATTCTATATGGCGTTGCTGTTCATCTTGCACATCAAGCACAATGGTATTGCCAATCCACAATTCACGTTGCACAGTTACGGCAATGGTTTGCTCTTGTGCTTGCTGATAAATGTCAAATGCTTCAGGACGTACAAAAGCAATGGCATTGCCCGATGTTTGTAGTGAATGCTCATTGGCATGATGAGATGAGCAATTGATGCTAAATGTCTCGGTTTTAAATTGTTGCAGTTCAGCATGATAATAGCCATCAAAACGGTTGGCATTCCCCAAAAAGTCAAAAACAAATGGCGTAGCAGGTTGTTGATAAACTTCTCTTGGTGTGCCAATTTGTTCAATATGACCTTTATTCATCACCACAATTTGGTCGGCAACTTCTAGGGCTTCTTCTTGGTCGTGCGTAACGAAAATGGAGCTGATATTTAATTCATGATGTAAATTGCGTAACCATTGACGTAATTCTTTACGCACTTTAGCGTCCAATGCACCAAAAGGTTCATCAAGCAATAGCACTTTAGGTTCTACAGCCAATGCACGAGCCAGTGCGATACGTTGGCGTTGTCCACCTGATAATTGTGCTGGATAACGCTTGGCGAGATGAGCTAGTTGCACCAATTCTAGTAAGTTCATTACACGCTGTTGAATTTCGCTTTCGCTTGGGCGAGTGGCTTTCGGGCGTACACGCAAACCAAAGGCGATATTTTCAAACACGGTCATGTGTTGAAATAGGGCATAATGCTGAAACATAAAACCAATTTGACGTTGTTGCACGTGTAAATGTGTTGCATCTTGACCTGATAAAAAGACTTGACCACTATCGGCAGACTCTAAACCAGCAATAATGCGTAATAATGTGGTTTTACCACACCCTGATGGGCCTAATAATGCCACCAATTTCCCTTCTGGAAAATCTAGGGAAATATCGTTTAAGGCGTGGTATTGTCCAAAATGTTTATTGATATTTTTAACTTGAATACTCATGATCATTTCTCTTGTTGCGTTGTGCGATATTAAGGTTCATCTTGTAAAGCGTTAAATTGCTTGTTTTGGCGATATTCCACCCAGCTTTTTAGGAGTAGGGTAAATAAAGCGAGTAAAGCAAGTAATGACGATACGGCAAAGGCGGCACTAAATGTATATTCGTTGTACAAAATTTCAACGTGTAACGGCAAGGTATTGGTTTCGCCACGAATGTGCCCAGAAACGACCGATACAGCACCAAATTCGCCCATAGCACGTGCATTACACAAAATAATACCGTAGAGCAAACTCCATTTAATATTGGGTAGCGTGACTTTCCAAAAGGTTTGCCAGCCTGATGCACCAAGCACAATTGCCGCTTCTTCTTCATGTGTGCCTTGTGCTTGCATATGTGGAATGAGTTCTCGTGCCACGAAAGGGAAGGTAATAAAAATAGTTGCAATGACAATGGCAGGAATGGCGTATAAAATTTTAATTTCATGATCCATCAGCCATGCACCAAACCAACCATTTGTACCAAAAATCAGTACCAACATTAAACCTGCAATCACAGGTGATACGGAAAATGGTAAATCAATCAGCGTCGTTAAAAGTGATTTCCCTTTAAACTCAAATTTGGTAATTGCCCATGCAGCAGCAATACCAAAAATCACATTTAATGGTACAGCAATTCCAGCCGCAATGAGCGTTAATTTCACTGCAGATAAGGTGTCGGCATCTACAAGAGCTTGGACATATACATCAAAACCTTGTTTAAAGGCTTCCACAAAAACAATAATTAATGGGAAAATCAAGCACGCAAAAAAGAAAATTAATGCGATAGAAAGCAAACTATATTTTACCCAAGCAGATTCTTTGGTTGCAGGCGATGCTTGTAAACGTTGGCTCAAGGCACGGCTATTGGTGTGACTCATGACGCATTTCTCCCAGAGCGACGATAAATCCAACTTTGTAAGGCATTAATGCAAAATAATAAAGCAAATGAAAGAATTAACATGACGACAGCAATGGTCGTCGCCCCTGCAAAATCATATTCTTCCAAGCGTGAAATAATCATTAATGGTGCAATTTCGGTTTCATAAGGTAAGTTACCAGCAATAAAAATCACCGAGCCATATTCACCTACGCCACGAGCAAATGCCAAAGCAAAACCTGTGAGCATGGCAGGGAATAAAAGTGGAATAATGACACGGCTAATGGTTTGCCAACGGTTTGCTCCCAAAGTTGCCGCTGCTTCTTCTAATTCTATTTCTAAATCGCTTAACACAGGCTGAACCGTGCGTACCACAAAAGGAATGCCAATAAAAATAAGTGC
>JAUNHS010000056.1:0-8613 GCA_030523805.1 Acinetobacter sp.
TATTAATGGGTTGCGTATGAACTTTTTTAAATCGCCAATGAACTGTATCTTTTTTGCTGCATGGCTTGTGGCTGTGTCGTTATTGGTTTTTGTTTATTTAAATGGCGAGTCGGGCATTTATGCTCAACAGCAGTTAGAAAAAGATATTGCTCAGCAAAATGAAGTGAATAAAGTATTGCAAGCACGCAATCGTATTATTTTTGCTGAAATGGAAGATTTAAAAAATGGTTTAGATGTGGTGGAAGAGTACGCACGCCTAGATTTGGGTTTAATTAAAAAGAATGAAACTTTTGTACAAATTAATGCAGCAAAAGAAAAGGCATTGCCAACAGAATTTAGAAATCAAGAAGAAGTAGATATTGCACCAATGGTAGAAGAAATTGCACCTGAAATGACAGGGCAATAAACGTATCAGGTTGATTTTATGCAATATTCAGCAAAATTATGGGCAGTTATTCCTGCAGCGGGGAGTGGTAAACGCTTTTCACAACAACAATTAAAACAATATGTCCACATTGGTTCGCAAACGGTATTGCAGCATAGCATTCAAGCCTTATTGCATTTGCCTTTGGCGGGTTATGTATTCGCCATTGCTGAACATGATGATTATTTTAAAACATTGACCTTTCCACAGCAGAATTTGGCACATCATTGTATTGGTGGGGTAGAGCGAGTGGATTCGGTATATCATGCCTTGTGCTATTTACAGCAACAGCTCAATGCAAGTGATGATGATTGGGTATTGGTGCATGATGCTGCACGTCCTTGTGTGAAAGCTGAAAGTTTGCAAGCGTTGTATCAACATGTGCAACACACAGGGCAAAGTGCAATTTTAGCTGTACCTGTAAGAGACACACTGAAAAAATCTAGTACTTCGCAACAGATTGAACATACGGTGAGCCGTGAGCAATTATGGCAAGCACAAACGCCACAAATGGCGAAATTAGGTATTTTAAAACGTGCCATTGAGCAAGCACAAGCCGATGGCGTATGTATTACCGATGAAGCCAGTGCTTTAGAGCATATTGGCGAAGTGGTGCATTTGGTGCAAGGGCGTGCGGATAATATTAAAATTACCTATGCTGATGATGTACGATTTGCCACATTTGTATTGCAATCATCATGACGGATTAAGATTGAAACGCATCATATTGATGCGTTTTTGATATAGCGAAAGCGATAAAATAATCGCCAAATAAGTAAAATACTGGCAACGCTCAAACCAACAATGAAACCAATCCAAATGCCAGACGCTCCTATTTCACTATAGCGTACCAAGTAAAAGCCTGTAGGAAAAGCCACGCCCCAATAAGCAAACAGGGTAATCCACATTGGAATTTGCGTATCTTGCATACCACGCAAGCAACCAGCGGCACACACTTGCCAAGCATCTACCAGCTGATACGCCATCGCAAATAAGACGAGAAATAGGGCAGTTTGAGTAACGACAGGGTCTTGGGTATAAATGGCGATAATGGCAGGACGTGCGAACCAAATTAAGAGCATGGTTAAAATCGCAAACATCGTTGCAATTATAAAACCGAGTATTTGCACTTGTGCCATACCTTGCCAAAAGCGTTGTCCATAATAATGTCCCACACGAATGGTCAAAGCCAATGCCAAAGACATGGGAATCATAAATAAAATAGACGTGATAGACATGGTCACTTGATGGGCAGCAATGACCGATTCCCCTAAAGGACTTAACACTAATGCAGCGGTACTAAATAAACTCACTTCAAAGAAAATACTTAAACCAATCGGCAAACCCAGTGCAATAATCGGCGTAATATTACGCCATTGAATAGGTACACAATGGCGAAACAATTCATATTTTTGGTAATTTTTTGAACGCTTAATATGAGCAATAAGTGTAGCCAACATCAGCCATTGCAAAATTGCTGTAGCAAAACCACAGCCTGCACTGCCCAAAGCTGGGATTAAATCCCCAATGCCATACATAAAAATGATATTTAAAGGAACTAGCACAAACAATGCTGCAATACTAATCAATGTAACAGGTTTAGGAAATCCCAATGCTTCAGAATAACAACGCAAAGCAGTATAAAGCGTTACCGCTGGCATACCAAAACCAATGGCGTGCAAAAATAAACTGGCTTTAGGAATTAGCGTTTCAGGGACATCAAATAAATGCAAAACCAATGGCACAAATTGTAAAATCAGCAAAGCAATCACACCAAGTGCAAAGGCTAAACATAAAGCGTGTTGCGTAATTTTGACGACATTTTCCGTATTTTTCTCGCCAACAGCTTTAGCAACTAAAGGTGTTGTCGCAAAAATAATTCCACAAAACAATAACATAATTGGAATCCACAAGCCCACAGCAACGGCAATCGCTGCTAAATCTTGTGGTGATAATTGCCCTGCCATAATGGTGTCAATGAAACCCATACCTGTTTGTGAAAATTGTGTGATTAAAATCGGTATGGTGAGTGCCAATAAGGGTTTAAATTCACGTTTTAGGGTCGTTGGTGCTGGTGCGTTTGGTGTTGTCATCATCATTTTGCTTTTAAATAAATGATAAATAAAAACAGCAGTATAAAACTGCTGCTATGAAAATGAAATGCAGATGGCGTTATGGTGCGTGATCAAAATCTGCACCATAGCTTTGAATATCTTCACAAATTTCACGATTGGCTTGTTCGCCAGCTTTGTTCGCATCTTGGCGTGCTTCTTGCATAATGCTGGTATATTCTTTTGCTGTCGTCAGTAGTTTAATTTCAGCAATTGGATTTTTGGCATTGGGTAATAATTCACCAGCAATTTTGCTCATACCATGATGATATTGATGATCAATGGTAATTAGCGTTGGGCAAAGTTGCATTAATACACCAATGGCGGCTAATTCGTGTGGTGTGGTTTGTTGAAATTGAATATCTAAACGTTCATTTTCTGCATAATCTATTTGCTCATTGCTATTGGCATAGAGTGCAGTTGAAGTCAATAAAGTAAGGCAAGTGATTATTTTTATTAATGTAGATTGTCGCTTGAGTTGCATTGTACACCAGTCCTGTATGCAGTTTTAAATTGTACTTAAGGTAGCATAAAATAAAGGAAATATCAAAAAGAGTTGTGTTAAGCTCAGTAAAATTTAACCCAAATAATGATAAAAATAAGCGACATTCATAGAGAATATCGCTTATTTTATAGTCTATGCTGACATAGGGCTTAGAAGCGATAGCCTAATTTTAAGCCATAAGCGAGTGCTTTATTGTCGGTAAATTCAGCAACATAGCTTTCAGTACCTGCTTGAGCACCTGTTTGTGCTTTGGCATCGCCAAGCCAGAAGTATTTTACACCACCTGCAATAAAGTAGTTTGGTGCTGGGCTATATTGTACGCCTAAACCAGTATTCCAATAACCTTTTGTAGGGCCTAAAGTTGTTACAGGGTTGCCTGCACCACTATCCCAACCTACAGCAAGGCTACCAGTCCATTTGTCATTAAATTTACGACCAACACCAACTGTCGCAGAGATTTGATCTTTCGCATATTCTACAAGGTTAAAGCCATCTGGCTTGCCAACTTGAGCACCAACAAGGCGTGATAATTGACCAAATTGGTTTGGTTGGAATTTGAAGTTATCCCAATCTACCCAACGTACATTGGCGAATGCTAAAGTATTGGCAGCAATACCACTTTGTAAATCTAAGTTTACAGATTGTGGTGTTTCAATGGTACTTTCTGCTGTTGTCGCAATATTTGCAAAGTTTTCATTGGCATGGAATTTATGCTCAATGCCAGAGCGATAAGTGATTGCGGCACGTAAAGCAATTTCAGGTTTTGAGTAAGCAACACCTGCTAACCAACCTAAAGCACCATCTTTAGCTACATTTAAATCATAGCCGTTATATACCGAGTATGCTGTACCACGCAAGTTTACATCAGCTTCTACATTTTGGTACACAGGACCTGCGTAGAAATTCCAGTTTTTCGTTGGTTGATAGCCTAAAACTAAAGATAAAGTTTCAGTATGTACATCAACATTTGTGCCTTGTAAATCAACGGTTGATGATTTTGCTGTTGCTAAACTTAATTGCTGTACCCGAGTGTAAACATTTTGTGCAATAGCAACCATTTGAGCTTGAGTTAAAGTTGTACCAGCTGCAGCCGCTTGAGCTTGAGCAGCGGTAATTGCTTGATTTAACAATGCATTTGCTGTAGCTGCACTTGTTGCTGTTGTCTCAATTGGATTGCTGACAAATTTATTTTCACCGCTATATTGAGCATTTGCACCAAATGGTTGGTCATAAAGCACACCAATTGAGAAATTTTTATGTGGCTGAATTTTTAATGCTGCAGTAGGGAAAATATAATTATCGCCCATATCACCGATGGTGCGTGCAGTACCAGCATTTTGTGTAGCTACATTATTTGCTTCTTGACCAGAAACGCTTGGATCTAACACAGAAAGGTTGGCTTCAAAATAGTTTCCATCTTGGAAAAAAGCACTCATTGACTGACCAGAGCGATCTAAAGCGGCGGCAAATGCACCAGTCGTCGGTAATGCGGCTAAAATTAACGCAGTGCTTAAGTGAGATAGTTTCATATTCATGTCCCTTTTATACAAAGTTTCATTGTGTGCTTGTAAAAGCAAGGTTTAAGGATAACGAACAAAATCGTGTGATTTAGTTATACACAAAATAACATAATTTTGACAAGAGTAAATGTTAAAAAATACCAGATTTTACATAAAAATACGGATTTTCTTTGTGCTTGGTCGCTGGATTGGTTTGTTTTTTAGGTAAATTTTGCATGGATTATAGATTTTCTACAGCAATCAAGGCACAATATAGCCATTGAAAGTTTTATGATAGGAAAGAAAGAAGATGTCCAATCCTAGCACGTTTGCAAATCGTTGCTTTGTGGCTTTGTTTGCTTTTGGTTTGTCGCTTTTATTGTTGGTGAGTGTTGCTCCAATGCTACACTTGACAGCGTTGGTTCAGCAATGGGACTTTTTATTGTTGTGGGTGCTGTCATCATTATTGCTCACCTTGCCGATGATTTATTTAGAAATTGGCTTGGCGAGACGAGGTAAAACAACCGTTGTTCATGCGTTGTCTATGCTCACACGAGATGCCGATGCACAACCCACATGGCGTATTATTGGTTGGGCTGGGGCATTTTTTATTTCATTTCTCGCTGGGGCATTGCTTAGCACCGTGCCAGTGCAAATTTTACCTTGGGTTGGCGAAAGTGTGCCTTATACAGGGCTATTTGCTTTATTGATGATTGCCGTGTTGGCATTGTCGTTATTGCCACGTTTGGTATTGCTGGGCTTGTTGCTTATTGGTGTATTGGTTGCTCCATTCTTAGTGTCTAGTTCATTTGATTTTGCTCAGCAGTTCAATTTGCAATGGACGCTGACATCTGGGCAAGAGTGGGGCTTAACGGTTATTTTAGCTTTGTTTGCGACTGGTTTTGGTATGAATGTCTATTGGCAAAATCTATTACAAGCGGACACATCTTCATCATCGGCAACACCAACGGCATGGTTGATTTGGTTGGCATTTATTGTCGCAGGGGCAGTGTATGTATTTTTACCGATTAATGGTGTGATTGCGAATATTGCTTTGGCGGCATTATTAATCCAATTTGTGCGTACGCAGTGGCTAGACCGTCAATTTAATAGCATTTTGGCATGGGCATTTAGTATTTTATTTATGCTTGTGTGGTTATTTCCTGTGCTACATCAAGGATTATTTTATGTGTTGATTGTGGTTGGTTTATTGTTGAGTTTGGTGTATAGCATTTTTGCTGGTTGGGTAATGAAAGCAAGCCATTTGCGTAAAGCACTGAATTTTAGCAGTGAAATGAGCTATAACTTATGGCGTGTAGCGGTGCGAATTATTATTCCATTGTCTATTGTTGCTGCATTGATTTTCACGCTGTTAGGTGCGATGTAAAATGCACAAACAAATTTGGCTCGCCTATGCCAATGAGCAGCAGCAATGGCTAATTGCCTTAGCTTTTAGCGAAGGTATGACGGTGCAAATGGCGATTGAACAGAGCGGCATTGTACAACAAGCCCAGCTTGATTTGCCCTTGAGTGAAATGCACATTGGTATTTTTGGGGTAAAAGTTGCTGATTTACAACAACAAGTGCAAGCGGGCGATCGTATAGAAATTTATCGCCCTTTAAAAATTAACCCCAAAGATATACGCCGTAACCGTGCTGAAAAAAATCCAACCAGTCGTTATTTGGTCAAACAACGTGCAAGGGGCAATCGCTTTAAGCATGGTGAATAAGTGATGAAGGTGCGATGGATTGCTTGAAAAATACACTTTTTCACAGTAAAATGGCGATAATTTATACATAATAAAATCCCGATTTTTACGATGGTAAATATCGGGATTTTTCATGATTAGAAACAACCGTCTGAAAGTCGCTCTACTATAGGCGTGGAGCAGTTAGACTCGCATCTTTTGAGCCTGGCAAGCCTGGTTGTGATGTTGGAATACTGTCTAATCCTTCAATTTGTGATACAATACCTTGGTCAGTAAAGTAAATTTTTAAATATTGACCATGTGCTGCAGGAATTTTAGCTTTTTTCGCATAAGTTCCTGGAATATAATTGTAGGCATAATCCCAACGCAAAGGGTTGAGCGGGTCGGTAATGGTTGGAGTACCTAACAAAAAGCGGACTTGTTGAGCGTTCATGCCGACTTGAACTTGTTCAGCTTGAGCACGGGTAAGCGGTGTTCCTTGTGGAATATCTACTTTATAGACACCAAAGATAGAACAGCCTGTAATCAGTGTACTTGCCGCAAGGGCTAAAAACATTTTTTGCATGTTGTAACATTTTCCTGAATGAAGAATGATAAATAATATTGCATAATATCATACTTCATTTCAAATCAGTTTGCCTATGATTAGGTATAAAATTTGTTGAGAGATTGGTAACTATGGCTTTTTCAAATCAAGATTTACGTAAAGCAGGCTTAAAAGTAACCTTGCCACGTATCAAAATTTTAGAATTACTTGAAACCGCTGAAAAGCGTCATTTAAGTGCGGAAGATATTTATAAAACTTTACTTGAGCAAGGTGAAGATGTTGGCTTGGCGACGGTTTATCGTGTATTAACACAATTTGAAGCGGCTGGCATTATCCAACGTTTGAACTTTGAAAATAATCACTCTGTATTTGAAATTACGCAAGAAGAGCATCACGATCACTTGGTATGCCAAGGTTGTAACAAAGTGGTTGAATTTAGCAATGATGTGATTGAACAAGAACAACATCGTATTGCTGAGCAATTTGGTTTCCAATTAACTGGTCATTCTTTGAACTTATATGGTTATTGCGATTCTAAAGAATGCCGTGAAGCAGCAGAAAAAGCATCTCGTCCAAAATTGAAATAAGATGTAGATGAGTAAAAGAAAGATACTGATTGCAGTATCTTTTTTTTCGTGATGTGGGCTAGTGTGAAGCATTTATTTTTATTCCATTTAAATTTTAAGGCAAACGTGTTATGTCGGCAATTGTTCAGCAAATGCAACAACTTATTCAACTCATTAATCAGCATAATCATGCGTATTATGTGATGGATTGTCCTACGATTTCCGATGCGGAATATGACCATTTATTTCAGCAGTTAAAGCAATTGGAAGTACAATATCCTGAGCAAATTCAAGCCAATAGCCCTACACAAAAAGTGGGTGGCGAAGTGTTGAGTAAGTTTGAAGGCGTAACGCATAAAGTGCCGATGTTGTCGCTGGGCAATATTTTTAATGAAGATGATTTAAAAGCCTTTGCTCGCCGTGTAGATGAACGTTTGCCTAATCAAAACGTGCAATATGAAGTGGAATTAAAATTAGATGGTTTGGCGATTTCATTGTGGTATGAGCATGGTGTATTGGTGCGTGGCGTAACCCGTGGCGATGGCGAAACAGGCGAAGATATTACGCAAAATGTGAAGACCATTCGCAATTTGCCAGTGCAATTAATTGCTCAACAGGGCGAAAAAATTCCTGATTTACTTGAAGTGCGTGGCGAAGTGCTGATGCCTAAAGCAGGATTTGAAAAATTAAATGCAGAACAACAAGCCAAAGGCGAGAAAACTTTTGCTAATCCACGCAATGCTGCCGCAGGGAGTTTACGTCAGTTAGATTCTAAAATTGCGGCAAGTCGTCCGTTGGCGTTTTATGCCTATGGCATTGCACAATGCGAACCTCATCATGGTTTAAGCAGTATGCACCAAAGTTTGCAATGGTTAAAATCATGGCAATTTGAAATTGCAGAACGTCAATTTTTATGCCAAAACATTGCCGAAGTGCAACAATGCTATGAGCAAATTTTACAAGAACGTGCCGATTTAAATGTAGAAATTGACGGTATGGTGATTAAGGTAGATGACCTAAATCAGCAAAAGCAATTGGGCTTTTTAAGTCGTGAGCCACGCTGGGCGACTGCCTATAAATTCCCTGCAGTCGCTGCTTTGACGCAGGTAGAAGCAATTGATTGGCAAGTTGGACGAACTGGCACGCTCACGCCTGTAGCACGTTTAAAGCCTGTATTTGTCGGTGGTGTAACCGTGTCTAACGTTACGCTACACAATATTGGCGAAATCCATCGTTTAGATGTGCGTGTCGG
>JAUNHS010000056.1:8713-10661 GCA_030523805.1 Acinetobacter sp.
CCATTTACATCAGCACCGTGAGCAATTATTAAGCATTGATAAAATGGGCGAAAAATCGCTACAAAATTTGCTTGATGCCATTGAAGCCAGTAAAAAAACGACTTTACCACGTTTGATTTATGCTTTAGGCATTCGTGGAGTGGGCGAAACCACAGCGAGAATGTTGGCACAACAATTCCAAAGTTTAGATGCTTTACGCCAAGCGGATATTGAAAGCCTGCAAAAAACGCCTGATGTAGGGGCAATTACTGCGGAATGGATTTATGACTTTTTCCAAGCACCACACAATATAGACGTTTTACAGCAATTGCTTGACGCAGGCTTAACGTGGGAAAGCGTTGTCGCACCAACACGCCAACCATTGAATGGCGAAAGCTGGGTGGTTACAGGTACATTGAGCAGTATGGGGCGTGATGAAGCGACCCAAAAATTGCAAGCCCTTGGTGCGAGAGTGAGCGGTAGCGTATCCAGCAAAACCAAATGCGTCGTTGCTGGGGAAAAAGCAGGTTCAAAATTGGAAAAAGCTGAAAAATTAGGCATTCCTGTGTTAGATGAAGCGGCATTTTTAGCCATGTTGGCAGAATATGAACAAGGCGAATAATTAACTGAATTTTGCCGAATAAATCAACAAAAGCAACGTTTTGACGTTGCTTTTTTATATGCAAATAACAAAGTTAAGCACTTAAAAATGAAAGTCTTTCTCTTGCTTAAATAATAATCCATATCAATTAAATGCTTGTTTTTGCAAAAGATAAAATCATTCACAATACGAAATTAGAGACATTCTTATCCTTTACAAAATTAAACATGATTAAATATCATACAACTTTTATGATTTTATCCTGCGTGCCAATAAGCAACTATTTATTTTTATTCAATAATTTTATGAATAATGAAGCCAAACGATTATGTTTATCATTTTATTCACTTAAAAATCATCAACTTAATTGAAAAAAGGCTTTGCAATTTAAAAAAAATGTTTGCATAATAGCCAAAGTTTTAGATCGGAGATGTTCTCATGCAAGGCAACCCAGAAGTTATTGATTATTTAAACAGCTTAATCGGTGGCGAATTAGCAGCTCGTGACCAATATTTAATCCATTCTCGTATGTATGAAGATTGGGGTTTGAGCAAAATTTACGAACGTATCAATCACGAAATGGAAGAAGAAGGCGAACACGCTGATGCGATTATCCGTCGTGTATTGTTCTTAGGTGCTCAGCCAAATATGCAACGTGAAGAGTTGAATATTGGTGATGACATCGTGAGCTGCTTAAAAGCTGACTTGGCTTTAGAATACCATGTGCGTGAACGCTTGGCTCAAGGCATTAAATTATGCGAAGAGAAAGGCGATTATGTAAGCCGTGATATGTTACGCCAACAATTGTCAGACACTGAAGAAGACCATACTTATTGGTTGGAAAAACAGTTACGTTTAATTGAATTGATGGGTGTACAAAACTACATTCAATCACAAATGTAATTGCAAATTTCGTGATATAAATTTCATGATACAAAAAAGCCAATCTTGATGATTGGCTTTTTTATTTCGTTTGTAATTGCTATATTTTTCAATAGGTTAGTAATTAATTCACCATCTATTATGGTCGTACACGGTGCATGGTAAAGCAGCTTTTTTCATCAAAACATAATTGCAATTGGTGTGGATTTTCCCAGCGAATTTGCGTCACTTGTGTTGAGTTGCTTTGGTCGGCACGATCGCCCCAGCAATCGGTTTGACCATTGTCAGCCAAGACTTTCATGGTCATTAATGGGTGCTTTTGCTCTAAATTTTCAGGTTCTTGATAATCGTATTCAGCGACAATACGCTCTTCACCACTGACGATTAATAACTGTTTGTTTTTACGAAAATTATAATATTCAACGCACTGATTGCCTTTTTCTTGCAATGCCCATAAACCCAAAATTTCAGGGCGATGTTCGGTGC
>JAUNHS010000057.1 GCA_030523805.1 Acinetobacter sp.
CAATTATTACAACACGGTCGCCACGTCATCACACAAAAAATGGTGCAAACAGGTTGCCAAACGATAGCCGATGACATCATCACACATCGTAAATTGATGGGCATTGAGTTACAGCCGTGCGATATGCAAGGTTTAACCATGCCGCACATTTTTCCTTATCCCTGTTCGCCACATTTAGCGAGCCGATTAGCAGGGCAAGTCATTGATTTAAAACACATTAGCAACACTACGCAACAATTACAACAACAATTTGACACCGTGCTGATTGAAGGGGCGGGCGGATTGTATGTACCTTTAACTGATGAAATTTTCATCATTGATTATATTCAACAGCAAGGTTATCCCATCATTTTAGTTACATCAGGCAAATTGGGCAGTATTAATCACACGATTTTAAGCCTAGAAGCCATTAAAAACTGTCAATTACAACTGGCTGCTGTGATTTACAATCAAATTCACGACAGTCAAGATGAAATCATCGCCCAAGAAAGCCAACGCTTTTTACAACACTACATCAAACAACATTTTCCCCACACACAATGGGCGATATTGCCGAAAATTTGATAAAGTTGTAATAAAATATAACAAAAAATAAGCAAGAAAGTGCTATAGTATGCACGCTAAAAAATATGCAGGATATTGCTGAATGAATAATCAGACGATACCGCCAAACGATAAACTTATAGAAGTCAAACACTTAAGTTTTAAACGTGGAGAGCGGATTATTTATGATGATGTAAATTTAAGCATACGCCGTGGTCAAATTACCGCCATTATGGGGCCATCAGGCACGGGCAAAACCACATTGCTCCGTCTTATTGGTGGTCAGCTCAAGCCAGATGCAGGGGAAATCCTGTTAAATGGTCAAAATATCGCCTTAATGTCTCGCAGTGAATTGTTTAAAGCACGCTCTAAAATGGGTATGCTGTTTCAAAGCGGAGCATTATTTACCGATATGTCGGTGTATGAAAATGTCGCTTTTCCCATTCGGGCTCATACGCAAAAGACCGAAGCGGAAATTGCACACATTGTCGCCCAAAAACTTGAATCTGTGGGATTGCGTGGCACAGAAAAATTGATGCCTGCCGAATTATCAGGCGGTATGAATCGCCGTGTGGCATTGGCACGAGCGATTGCTCTCAATCCTGAATTGATTATGTACGATGAGCCTTTCGCAGGGCAAGACCCGATTGTGATGGGGGTATTAATCCGTCTCATTCGCTCGTTGCGAGAAGCGTTGGATTTAACCACCATTATTGTGTCGCACGATGTCAATGAAACCTTGTCCATTGCCGATTACATTTATGTAATTGCCGAAGGAAAAATTCAAGGCGAAGGCACAGCGGAACAATTACGCCAGCACCCATCGCCATTTGTACAGCAATTTTTAACAGGTTCTGCCGAAGGCCCAGTGGACTACCAATTTAGCCCAACAGGAGCAAAACCATGAGCATGATTGCAGATTTAGGGCGAGCGGTCATTCAACGTGTGCAGGGGATTGGCGTTGCCAGTTTGATGCTGTTGCAAATCCTTTGTTCATTACCGACTTGGCTTGGCGTAAAATTATTTGTCTATCAAATGTACCGTGTGGGCGTGTTGTCTTTGCTGATTATTAGCGTGTCAGGCTTATTTATCGGCTTGGTGTTGGGCTTGCAAGGCTACTTTATTTTGGTCAATGTGGGCAGTGAAGCCATGCTTGGTACAATGGTCTCGCTGACTTTATTGCGTGAATTAGCTCCTGTGGTGGCTGCATTATTGTTTGCAGGGCGAGCAGGTTCGGCATTAACTGCTGAAATCGGTTTGATGAAAGCCACTGAGCAATTATCTAGCATGGAAATGATTGGCGTTGATCCTTTAAAACGCATTGTATCGCCACGCTTATGGGCAGGTATCGTTAGCTTGCCAATGCTGACCATTGTTTTTGCTGCCATTGGTATTTTAGGTGGTAAATTGGTCGGTGTGGATTTTTTAGGCGTAGATGAAGGGGCATTTTGGAGCGGAATGCAAAATAATGTGCAATTCGCCAAAGATGTGCTAAACGGTACGATTATTAAAGGTATTGTATTTGCCATTATTTGTACATGGATTGCGGTGTATCAAGGCTATGCTTGTGAACCGACATCCGAAGGCATCGCAACAGCGACAACTCGCACGGTGGTGTATTCATCATTATGCGTATTAGGTTTTGATTTTGTTTTAACTGCGGTCATGTTTGGAGGTTTATCGTGAACTCTCGTCGTAGTGAATTTGCCGTTGGCTTATTTGTCATTTTATTTGCAGCGGCGTTGTTTTTCTTGGCAATGAAAGTGAGCGGTTTGGTCGGCACAAACTTAAATGATAGCTATAAAATGACTGCGGTATTTAACAATGTCAATGGCTTGAAAGAACGTGCCAAAGTAACCATGAGCGGTGTAACGGTGGGACGTGTAACAGAGATTCAACTAGATCCTGTAACACGTGAAGCAACCGTACAATTTGAGCTAGATGGCAAACTGACCACATTTAATGCTGAGCAACTCAAAACAGTGCAAAATGCAGCACTTGAAGAGTTAAAATACAGTAGCGAATACAAAGATGCTACAGCTGAGCAACAAAAAGAAATGGAAACACAACTGTTATCTAACATGACCTCCATCACAAATATTGATGAAGACGCGTATATTATGGTGGCAACGAACGGCTTGTTAGGTGAGAAGTATTTAAAGATTGTTCCTGGTGGTGGTCTTAACTATGCTAAGCGTGATAGCGTGTTAAAAAATACACAAGGTACAATGGATTTAGAAGACTTAATCAATAAGTTTATTACAGGTGGTGGAGCAAACAAACTTTCGGGTGGTGAACAAACCGAAAAAGCAACAGCATCAACAACAGATAGCAATGCTCAACCGAGCTTTGTAGAATAATGTAACAACGAGGTTATGATGAAAACTTTAATCAAACATAGTGCCATTGCCGCAGGTGTATTGGCAAGTTTAGTATCAGCAAATCAAGCATTTGCAGCACCAGCAGAAGCTGCTCCTGCGTTTGTAAAGCGTGTTGCTGATCAGCTTATCGTACGTTTAAAAGCCGATGCTGCCAAAATCAAAGGCAACCCAAGTTTGGCTCGTACCATCGTACGCCAAAACATTGAGCCGTATATTGACTCACAAGGTTTTGCTCGTTTGGTAATGGGTACATACGCTGCAAATAATTACAGCACAGCGGCTCAACGTGCGACATTTGAAAATAATTTCAAAAATACGTTGATTAGCAATTATGGTTCAGCATTGGCGAAGTATGCAAATAATACTTATACAATGCGTCCATACAAAGCAAGCAGTTCACAATATCCTGTGGTTACAGTAGATTTCTTACATCAAGGTGAGAAAATTCCTGTATCATTCCAATTGATTGATAAAAACAACCAATGGAAAATCCGTAACGTAAACGTTTCAGGAATTGATATTGGCTTGCAATTCCGTAATCAATTTGCTGATACGGTAAAACGTAATGGCAATAATATTGATAAAGCGATTGCGAACTTTAAACCAGATTTGGATAACAAATAAGTTATCACTCGCTATTAAAAATGCCTTATGATGTGTCATAAGGCATTTTTATTGGAAATTTAAATGATATTAATGCTGATGAATGTTTATTATGCTATGATGCTAAAAAGATAGCACAGGAGTCATCGTGATGATTTTAGATTTTCCACCACATACCGAACAGCTACTTATTCAAACAGCACAACAGCAGGGATTGAGTATTGAAGAATTGATTGCTAAACTTTTAGAAAAGTCTAACAATAGTATGATTAATCGTGCCTTAGCTATTCAAAATCCAAACGTATTGGGTGATGGTTTAACTATTCAAAAAGAGTTACGCCATGAATGGGGCTAAATATTTATTGGATACGTGTTTTATTATTCAATGGCACGCTCAACATCAACAAGCGTTTGAATTAATTAGACAATTTAATTTATCACCTGAAATATGCTTTTATAGTGATATTACACATGCAGAGCTTTTTGGTTATCATGGTATAACGTCTCAAGCTGAGAACGAGCTAAAATTTTTGCTGTCTGATATTGAGCGAATACCTGTTTCTCGTCAAGTGATTGACCGAACAATTCAGTTACGAAAGCAATATAAAATAAAACTCCCTGATAGTTTAATTTTGGCAACAGCTCAAACGTATCAACTGACGCTCATTACTTTAGATGATAAGCTCAATAAAATAAGTAAAATTTTTTGAATAAATATATAAAAAAAACCTTGTATTTCAAATACAAGGTTTTTTGTTGAAAGGATATTATTAATCCTTAAAATTATTAAATTGCAATGGCAAACCAAACTGCTGCTCACGCAAAAACGCCATCACTTGTTGCAAGGTATCACGCTTTTTGTCGGTTACACGGATTTTATCGCCTTGAATAGATGATTGCACCTTAATGCCACTGTCTTTAATTGCTTTATTGATTTTCTTGGCGGTGTCGCTATCCAAGCCATCTTTCAATTTAATCACTTGAATAACGTGCTTACCAGAAGCCGTCGCTTTTTGTGGGTCAAGGGCTTGAATATCCACTTTACGCTTAAAGAAATGATTTTCAAGCATATTATAAACTTGCTCGCATTGGAAATCAGCTTCAGCAGTAATCTTAATTTCTTTAGATTTTTCGTTCAACTCAATGCTCACATCATGACCACGAAAGTCAAAACGTGTACCAATTTCTTTCTGCGTATTTTGTACGGCATGATTAACTTCAAACAGTTCTAATTCCGAAACAATATCAAAAGATGGCATAATTTTACTCCCAGATGAAAAAAATAATTGACATTTTAGCCTAAATGCTATTTTATTGCATTATTCCATCTACATAAATTGCAAAAAGATGTGTAACATGGAATAACACGAACAAATGTACAACGAGGAGCAACAACATGATTCGTAAACAAGACATTACCACGTTCAAAGCCGATGCGAATACCATTATTTGGGACGTGCGTGACGTATCAGCATATCAAGAAGGGCATATTCAAGGTGCATATAATAAACCGATTGCTACGCTTTCTGCTGAAAGTTTACAAACTGTTGATGCCGATCAACCCATTTATATTTTATGTGGTGGTGGCAGTAAAGCACCACGAGCGGCAGAATTATTAGAAAGTTTAGATGCAAATCGTGAATATGTCGTGTTAATGGGTGGCACACGAGCTGCCAAAGATGCTGGTTGGCATTTAATCACTGGCGAATAATATATTTCACCAATCAAATCATGTAAAAGGTGAGTTCGGCTCGCCTTTTATTTTCTCATAAAATAGTAACGTAATCATTTTCAATCATTTTAAGGAGTTCCATTTATGGCTGTTGGAAATACACAAATTCCCACTTTACACCCTGTTAAAGGCATTAAAATTGGCGTGCATGAAGCCTATATCCGTTATCAAAATCGCCGTGATTTAGTGATTTTTGAATTGGCACAAGGCTCAACTGTGGCAGGCGTTTTTACGCAAAATGCGTTTTGTGCTGCACCAGTGCAACTCTGTAAACAGCATTTACAACAGACCACACCACGTTATTTATTGATTAACACAGGCAATGCCAATGCAGGCACAGGCGATATTGGTTTTGCCAATGCCGAGCAAAGTTGCCAATACATTGCCCAACACACAGGCGTAACGGCACAGCAAGTTTTACCATTTTCTACAGGCGTGATTGGCGAACATTTACCGATGCCACGTTTAGAAGCGGGCATTCCACAAGCTCTTGCGAAATTGCACGATGATGCGTGGTATGAAGCGGCATTTGGTATTATGACTACTGATACCATTCCTAAAGGCGAATCGGAGCAGTTTGAGCTTGATGGCGTAACTTATACCATTACAGGCATTAGCAAAGGAGCAGGCATGATTCGTCCCAATATGGCGACGATGCTTGGTTTTGTGGCGACTGATTTGGCGATTGAAGCGAATGTATTGCAACATTTACTCAAAACAGCGTGCGAACAATCGTTCAATCGTATTACCATTGATGGCGATACATCAACTAACGATTCGTGCATTCTCATTGCCACAGGGCAGGCAGGTGGAGAAATTATTGCCAGTCAAGATGATACACGCTATGCTCAAGTGGAAGCCATTATTTGCCGTGTGATGAAACGCTTAGCACAACTGATTGTCCGTGATGGCGAAGGGGCAACCAAATTTGTCAGCATTGAAGTCAAAGGTGGACGAACGACACAAGAATGTTGCGATATTGCCTACAGCATTGCCCATTCGCCTTTAGTGAAAACGGCATTATTCGCATCTGACCCAAATTGGGGACGTATTTTGGCAGCGATTGGCTATGCAGGCGTAGCCGATTTAGATGTAACGCAGCTGAAAGTATGGCTTGATGATGTTTTATTGTGCGAAAATGGCGGACGTGCAGCCAGTTACAGCGAAGAGCAAGGGGCGAAAGTCATGGCACAAAGTGAGTTTAGCATTCGTGTCGATTTGGCTCGTGGCGATGCACAAGACACGGTTTATACTTGTGATTTGTCTTATGATTATGTCAAAATTAATGCGGATTACCGTTCATAATTTGAGCATTTGTTGCTAAAAAATCTGCTCAATAGGCGACGTTTGTGGATAACTTTAACCTTATCCCCAGTTGCCTATTGATTTTGCATACTGCAAAGTGGCGTGTAAATGATGGATAATTAAACGAATAAATCAAAAAATCACAAAAAAAGTAAAATAAATATTGACGAATATTCACGAGCAACCTATAATCTCCAACCGTAGCGATTGATGTTTAAATTAGCGTTACAAGCTGAGAAGCGGAGCATAGCACAGCCTGGTAGTGCACCTGGTTTGGGACCAGGGGGTCGTAGGTTCGAATCCTACTGCTCCGACCAATTCGGCAAAATACAGTGATTTTAATATCATCGGGTGTTGCGCTTGTAGCTCAGCTGGATAGAGCATCCGCCTTCTAAGCGGATGGTCACAGGTTCGAATCCTGTCAGGCGCGCCAGCGTTTGATTAAACGAACTCAATATTTTATGGTGGATGTAGCTCAGTTGGTAGAGCCCCGGATTGTGATTCCGGTTGTCGCGGGTTCGAATCCCGTCATTCACCCCAATTTCGGAGCATAGCACAGCCTGGTAGTGCACCTGGTTTGGGACCAGGGGGTCGTAGGTTCGAATCCTACTGCTCCGACCATTATTTTAAATATTTCAAATTATCCGCTTCATAGCGGTTTTTTTGTGCCTAAAATTTGTGTGATTGGGTTTGTAGTGGCTTGGGGTTCATTATAGAACAATATGATGGATTGCACGAATTATGAATTTATTTTGTATAAATTGGGCATTTTGTGTAATAAAAATTTGCTATACATCACAAAATTTATTATAATGCACGAGTTGTCTTTTTTGATTTTGTAATAATACAAATGAGTATGTGATGCGTCGTTTTTATTCTCTTATTTCATTTGTCGTGTTTAGCCTTTTGATGGGGTTTGCGAGTAGTGTACAAGCAAGCTCAGATCAGCATTTTCAAAAAATTGTGAATATATTAAATTATAGTAATTTACCAAAAACGGCTCATATTTGTGTAGTAAAAGATATTCCTACTGGCAGTGCTTTGAGTACTTATTTAAGAACAAATAAATTCACTTATCAAGCCAAGCATGTAACGGAAGAGAGTTTGCTCAAAAGTAGTTGCCAGGTCATTTATTTTCCGAACACTGCTCCGAGTGTGCAAAATAAACTGATTAATGCCTATCCGACACCGATTCTCACCATTAGTGAACGTAATATTGACTGTGAAGTGGGAAGTGCGTTTTGTTTATATATTCGTAATAATGCAGTTGCTGTAAAGGTCAATTTAAACCGACTGTCTTCGTCTAAAGTGAAGATTGACCCACGAGTATTGCACCTTTTATCTAAAAAAGATTAAGGGTGAATGTCATGGCAAAGCAAAAGTTATTGTCTTTTAAAAGTATTTTTAGCCGTTCACAATTAGGCTTTTTGCTGATTAGTTTTGCTGTGTTTGGCGTGGCTTTAGCGTCTATTAGTTTTTTAACCTTTAATGCCTATGCCACGCAAAATTTAAAATTGGTAGGGGAAACTTTAAGCGACCGTGTACAGCCTGCGTTGGTCTTCCAAGACCAAGAATATTTGCAACAGAGTATCAATACTTATGTGGATAATTATCCTATTCGCTATATTGAAATTCATACTGACACAGAAGTGATAGAAAGTAAGCGAGAAATTCAGTCTTATTCTATTGTGCAAGATTTTTTGGAAGCAATGATTTATAGCGATGCCTTGCAAGTTGATGTGAATTATGAAAATAAAAAAATTGCAAGTTTGTGGCTTTATCCAAGTGCTGAGCAAATTTCGGGATATTTATTTAAACTTTTGCTCGGTTTATTTGTCAGTTTATCGTTACTAGTAGTGATTTGGTGGTATTCAATTCAGCGGATTTATCATACAATGATGGGGGCTTTGCAACCTTTGATACATCTGGCAAGTGTAGTGAGTGAGCAAAAAGCGTATAATCTACGTTTTGATAAAAGCCGAATTTTTGAGTTTAACATCTTAATTCAGGCATTTAATCAGCTTTTAGCAGAGATTCAAGCATGGCAAAATAGTATGCAAAAAGAGCATCAGAAGTTGTCATTTCAGGCACATCATGATGAACTCACTGCATTGCCCAACCGTCATGTTTTTTATCAGGCTTTAAATGACCTATTTGCCGACCCTGTACAACGTGAGCAGAGTGCTTTGGTGTTGTTGGATAATAACAATTTTAAGAGCATTAATGATACATATGGTCATCAAGTAGGCGATGCGATTTTACGAGAAATGGCAAATCGGTTAAAATCTCGTATTCGCCATCAAGATTTGATGGTGCGGATTGGTGGTGATGAATTTGCCATTATTTTAAAGTCCATTCAAAAAGCTGAATATTTAGGTGGAATTGCCGAAAATCTCATGGCGTGTTGTAAAGAGCCATTGGTATTTGATGGTAAAACCATTGCTTTTGATTTTAGTATTGGTATTGCATTTTCAGCGAATGCAGCTACCACGCAGGAATTGATTAGACAAGCCGATCAAGCCATGTATCAAGCAAAAGCCATTGATTCGCATTGGGTAATCTTTCACGCTGGAGAAGAAAATTAATATGTTCGCAAAATTAAAATTATTGGCAGTGCTGTGTATGCCATTGACGATGGTCGCTTGTATGCACAGTTCTGGTTTGCGTTATTATCAAGTGAAAGCAATAGAAAAGAAAGGATTTGAGTATCAGCTAGAAGATGAAAACTGGCTTTTAAAAGTGCCAGATCATGTGCTATTCCAATCAGGCAGCGATAAAGTCGCAGAGCAGTTTAAACCTGAGATTACCAGCTTGGCGAAGTATTTGCAGCGATATAATTTGGAACAATTAAAAGTCGTGGGGCATACCGATAATGTGGGTGCAAGCGACTACAATATGCAACTTTCTAAAAATAGAGCAAAAAGTGTTACGCAGCTTTTTGTTAATGCAGGTTATCAACCTGAATGGATTGAAATGATTGGTCGTGGCGAAACACGTCCATTGGTTGAAAATGACAGCGATGAGAATAGAGCAAAAAATCGTCGTGTAGAAATTATTATTGTGCCTTAATTGTGCAATAAAAATATATTATTTTAAAAATCAAATATTTATTTTCAGGGTATCTAGTCTTTTATGAAAGCGTTGTATGTAACCAGTGGCGAGCCAGCAGGCATTGGGCTAGATATTTGCCTAGATTTAGCTCAGCGAGCAGATACACGCCCTGTGGTGGTGTTGGCAGATAAAAATGCTTTACAACAACGTGTGACACAGCTGAATTTATCATCAGTAGAATTAGTGGATTATCATGGGCAAAGTACACCGAGTGCTGTAGGTCAGCTGTATGTGGAACATATTGCAACGGCTGAAACGGTGGTGGCAGGGCAGTTAAATGCTCAAAATTCGCCTTATGTGTTGGAGCAATTACGCCGTGCAGCAGAATATGCCATGAGTGGTCGCAGTATAGGCATTGCGACTGCACCTGTACAAAAATCTATCATTAATGAAGCAGGCATTGCCTTTAGTGGACACACGGAATATTTTCAAGACTATGCAGGCGTAGAGCGAGTGGTGATGATGTTGGCGACTGCAACGTTGCGAGTGGCTTTAGTTACTACGCATTTACCATTACGAGATGTTGCCGATGCGATTACGGAGCAACGTTTACGCCAAGTGATTGATATTTTAATTGCTGATTTACAACAAAAATTTAAAATCGCTCAACCGAGAATTTTAGTGTGTGGTCTCAATCCGCATGCAGGGGAAAATGGTTATTTAGGGCGTGAAGAGTTGGATATTATCAATCCTGTATTGCGTGAATATCAAGCACAAGGTCATGCGATGAGTGAATGTTTGCCTGCGGATACTTTATTTACGCCACGTTATTTGCAAAATGCTGATGCAGTGTTGGCGATGTATCATGATCAAGGCTTGCCTGTATTGAAAGCACAAGGTTTTGGCGAAGCGATTAATATTACGTTGGGATTGCCTTTTGTACGGACGTCGGTGGATCATGGTACGGCATTGAGCTTGGCAGGGACAGGGCAGGCGAGTGCGTCAAGTTTGCACGT
>JAUNHS010000058.1 GCA_030523805.1 Acinetobacter sp.
TCTATGCTCGGTACAATTCATAATTTGCGTTATTATCAACGTTTGATGGAAATGATGCGTCAGGCGTTAGATGATGGTACGTTTGATGAATTTGTGGCTGATTTTTATGCACGACGTGGTTTGGATGTGCCACCATTGGCAGATGAATAGCCACTTCTGCACACAATCACGTACAAAACTTGCTTTACCAACGAAAAATCAGTATGTTTTGACGGTAAAATAGTAAATTTTAACCCAATGATGGGGATTTTTTGTTAAAATACCCCTTTATGTCAAATTTTTTAGGACGAATGATATGAGTTTATTCATCGCAACAGCTCACGCTGCAGGCGAAGCAGCACCACAAGGCCCAGGTTTAATGGCAAACATCGCCATGATTATTGGTTTTGTAGCCATTTTCTATTTCTTAATTTGGCGTCCACAGGCGAAGCGTGCGAAAGAGCATCGCCAATTAGTAGAAAGCCTTGCTGTAGGTAGCGAAGTCATTTTCGCTGGTGGTTTGATGGGTCGTATTACCAAAATTGAAGGCGATATTGCAGTTGTAGAATTAAGCCGTGGTGTAGAAATTAAAGTACAACGTGGTGCGGTAATTTCTGTATTGCCTGAAGGCACATTAAATAGTGTTTAATTGATTTAAACCATCAATGCCTACTATTCAAAAGCATTAAGTACGATTGCTTGAGCAGTTGTGCCTAATGCTTTATTGTATTTCTCGCTATCACAAAATGGTAGCGTTTGACTTGAAAGAAGTAAATTAAAATGCGTTATCCTGCATGGAAATACTTGCTCATTCTTGTCGTTTTAGTCGTGAGTACCTTGTACGCTTTGCCAAGTTTGTATCCGGATGAACCTGCGGTGCAAATTTCTGGTGCAAAAGCAGGTACTGTGATTGACCAAAATGTCATGAACCGAGCGGAAGATATTTTAAAGAAAGCTCAAATTGAAAGCCATAACGGCTCGTTTGATAGCAATACTGCCCTATTGCGTTTACCAACATCGGAAGCACAGCTCAAAGCTCAAGATGTATTGCGTCGTGAATTGGGTGATGGTTATGTTGTCGCTTTAAACCTTGCTCCAACCACACCAGAATGGTTGCGTAGCATTGGTGCAAAACCAACCAAACTTGGTTTGGACTTGCGTGGTGGTGTACATTTCTTATTAGAAGTGGACATGGAAAAAGCATTGGCTCAACGTATAGATACTGCTGTATCGGATATTCGTCGCCAATTGGCCAGCAATAAATTAAAGTACAGCAGCATTACCATCAATCCTGATCAATCAGTTACGTTATTGTTTGCAAATAATGATGACCGTGATGCAGTGGCATCATTCTTGCGTAGTAATAATGCTGACTTTACGCAACAAGCCTTAGCCAGTGAAGCTGGTGCAACCTTACGTTTGCAATATAGCGACACTCGCCGTAAAGAAATTCAAGATGAAGCAGTAAACCAAAACTTAATTACTTTGCGTAATCGTATCAATGAATTGGGCGTGGCTGAAGCTGTGGTACAAACACAAGGTTCAAACCGTATTGTTGTAGAATTACCAGGTGTGCAAGATACTGCCGAAGCAAAACGTGTCTTAGGTCGTACTGCAAACTTAGAATTCCGCTTAGTTGCACAGCAAGAATATCAACCAGGGCAAGCTGCACCAGTAGGAACTGAAGCATTTCCATTCCAAACTGCGGATAATCCACAGCAATATTTACTTGAGCGTACCCGTATTGTTACAGGTGAGCGTGTGCAAGGTGCAACATCAGGCCCTAGCCCAGATACCGCAGGTTCGGAAGTTGGTATTAGTTTGGACACTGCTGGTGGTAAATTAATGGCAGATGCCACTCGTCCTGCTGTAGGTCGTGCAATGGCAGTATTGTTTGTAGAACATAAACAAAAAATTAGCCATGAAATTGACCCAACCACAGGCGAAAGCAAAGAAGTGCGTACGCCTTATACCGAAAGCGTGATTATCAACGTAGCAACCATTAACTCTGTATTAGGCTCTAGCTTCCGTATTACAGGCTTGGATTCGGCAAAAGAAGCCGATGAATTGGCGTTAATGTTGCGTGCAGGTTCATTGGCAGCACCAATGTACTTTGTAGAAGAGCGTGTGATTGGCCCAAGTTTAGGTCAGGAAAATATCAATAAAGGTATGCTTTCTACCCAAGTCGGCTTCATTCTCGTGGCATTGTGGATGATTGTATTCTTCCGTTTATTTGGTTTTATTGCCAACTTTGCATTGGTATTTAACCTTGCTATGATTCTTGCCTTTATGTCGTGGATGGGAGCAGCATTGACCCTTCCAGGGATTGCAGGTATCGTGATTACCATTGGTATGGCGGTAGATGCCAACGTACTCATTTGTGAGCGAATACGAGAAGAAATGCTGTGGGGAGCATCGCCAAAACAAGCGATTGTGGCAGGTTATGACCGTGCTTATAACACCATTTTTGACTCAAACTTAACCACATTCCTTGTGGCTGCGATTTTATTCTTTATTGGCACAGGCCCAATCAAAGGCTTTGCAGTTACGGTAATGATTGGTATCGTTTGCTCAATGTTTACTGCAATTACGGTAACACGTGCGATTGTACAAATCATCTACGGTAAGCGTAAGAACTTACAGAAGTTGAGCATTTAAGGAGACGATGATGACTGAAAACGCTCAACTAGACCCGCAAAACAATAGCCCAGAACTCAACGAACCAAGCTATCAAATGGCTCGTGGTGGTAAAGTAATCAACTTTATGAAAATTGCTTTACCTATGGCGATTTTATCTTTAGCCATCACGCTGGCAAGTATTGGTTTGCTCGCCTTTAAAGGACTGAATTTAGGTTTGGACTTTACAGGTGGTGTATCGGCTGAACTCAACTATACACAAGCCGTAAACCAAGACCAAGTGAGCCAACAGCTCACGCAAGCTGGCTTTAAAGATGTACAAATCCGTAGCTTGGGCAGCAATAGCGATTTAATGGTGCAAATGCCTGAACAACCACACATTGAAGTGGATCGTTTAGGTGCTGAAATTTCTAAAGCAGTACAAATCAGTGGCAACAGCGTGACTGTAGCAAAAGTAGATTCGGTCGGTGGTCAAGTCGGACAAGAACTCTACATTAGCTCTGCTGGTGCTGTAGGTTTAGCTTTAGTGATGATGTTGATTTATATCACCATTCGCTTTGAGTTTAAACTTGCTGTTGGTGCAGTACTTTCCCTATTCCACGATATTTTGGTGACATTAGGGATTTTCTCGCTCATGAATTGGCCGTTTGATTTAACCGTATTAGCAGCTGTCTTATCTATTATCGGTTTCTCATTAAACGATAACATTGTTGTTGCCGACCGTATTCGTGAAAATTTCCGTAAAATTCGTGGTGCTGATGCCAAAGAAGTCATTAACATTGCATTAACCGAAACCTTACGTCGTACTATTCATACATCTATGACACTCTTATTAGTAGTGGTTGCCATGATGATTATGGGTGGTGATGGTTTACGTTGGTTCTCTGTTGCCATGTTTATTGGTGTCTTTGTGGGTACATATTCTTCTATTTACATTGCCACTGCATTTGCATTATGGCGTAACATTTCTGCACAAGACTTTATTGTCAAAGTCAAACCAGAATTTGAAGACGAAGAAATGCCTTAACCGATCGGCATACAAAAAATGGATACCTTTTTTGGTATCCATTTTTATTTGAGCGATGATTTATAAATAAAATGAAAATCGTATTTGCTAGTAAAATTACTCTACTGCCAACGCCAAATTCACCACATCAAGACGCTTTTTCATCTCTTCAGGGTCTTTTAAATCAAATTCACGTTGTTCATCTAAGGCTTCAAAATCAAACAACTCACGGTCGCATAATTGCGATGGCGATACATTTTGCAATGCACCGAAAATGCTATGTAAACGTTTTGGGTGCTGTTTATCCCATTCACGCAACATATCATTGATGATAGCACGCTGTAAATTTTCCTGCGAACCACACAAATTACACGGAATAATCGGAAATTTACGCAATTCAGCATATTTAATAATGTCCTTTTCTTCCACATAAGCCAAAGGACGAATCAAAATATTTTTCTTATCTGATGATAATAATTTCGGTGGCATTGCCTTTAAGCTACCACCATGAAACAAGTTTAGGAAGAATGTGGCTAAAATATCATCACGATGATGCCCCAAAGCCACTTTGGTTGCCCCAATTTCTTGAGCAAAACCATATAATGAGCCACGACGCAAGCGTGAACATACCGCACAATAGGTTTTGCCTTCAGGCGTTAAACGTTTGGTAATACTGTAAGTATCTTTTTCCAAAATATAATAAGGAATATTATTTTCTTCCAAATATTTTGGTAACACTTCTTCTGGGAAATTCGGCTGTTTTTGGTCTAAATTGACCGCAACCACATCAAAATTAATCGGTGCAATACGCTTAAATTGCAATAAAATATCTAGTAAAGTGTAGCTGTCTTTCCCCCCAGAAATACACACCATCACTTTATCGCCATCTTCAATCATTTTAAAATCACGAATCGCATGACCGACTTGGCGACGTAACTTTTTCAACAAACGATAGTAGGTTGAACTGGTTGGTAATTCTGGCTTAAATTGAAAGGCTTGTTCAGGTTCTACGGGTGAGTACATTCAAACACCTATAAGGTCTAGCTAAAATAAAGCGTTATTATAGACTTTAATCTAAGCAAAATCATCAAACATTGCAAAAATAAAGTGTTTTATTTCATCTTTTTTTCACGCATGGCGATGGCTTTCGGTATTTTTTTCAACACTTCTGCCACGGCAAACATGGCAAAGCTAGACGTTACCGCCACTGCCGAACCATAACCACCACAGTGCAAACCTGCTGTTGCACAGCTATTTGCTGCCAATTTAGGTTGCTCTTCAGAATAAATACACGTCAAGCCAAATTTTTCTTTGACATTTTTACAAATGCCTTTACGTCTTAACTGATTGCGAATTTTAGCCAGCATCGGATCTTGTTGCGTACGTGCCAAATCTGCCACCTTAATTTGGGTCGGATCAACTTTGCCCCCTGCACCACCCGAAACAATCAATGGAATTTTATGAAAACGGCAATGCACAATTAATGCCAATTTCGCTTGCACATCATCTATACAATCCAGCACCACATCAGGCGATGATGATAATAAAGATTGCACATTTTCAGCAGTCAAATAATCATCAATCAAATCCAATTGAATATGTGGATTAATTTCACGACAACGCTGTGCCATCACTGCAATTTTTTCATGCCCCAAAGTTGATGTTAAAGCAGGCAATTGACGATTGACATTTGAACTTGCTACCACGTCCATATCTATCAAAGTTAAATGCCCCACGCCTGAACGAGCCAAGGCTTCCACTGCCCAACTGCCCACACCACCAATGCCAATCACCATCACGTGTGCTTGTTGAAATTGCTCAAAAGCCTTTTCGCCATATAATTTTTGTGTACCTGCAAAACGACGTTGCTCATCTGCCGTCATTTGCTCTTGATGGTTTGATGATGAATTGATTTGATTTTGTTGCATTGTTATTTCTCAAGTTGTTGATTAATATGAATATTTATTCATCACACAGCCACAATTGTTGCACATCATAAGGATTAATGTCCGATGACAATGCCCGATAGGCTTGCGTAAATGTTGGCGATAAACGCTTCACTTTCAAAGATGCTAATTCTACACACGCCCACTTGCCCTGCCCTGTAAACAGCAAATCGCCCGTTTGAGCATCAAAAAAGGCAAAATAACGCACCACCTGAAAAGCATTCACATCTGCCACCCATGTGCGTAGTAGCAACTTTTGCCCACCCGCCACGGCTTTACGGAATTGTACATAATGCTCCGTTTCCATCATGGCGTGTTTTAACTGCTGATATATTGCCCAATCCAAGCCCAAATGCTGGTCATGTGCAGCCGCAATCTGCTGCATTAAAGCGATATACGCCACACGGCTCATGCAACCCAACACATCTAATTGTTCAGCTTGCACGGTATGATATGTATCATAAATTGCTGATTGTTTTTGCACCATCTTTACCTAATTAGATTTACATCACATCTCAAAGCGTCTTATTTTACCTTAATTCTTGCCCCGACCAAGTAGATTTTTATAAATTTCACATTTTTATATGGCAATATCGGAAAATTTGCTAAAAATTTACAATTTTTCCCATAATTGATATTGACTAACAATCCGATAATAATTATCATTAATATCACTAAGTCAAACTCTCTAGTACGAGGTAATTATCATGAACGCACCATTTAGCTTATTTAACCGTCCTGCTGAAACTGCTCAGTCTTTGCCGATGTTGCACTCAAACAATTTGTTTGCTTTAGGACGTGAAATTCGTATTTTACACGCAGGTGAAGAATATCGCTTACGTTTAACTCGCAATAACCGTTTGATTTTAACCAAATAATGTGAAATATTTTCATCATTATTGCAATCAAACATCACCGTTTTAGGATAAGACGCTAGGGAAGTTAGCTCTGGAAAGGTGCTAAGGATTATAAGGTTAAAAGCACACCATGGACGATGTAGCTTCACTATAACAAGCAAAAGGCAAAAACTACGGTTTTTGCCTTTTTATTTACTTCAAAAAAGCTCCCACATGAGCAGGAGCTTTGATCAGATACACATCAAACGCTGATTAGCCCAACCATTTTTGTACTAAATCGGCATCTTTTACGGTTAAAGTTACCGTTTGCTGAGCAATGGCTGTTGTTTTAACATCAAAAGTCATCAATTCATCACGGCGGAAAGCGTGAATGCTTACAGAGTCTTTCGCTGTTGATTTGCTGAGTGTATTGCACAAGTTTACACTTGCTTTTAAGCCATCAATCGCAATAATCACGTCATTTGCTGAAAGCCCTGCCATTGCTCCACTGCCATCTCGCCATGCACTTTGCACCAGCAAACCTGACTCTTTTTCTTGCAATTTTAAACCGAATGGCAATGCCGATTTTTCTTCTACACGATAATCTATACCGAAACTTGCCAATAATTGATCTAATGGCAATTCTTCCGTCGTATTGATTAAGAAATGAATGCGATCTTGCCAGTCTTCGCCTGTTAATTTTTTGCACACATCAAAAATGCTACGCTCAGACACTTGCTTGCCTTGCTGAGTATTGGCATAAAATTCACGCAATACATCATCTAAACTTGAACCATGCAAACGCAAACTCAAATCTAAACATAAGGCAATCAATGCACCTTTATTGTAATAACTCGTGCCAGCATTGTTGCTATTTTCATCAGGACGGTAGAATTTAATCCATGTATCAAAACTTGATTCGCTCGCACTTTGTACCAAACGCCCAGGGTTTTGCAAATAACGATCAATTTGCTTGGTCAATAATTTCAAATAACTTTGCTGCGAAATAACACCGCTACGATACAAAATTAAATCATCATAATAAGATGTAAAGCCTTCAAAAATCCACAATAAAGTGGTGTAAGACTCTTGATTTAATTGATAATTCACAAAATTTTCAGGGCGAACAAATTTCACCCACCACGCATGAAAATATTCATGACTGCACAATGCTAAATAATTTTGATAATTTTCCGATGGCTCTTCTGCTTCATTATGCTGAGCTAAAAACTCTCGTGGAATTAACAAACTCGTGCTATTTTCATGCTCCAAACCACCATAAGCATTGCCCGTTGCCATGGTCATAAAAGTATAATCTTTAAATGGTGCTGAACCAAAAATATCTACTTCTGTTTGGCAAATTTTGGCTAAATCTTGCTGTATGCGTGGTAAGTTTGCCGAATGCTTGCCCGATAAAAAGAAACGATGCGGCACAATAGCCGTACCACTTTTGACATCAAAATCAAATTGTGTTTGTTCAGACAATTCAAATGGGCAATCAATCAACTGGTCATAATTATCCGCTTCTAGCGTATAACGCCCTGCCATAAATTGACGTGTTTTTAAACCTGTTGCCAATACAAAATGTTGCTTTTCACTCGGTACAAATAATTCTACTTCACACGCATCTTGCTCTTGCCCTGCCAATGCCAAGCACGCACAAGCTGGGTTAATATAAAAACGTGTTTGATCTACATACGCACCACGCACCGATAAATCATACGCATACACATCGTACTCTACCGAAATTAATTCATGGTCGGTATTAAATAATTGCCAACGATTTTTTTGCGTTTTACGGATTGATAAGCTACGCCCTGCTTCATCGTAGGCTTTAACACTTTCAATATGCTTGGCAAACTCACGAATTAAATAACTACCTGGAATCCATGTAGGCAACCACAATTCTTGCTGTGGTTGAGCCAAAAAGCGTACCGTTACATGAACTAAATGCTGTTGGTATTGGTCAAATTCTATTTGATAATGTACTTTCATAATACTATGGTCTATATACGTTAAAAAAGTGCTTTAGCCTATCATGTTTTACATGATTTTTCCTTATTTAAATGATAAAAAATTTACGACACTTACAATTTAAAAACCATTTCTCACCATCTTTTACTCAATCATGGTAATTTTTTGTGTATCTGCCCTATTTTTCGCTTGTAAATTTAGAATTGATCGCCATAATAATGCTATGCGTTGGGATTTTCCCCTTTCATTCACTCTATTTTTAGGATGCTCACAATGACAGCTAAAATTGACAACAATCTTGTCGTAAGTTTTCACTATACTTTAAAAGACGATCAAGGCAACATCATTGACCAATCTACAGATGGTCAGCCATTACCTTATTTACATGGTGCTGGTAACATTATTCCAGGTTTGGAAAATGCTTTACTTGGCAAAACTGTAGGCGATAAATTGTCTGTACACGTGCCTGCAGCTCAAGCCTATGGCGAATACAACCCTGATTTGGTAGATCAAGTACCAAAAGAAATGTTCCAAGGTGTTGATAATATTGAAGTTGGTATGCAATTCCAAGCTCAAACAGACCACGGCGTGCAAATCGTTACGGTAAAAGCAGTGGAAGACGACCATATTTTAGTAGATGCCAACTTCCCACTTGCAGGTCAAGATTTAAACTTTGACGTTGAAATCGTAGATATTCGTGAAGCAACGCAGGAAGAGTTAGATCACGGTCATGTACACGGTGCAGGTGGTCATCATCACTAATTGATGTTTGCCAACATAAAAAAGCAAGGAATATTCCTTGCTTTTTTGTTTTCTATTCTATATTAGTCTATTGTGACACACTTGCCGATGCAGCAATAAACTGCTTTAAAATCGGTTGCACCAAATCTCGCTGTGCTGCTGCACTGCTCATTTCCACTTTCCAATGGCGATACTTTTGTTTGGCATGATAATAAGCAATGCCATCTATTCGCTGCCCATCTCGTTCAAGACGATAATTGATAAGCTGTTCCTGCTGTTGGATTTTTTGTACAACAGGATCAGTATGGTCATAATAATCCAAACCTGCTTGCTGAGCATCTTTTCGTGCTTGCTCAAAGAAGATAGACGCCCCTGTCGTCGCACAACCATCGCAATGTGCAGGATTATAATAGCTTAAAAATCCATCTTTTTTAGGTGAAACGAAAGTCATAGAAATTGAACCATCTTCAATCCCCACCCCACCATAAATAAATTGCCAGCCTTTTGGCACAAAAATCGCACCCAATGGTGTAGCGTACACATCTACTCGTGCCAATTGTTTTGCAGTTAAAGTTGTGCTGATTTTATTGGCTAAGCGATAATGTAATTTTTTTTGCTGCTCAATTTCGCTTAAAGGATTGTCAAATGTGCTATTAAATGCAGCGACTTTAACACCTGAAATCTGCTTTACACCTAATGCTTTGAGCTGTGGCTGATGATTCGCCAAAGTATTCAGATGGCTTGGATAGTCTAAATTAAAATAAAATTCTTCTGCTTGTGCAGTAGTCGCACCGTAACATAAAGTCGCAATTAGGAGATATTTTGGAATTTGACGGATGATGTTCATTGCTTCGTTCTATCTGTTAAAACCATAGTTATAGTCTAATGTATCGTTAAACAAAAAAATAGAGTGTCATTGTTGTTGTTTTATTTTGTAGAATAAATTCATCTAATATTTCATTCTAAAACAAATCCGACAATAAGCAAAAGAGCCGTAATCACGGCTCTTTAAACACTGTTAGCAATGATAATAAATGATCATCATTTATTTCGCAGCGACATTCTGCTCAATCAAACCACGTACTAAATTGGCATCATTGGCAAACACCACCACTTTTTGCGGCAGGCTTTCAATATTTTGCGTATGTGCAGGGCGTGGAATGTTGATTTCACCCACAGCTTCAGTGATAGTTTCAGCAAATTTAGCAGGCAATGCAGTTTCTGCACACACAATCACTTCGCCATCTTTACGCACATCAAGTGCGACTTTTACGCCATCAGCTGTGTGTGGGTCAAGTAAATCTTGGTCGCTCGTGTAAATTGCTTGAATAGTTGCCAAACGGTCAGCGTGTGTTGATTTACCAGAAGCAAAGCCAAATTTTTGCTGTGCATCGCCTAACAAATCGGCTAAATCAAAGCCTTTACCACTATTCACATCGTGCCATAATTGGTTTAATTTTTCGCTATCACGACCAACCAATAAGTAGATAAAACGCTCAAAATTTGA
>JAUNHS010000059.1 GCA_030523805.1 Acinetobacter sp.
ATGTTAAATCGCATTTTGACAATAAAGCTGCTTTTTCCACATCAGCTGCATTCGCCCCTGTGATTGGTGCAAGAGCTTGAGCAATTTTAGCAATACGCTGTGATTTTGCCCACAACGTGCCTAATTCTGCTTGGAACACCATATTGGCTAATTTTTCTTGACGGTTAGCAAGCGGTTGCTTTTGGTCTTGCACAAAGAAAAATTCTGCATCTGACAAACGTGGACGCACCACTTTTTCATTACCTTCAATCACTTGGCTTGGGTCTTTCGACTCAATATTGGAAATGAAAATAAAGTAAGGTTGCAGCTTGCCTTGTTCATTGACTAAGCAGAAATATTTTTGATTGTCCTGCATGGTGGTAATTAAGGCTTCTTGCGGTACAGCAAGGAAACGCTGTTCAAAACTTGCACGCAATGCCACAGGCAATTCTACCAATGCTGTTACTTCATCAAGCAAATCTTCTGGAATAATCGCTTGAGCATTCACTTCATCAGCTAACTGCTTGGTTTGCTTCAAGATTTCGGCTTGACGCTCTTCAAAATCAGCAATCACTTTCACTTGACGTAATGTGTCTAAATAGGCATCAGCATGAGCAATGGTTACCGCTTGTGGGGCATGGAAACGATGTCCATAACTTTGATTGCCAGCTTTAAAATCTTGAATCGTGGCATCAATCACTTGGTCATCTTTGAGTAAAACGACCCATTGTACAGGACGTACAAATTCACTACGGCTGGCCGCAGAACGCATACGTTTAGCAATCGGTAAATTATCTAATGCCGTTTGTAAAATATTCGGCAATAATTCGTCTAATGATTGCCCTTGTATCGCTTTGAAATAGCAGACTTTTTCTACTTTTCCTGCATTAAAAGTACTCAATTGCTCTACGCCAATGCCTTGACCACGCATAAAACCTTCAAGGGCTTTACTTGGTGTGCCATCTTCATTATAAGCTGCTTGCACCGCTGGGCCATCAAAACGTTTTTGGGTATCGGCTTGCTTGCCTTGCACGCCTTGAATGTGTAAAGCTAGGCGACGTGGTGCAGCATAGGCTTTGATTTGCTCAAATGCTAATCCTGCTGCGTTTAAGCCTGATTCTACTTCGCTTTTTAGGGCATCTCGTAGGGTTTTTAGGCTCTTTGGTGGTAGCTCTTCGCAACCAAGTTCAAATAAAATGTTGTGGTTCATGGGTTTTCCTAATAAAAAATATCTCTCATAACTACTTTAATTGTAGCATATGCATGACTAAACGAATTAACGTTTCTTTTTGTTCAGGTGCAGATTCAGCGATTAATAAGGTTAATGCAGTCAAACCTGTATCATTAATAATCGGCTCGCCTTTGGCATTAAATAAGCGATGATTACGGTATAAAAAATCTACAAATAAAAATGCTCCACTGCGTTTATTACCATCTGCAAATGGGTGATTTTTAATCACAAAATACAACAAATGAGCAGCTTTAGCTTCTACACTCGGATAAGCAGGCTCACCAAAAACACTTTGCTCCAAATTGCCCAATAAAGCAGGTAAACCATCGCCACGCTCTTTGGCAAATAAATCTGTTGCTTCGCCTTTTGCAAGTAAATCAGATTTTAGGGTTGCTAGTGCATGACGTGCTTCATCAACCGTGGGTAAAATACCGCCTGTTTGACTTTTAGGTTCAGTGAGTAGCCCTTCATCATATTGTTGTAGCCATAAAAATGTTTGCGTATAACGGCTTACAATTTCAACCAATCCACGCCCTGCATCTACAGTTAATTCAGGTGATTGAGCTGTTTTTTGAATAAGAGCAAGTGCTTGTTTTAACTCATGGGCATTTTGCTGTAAACGCTGTTGATTAATGCTATAGCCTTGAATTAAATACTCTTTTAAACGTGTAGTAGCCCAGCGACGAAAAGCCACGCCAACTTTAGAGTTTACACGATAGCCAACAGAGATAATCACATCAAGATTAAAATACTCTATAGTTCGTGTAACTTGACGTTCACCTTCAAATTGAACTGTTGCATTTTTTGCAACAGTTGAACTTTCATCTAATTCTTCATCAGCAAAAATTTTCTTCAAATGCCGTGAAATAACAGATTTATCACGCCCAAAAATCTCTGCCATTTGTTGTAAAGACAACCAAACAGTGTCCCGTTCAAACCGCACTTGTACTTGTGTAGAGCCGTCTTGGGCTTCATAAATTTCAATGGAATTATTCATTACAAAACTCAAATGACAGGCAAGACTGATGTATCATCACTCACTTTTCGGATTAAGCTGATCTTCCAATTGTGCCAACACTTCATCACGCAAATGCGGTTCTGCCATTGGGAAGCCCAATTTCGCACGAGACAATACATAACTTTGGGCAATGGCACGAGCCAACGCACGCACACGCAAAATATAACGCTGGCGTTCTGTAACCGAAATCGCACCACGAGCATCTAATAAGTTAAACGTATGCGATGCTTTCACCACTTGTTCATAAGCAGGTAATGGTAACTCCGCTTGCATTAAACGGTTTGACTCACTCTCATAAAAATCAAATAATTCAAACAATTTTTCTACTGGTGCTTGTTCAAAATTATAGGTTGATTGCTCCACTTCATTTTGATGGAACACATCACCATAAGTAACCGTGCCAAATTGACCTTTGGTCCACACCAAGTCATACACGCTATCCACGCCTTGCAAATACATTGCCAAACGCTCTAAACCGTAGGTAATTTCGCCTGTTACAGGATAGCATTCCACGCCACCGACTTGTTGGAAATAGGTAAATTGCGTAACTTCCATGCCGTTCAGCCACACTTCCCAACCTAATCCCCAAGCACCCAAGGTTGGACTTTCCCAGTTATCTTCCACAAAACGGATATCATGTGTTAAAGGGTCAATCCCAATCGCTTTAAGTGAATCTAAATAGAGCTGTTGAATATTCGCTGGGTTTGGCTTTAGCACCACTTGGAATTGATAATAATGCTGTAAACGGTTTGGGTTTTCGCCATAACGACCATCTTTCGGACGGCGAGACGGTTGTACATAAGCAGCATTCCACGTTTCAGGGCCTAACGCTCGCAAGAATGTTGCCGTATGGAATGTCCCTGCCCCCATTTCTAAATCGTAAGGTTGTAAGACAACGCAACCTTGTTCTGCCCAGTAGTTTTGTAATGCAAGAATTAAACCTTGAAAGGTGTCAATGTGTGAAATTGCTTTGCTCATAAATGTTCTGCAATAAAATAGTTAAAATTAAGTACATTATAAGATTTTTTACATCGTATATTCAATAAATAAGTGTAAAGTTTTCATGTTACAACGCACAAATACAAATGCAAACAGCATGACGAAACATCATGCTGTTGCAGGTATCATTGATTTGAGATGAACTTTAAGTCATTGATTAATAATCAAAACTAAAATGTTCAGCATCTAAAGAAAGTAAGGCTTTTGGTGGAGAAATACACGCATCAGCATGAGCCTGTGTGCGTGGCAATAAACGTTCAAAATAGAAATGTGCCACTTTCATTTTCGCTTTATAGAACTCTACAGGTTCAGCACCTTCACCACTTTCTATGCGTTGCGATGCTGCAACAGCTTGTTGAGCCCAGAAATATGCCATCATGACATAGCCTGAGAACATGAGATAATCCACCGCTGCACTAGCAACAATTTCACGATCTTTGCGTGCCATCAACACAATGCGTGTGGTTAATACGCCCCACTGTGTGCAAAGTTTGGTCAAATCCCACGCAAAACGACGTAAATATTTGTTTGAAGCGTGCTGACCACAGAATTTTAAAATCTCTGCGGTATAGTTTGCCACCACCTTACCACGGCTAGACAATAACACTTTACGCCCTAAAAAGTCTAAACCTTGTACGCCAGTCGTGCCTTCGTATAGTGTTGAAATGCGTGCATCTCGCACAATTTGCTCCATGCCCCATTCTTTGATGTAGCCATGACCACCATATACTTGCACGCCTAAATTTGCAGCTTCCAAACCTAATTCAGTTAAAAATGCTTTCAAGATTGGTGTATAAAAACCTAATTCATCATCAGCTTTTTCAAAGGCTTGTTGATCGCCTTTTGCCAAGGCTTCCGTCATACGGTCTGCAAGTTTAGCAGCATGATAAATCATCGCACGACCACCTTCAGCAATCGCTTTTTGCGTTAAAAGCATACGTCGCACATCGGCATGATGAATAATCGCATCGGCAACTTTTTCAGGCTCTTTTGCACCCGATACCGCACGCATAGAACGACGCTCTTTCGCATACGCCAACGCTCCTTGGAATGATAACTCTGCATGAGAAATCCCTTGAATTGCTGTACCAATGCGTGCTGCATTCATAAAAGTAAACATGGCATGTAAACCTTTATGCTTTTCGCCAATTAAATAGCCTGTTGCACCATCAAAATTCAACACAGCTGTTGCTGATGCTTTAATGCCCATTTTATGCTCAATTGAGCCACACACCACCGCATTACGCTCGCCCACTTCGCCAGCGTCAGTTGGAATAAATTTAGGCACGATAAATAATGAAATACCTTTAGTCCCTGCAGGAGCATCAGGCAGACGTGCCAATACAATATGTACAATATTTTCAGTTAAATCATGCTCACCAGCAGAAATAAAGATTTTTGTACCTGTAATTTTGTATGTACCGTCGGCTTGTGGTTCGGCTTTGGTCTTCACTTGCCCCAAATCTGTACCACATTGTGGTTCAGTTAAACACATCGTTCCCGACCATGTACCAGCAACCAAATGTGGCATATAAGTATTTTTTTGCTCTTCGCTACCGAATTGTAGCAACGTATTCATACAGCCTACGCTCAATCCTGGATACATTTGGAATGGCCAGTTTGCCGTCCCCATCATTTCTGATTTAATCAAATTCAATGATGTTGGTAAATTTTGCCCACCATATTGCTCAGGGAATGACAAACCTTGCCAACCTGCATCAATAAACTGCGTATAAGCCTCTTTAAAACCTGTAGGTGTACGTACCTCTCCAGCTTCAAAATGACAACCCTCATCATCGCCAGATTGATTTAATGGTGCAAGCACGCTTTCACAAAATTCCGCAGCACCTTCTAAAATCATATCCACCGTTTCAGCATCAGCAAGGTGTCCATTGCTCAACGTTTGATAATGTGCAGGATAATCCAACACTTCATTCATCAAAAAGCGTATATCGTGTAAGGGAGCTTTATAATTTGGCATAATCATCAATCCTCATGTTTAGGTTACATTTTGGTTTCCACCGATATGCTTTCATTATGCACCTTTATTTTACTTTTGCATTGATATTTTTTTATGAAATTGCTGTCAATTCAGCGAATCACAACTGTGAAATAAATCAAATCAACACACCTTTTGATTTTCAAATGCACGCCATATAATATGTGAGAAATATCTCTCACTTTAGAAATATTCTCATTGCCATAAAATTTTTAAGGTTTTATATACAAAACGATACATAAATCTCTTTTTTTTGCGATTATTCCCTAAACTCATCACATTTATTTTATGCTAAAATGGTCGCATTATTTTACATTTTTTATAGGGTCATCATGTCATTAAACGTTATTATCATGGCAGCAGGCAAAGGCACACGCATGAAGTCAGCCAAGCCAAAAGTTTTGCAACCATTGGCAGGCAAGCCACTTTTACAACACGTTTTAAATACAGCAAAAAAAATCAATAGCCAAAAAAATATCATTGTTTATGGCTTTGAAGGACAGCAAGTCAAAGACGCTTTTGCACATGAAACGATTGATTGGGTTGAACAAGCCGAACAACTTGGTACAGGTCATGCAGTGCAAATGGCATTACCAGTATTGCCTACCACAGGCAAAAGTCTGATTTTATCGGGCGATGTGCCGCTCATTGGGGCAGATACCTTGCAAAAACTTGCTGATAGCGATAGCCCATTTGCTATGCTGACGATGAACCTTGCCAATCCGTTTGGTTTGGGGCGTATTATCCGTAAAGATGGTAAAGTGATTGCCATTGTTGAAGAAAAAGATGCGACTGACCCACAAAAACAAATCACAGAAATTAACAGTGGCGTATATTGCGTTGCCAATGAAATTTTACATAACTATTTGAAAAAATTAGATAATAACAATGCTCAAGGCGAATATTATCTGACTGATATTGTCAAAATGGCAGTAGATGATGGTATTGAAATTGCAACAGTCGCTCCACAATTCCAATTTGAAATTGAAGGCGTGAACGACCGTATTCAGCTTGCCAATTTGGAACGCACTTGGCAACAACATCAAGCTCAAGAATTGATGAAACAAGGCGTGCATATTATTGACCCGAGCCGTTTTGATGTGCGTGGCGATTTAAAAATGGGGAAAGATGTGCAAATTGACATCAACGTCATTTTTGAAGGCGATTGTGAAATTGGCGATAACGTGCAAATTGGTGCAGGTTGTATCATTAAAAATACAAAAATTGCCAGCGGTACAATCGTGCAGCCGTATAGCCTATTTGAAAATGCGGTTGTTGGCGAACACAACCACATTGGGCCTTTTGCTCGCTTGCGTCCAAATGCTCAAACAGCGAATGATGTACATATTGGCAACTTCGTTGAGTTAAAAAATACGCAAATGGCGGCAGGTGCAAAAGCCAATCATTTGGCGTATTTAGGCGATGCGACCGTTGGACAAAAAACTAATATTGGTGCTGGCACGATTACGGCTAATTATGACGGTGTAAATAAATATAAAACCGTGATTGGCGATGAAGTGCGTGTAGGTTCAAATGCTGTGTTGGTTGCTCCTGTAACCATTGGCAATCGTGCAACAATTGGTGGTGGCAGTACCATTACGAAAGATTGTGCAGAAAATCAATTGGTCATTGCTCGTGGCAAACAAGTCGTGATTGATGGTTGGGTTCGTCCTGAAAAACCAAGCAAATAATTTTTCATAAAGACAGCACACGCTAACGATTTGGGCGTGTGATTTCACGATGATTGGGCTTTGGCAATAATCATCATTTTTACAACCAGATACTAAGGAACAATTTATGTGCGGTATCGTAGGTGCAATTCGCACCAATGCAAATGTCGTGGACTTTTTGACCGATGGTCTGAAACGTCTGGAATATCGTGGCTATGACTCATCAGGCATTGCCGTTCACAATGAAGAAAAAATCAAGCGTGTACGCCGTGTCGGCCGTGTACAACTGATGGAAGATGCAGCCAAAGAAAAAGGCTTATACGGTCATCTTGGCATTGGTCATACACGCTGGGCAACGCATGGTGGCGTTACCGAACCTAATGCTCACCCCCACATTTCGGGCGGTTTAATTGCCGTGGTGCATAACGGTATTATTGAAAATTTTGAAGCAGAACGTGTTCGCCTACAAGGTTTAGGCTATGAGTTTGAATCGCAAACCGACACCGAAGTCATCGCCCACAGCGTAAAGCATGAATACGGCCAAAATGGTGGCGATTTATTTGATGCCGTGCAGCGTGCAACGCAGCATTTTCATGGGGCGTATGCCATTGCCGTGATTGCTCAAGACAATCCAAATCACATGGTGGTGGCTCGTATGGGTTGCCCATTATTGGTGGCATTTGGCGAAGATGAAACCTTTATTGCATCTGACGTATCGGCTGTGATTGCCTTTACTCGCCGCATTACTTATTTAGAAGATGGCGATATTGCCCTACTCAATGCCAATGGCTTTGTAAAATTAATTGATAAAAATCAACAAGCTGTAGAACGTAGCGTTAAAATGTCTGAGCTTTCATTGGCATCATTAGAGCTTGGGCCATACAGCCATTTTATGCAAAAAGAAATTTACGAACAGCCAAAAGCCGTTGCCGATACTGCTGAAGTCTTTTTAGATGGTGGTTTTGAAGCCAGCAATTTTGGTGAAAAAGCTGAGCAAATTTTTAAAGACATTGATAGCATTAAAATTTTGGCGTGTGGTACATCGTATTATTCAGCATTGACGGCAAAATATTGGCTGGAAAGTGTTGCTAAAATCGCTACAGACGTAGAAATCGCTAGTGAATATCGCTATCGTGATGTGATTGCCAATCCAAAACAGTTGATTATTACCATTTCACAATCAGGCGAAACCTTGGACACGATGGAAGCCTTGAAATATGCACAATCGTTGGGTCATCAGTACAGTTTATCCATTTGTAATGTGATGGAATCTGCTCTACCACGCAATAGTGAATTGGTGCTTTATACCCGTGCAGGTGCTGAAATTGGCGTGGCTTCAACCAAAGCCTTTACTACGCAATTGGTGGTTTTATTTGGTTTAGCCGTTACTTTAGGTAAAATTCGTGGTTTTGTCTCTGAACAGCAAGCCCATGATTATCTTGAAGAATTACGCCAATTACCTGGTAGTATTCAACACGCCTTAAATCTTGAACCACAAATTGCCGCTTGGGCTCAAAATTTTGCGAAGAAAAGCAGTGCATTATTTTTAGGTCGTGGCGTGCATTATCCGATTGCATTGGAAGGGGCGTTAAAGCTCAAGGAAATCACGTACATTCATGCTGAAGCCTATCCTGCTGGTGAATTGAAACATGGGCCGTTGGCATTGGTTGATGAAGATATGCCGATTGTGGTGATTGCACCAAATGACAGCTTATTGGACAAAGTCAAAGCCAATATGCAGGAAGTGTCGGCTCGTGGTGGTGAGCTGTTTGTGTTCACCGATTTAGACACGCATTTTGAAGAAAGTGATTTTGTGCATTTAATCCGTACGCCACGTCATGTGGGGATTTTATCGCCGATTGTGCATACTGTGCCTGTGCAGTTGTTATCTTACCATGCAGCATTGGCTCGTGGGACAGATGTGGATAAACCACGTAATTTGGCGAAGTCGGTTACGGTGGAATAAAGCATAATTTGCTTATTTTAAAAAGCCTATAAAAAATCCCTTAATCAAATAAATTAAGGGATTTTTTTATCGTTTATAGCAAATAAACTTAAGCCTGCTCTTTCCAGCGTTGTTGCGATTCTTTAATCACTTGCTTGGCTTCAGCAATATCGCCCCAATGCTCAACTTTGGTTGTACCTGCTTTTTTCAAATCTTTGTAGTGATTGAAATGGAATTCAATTTGCTTGATTAATTGTGCAGGTAAATCTGCCAAGCTATTGATTGCATTACCATTATTACGGTCATCAGCTGGAACTACAACGATTTTATCATCTACTTCGCCATCATCTACAAACTTCATGACACCAATGACTTTGGCTTCCATAAAGATACCTGTTGGTAATGGTTCTTCGGTGATGATTAGTGCATCTAGCTCATCGCCATCTTCATCTAAAGTTTGTGGAATAAAGCCATAATTGGTTGGTTTTGCAAATAATTTTGGCTCTACACGGTCAAGTTGCATTACGCCTAATTTACGGTTCCATTCAATTTTATTGTTTGAACCTGCTGGAATTTCAATCACAACATTGATGATACCACCATCTACATCGCCAGCGTCTAAAATTTGGTTAAAGTCTGCCATAGTTGTTCCTATGTTAAAGGGTTAAACATACTGTGAGTATAGCAAAATTCCTGCATATACTCTAGAAATTTTTCATGTCAATGAGCCTTAATCCCCCAAATTCGGATTCAGCCACTTTTTCGCCGTTGCCAAATCCCAACCTTTACGCTGTGCATAATCTTCTAGCTGATCTTGGCTAATTTTACCCACATTAAAATATTCACTTTCTGCCAAGCTATAATAAAAACCCGATACGCTAGATGGTGGATACATCGCATAACTAGTAGTTAATTGTGTACCAATTTCTTGCTCCGATTGCAGCCATTCAAACAACGTGCCTTTTTCCGTATGCTCTGGGCAAGCAGGATAACCAGGAGCAGGACGGATACCGACATATTTTTCTCGGATTAAATCGTCATTGCTCAACTGTTCATTGGCTTGATAGCCCCAAAACTCTTTACGGATACGCTCATGCAAATGTTCCGCAAAGGCTTCAGCAAAACGATCACCTAAAGATTGAGCTAAAATGGCAGAATAATCATCGCCTTGGGCTTTAAATTGGTCTGCCATTTCTTCTACACCAAAAATAGATACGGTAAATCCACCCAAATAATCGCCATCATTTGGTGAAATAAAATCGGCTAATGACAAATTCGGCTTACCTGTTACCTTGTCCGACTGTTGGCGTAAGTGGTAAAAATCGTGCGTTTTTTGTCCTTGTTCATCATAAGTGGTTACTGTATCGGCTGCAGTACGCTTGGCTGGATAAATGGCAAATACTGCTCGGGCATCAAAGCGTTGATTCTCAATAATATCCTTGAGCATGGCTTGGGCTTGCTCGTACAAATCTCGTGCAGCTTCGCCAACCACATCATCTTGCAAAATTTTAGGGAACTTCCCTGCCAAACTCCACGAAATAAAAAATGGTGTCCAGTCAAAATATTCTACTAATGTCGCCAAAGGATAATTTTTCAACACTTTTTTACCAATCAGCTGTGGCACAGGTGGCGTATAATTTTGCCAATCTTTTTGTAAGCCATTTTGTACA
>JAUNHS010000060.1 GCA_030523805.1 Acinetobacter sp.
ACCATTATATGCTTGTGGCATACTCTGACACGCTGTTAAAAGCAATAATGATGATACAGCCATACCAAATATATTCTTTTTCATAATTTCACCAAATCTTTATAAATCAATCACCTAAATAAAAACCGCTCCAAATTACTTTGAAGCGGTTTTACTGTCAATTCAAATCACATCTTATGCTTCTTGAACAGCTTTTAATAAAGCCGCTTGACGGTCTTTTAATGCCTTAGGTAAACGCTCACCTAATTTATTAAACAATTCGGTATGGCTTTCAATTTCTTTTACCCATAACGCTTTATCTTGAGATGTCACAGTCTCAAATTGAGCTTTGGTAAATTCTGAACCTGCCCAGTTTAAATCTTCATATTCTGGTACATAACCGATTGGCGTTTCCACTGCATGAGCTTCACCTTTACAACGGTTGATAATCCACTCAAGCACACGCATATTTTGACCAAAACCTGGCCATACGAAGTCGCCATTTTCATCACGACGGAACCAGTTTACATTAAAGATTTTAGGTAAAGTATTGCCATTCGCTTTTGCAACTTGCTCTACTTTTTCACCCATCACTAGCCAGTGATTAAAATAATCTGACATATTGTAGCCAGCAAATGGTAACATCGCAAACGGATCACGACGTACAACACCTTGCTGACCTACTGCTGCTGCAGTTGTTTCAGAACCCATTGTCGCTGCTTTATACACGCCATCTACCCAGTCAAATGCTTCTGAGATTAATGGTACTGTATCGGCACGACGACCACCGAAGATAAATGCTGTAATTGGCACACCTTCAGGATTTTCCCAATCAGGGTCAATTGATGGACATTGACCAGCAGATACTGTGAAACGAGCATTTGGATGTGCTGCTTTTTCTTCACCTGTATGTGGCTGACCTTTCCAGTTAATCAAGTTTGCAGGCGTTTCTTTCGTTAAACCTTCCCACCATACTTGACCATCTTCTGTACTTGCAACGTTGGTATAAATCACATCGTGCGTCAAAGTAGACATACAGTTAGAGTTTGTTTTTGTATTTGTACCTGGTGCTACACCAAAGAAACCTGCTTCAGGGTTGATTGCATATAAACGACCATCTTTACCTGGTTTAATCCATGCAATATCATCGCCCACAGTTTCCACTTTCCAGCCTTCATAGCCTGCTGGTGGAATAAGCATTGCAAAGTTTGTTTTACCACACGCTGATGGGAATGCCGCTGCAACGTAGTGCTTTTCGCCTTGTGGATTGGTTACGCCTAAAATCAACATATGCTCTGCTAACCAACCGTTATCACGACCCATCACAGATGCAATACGCAATGCCAAGCATTTTTTACCTAATAATGCGTTACCGCCATAACCCGAACCAAATGACCAAATTTCACGAGTTTCTGGATAATGAACGATATATTTTTCTTGGTTGCATGGCCAAGAAACATCTTTTTGACCTTCTGCTAAAGGTGCACCCACAGAATGCACGCAAGGTACAAACTCACCATCTGTACCTAAAATATCATACACAGCTTTGCCCATGCGTGCCATTTTACGCATACTCACAACCACATAAGGAGAATCGGTAATTTCAATACCAATGTGAGCAATATGGCTACCTAAAGGACCCATTGAGAATGGTACAACGTACATGGTACGACCTTGCATACAACCATCAAACAAACCATTTAATGTTTGACGCATTTCAGCAGGAGCAACCCAGTTATTTGTAGGGCCAGCATCTTCTTGCTTTTCAGAGCAGATAAATGTACGGTCTTCTACACGAGCAACATCTGATGGATCAGAGCTTGCAAGGTATGAACCTGGGAATTTTTCTTGATCTAATTTTTTCATGGTGCCGTTAGCAATCATCAAGTCAATCAGACGTTGATATTCTTCATCGCTACCGTCACACCATTCAATTTTGGCTGGTTTTGTTAATTGAGCAATCTTTTCTACCCATTGCACTAATGCAGGGTGGCGAACAAATTCTGGTGCATTCACTGTAGTCATGGTAATGCCTATAAACTATAGAACGAACGCTTACAGTAATCAAACTCACAAATGGTTTGCCTGTAAGGCGTTGGATTAAAAAATAAATGTACGCATATTAAAGCATAATTTGACAAAAAATATAAGGGGTATCATCAATATTTTAGTAATCATCACAGAAATAAATAATCAATAAAAACAATTAGTTATTATCTCACAGCATTTATCGCTTCAAGTTTTTACAATTCAATACAATTTGTAAGGCTTTAAAATTACTTGTATTTTCATTAAGTTAAGTCCATTTTGCTGTTAAAAATAGAGATAAATATTTATTTTTTAAATGATGTTTATCAAAAAAATTCATCATTGCCTTGCTAATTTAGCTCTTTCATAAAAAATGATGCTTACCGAAGTAAGCACCATTCTATACGCATAATCGTGAAATCAACTAATGTAAGATTAGAAGAAGGTTAAAATGCCTTTAATCACAACAACGTTGATTAAATCCACCAAGAACGCACCACATAAAGGTACAATCAAGAAGGCTTTGTACGATGGTTTATAGCGTCCTGTAACGGCTTGCATATTTGCCACAGCTGTTGGCGTTGCACCCATACCGAAGCCACAATGACCTGCTGCCAATACAGCTGCATCGTAGTCTTTGCCCATCACACGGAATGTAACGAATGCTGCATACAAAATCATCACAATGGTTTGTACAATTAAGATGATTGCCAACGGGCCTGCAAGGTCTGCCAATTGCCATAATTTCAATGCCAATAATGCCATTGCCAAATACAACGATAATGCAGCATTACCAAACACGTCAATCGCACGGTCAAATACTTGCACTTTGAATACGCTTTCTAAAACTGTACGCAATACCACACCACACATTAATGCCCATACGAATGTCGGTAATTCAAACATTGTGCCTTTGGCAAAACCTGTCATAAATTCAGCAAATGCTAAACACACTGCGAACATACCTAAAGTTGTAATGGCATTATCCGCTGTAATTAAACGCACTTGACCTGGGTTTTGGAATACTACAAATTCACCGCTTTCATCTGGTGTTTGAGCGTCGTGCTGTTTATCATCTGCAATTTGATTGTCTGATTTTTCAGCGGCAAGATTATGACGTTTGATTAACCAATTCGCCAATGGACCACCAATGATACCACCAGAAACCAAACCAAAAGTCGCACTCGCAAAACCAAGTGCTAAAGCACCTTGAATACCATACTGAGCTTCAAGCACATCGCCCCAAGCACCCGCTGTACCATGACCACCTGTCAGTGTAATTGAACCAGCAATAATACCAATCAATGGATCTAAACCAAGCAAGGTTGCCATTGCCATACCTACACCATTTTGAATGATGATAAATACGCCAATCACTACTAAGAAAATCAATAAGGCACTACCACCGACACGCAAACGGCTGAAATTCGCACTCAAACCAATAGACGTGAAGAAAATCAACATAAAACTATTGCGTAGTTCGTCATGATATTTAATATCTAAACCAAACACAGAGTGTGCAATGGTGAACAATGCTGATGCCACCAAGCCACCTGCCACAGGTTCAGGAATACTATAGCGACGTAAGAAACTGATATTATTAACCAAAACTCGCCCAAGTAATAACACAATTACCGCTGCGATTAAGGTATAGAATGCACTAAATGTAAATTGCATACGCTTTTTCCTTATCGTGGAAATGTAAAATAAGAAATGAAAAATTCATATCAACGGGAGAAATAATAATGATGAGTTTCGCTTAATCTTACAATCATTGTTAAAAATCGCTTATTTTTAATACAATTATTATGCATGATTGTCTTTGTGATGCAACTCATATTATTTTATGATGCGAAGTGTAGCAAGGTTCATCTATTTTAACAATGCTTTTACTACGTTTGTTGTAGAAAATAGTGAGAAATATTATTTTATAATAAACCCTTGATTATCATCTAAAAATTATAATTAACGATAAAACGTAGGCGTTCATCTTTCGCTTTTTTGCCATCGAAATCTTCCATTTGTCCAGCAAATGCTTCTACACTAAAGTAAGTAGAGTTGATTGGCATATAACGCACATTGAAATATCCTTGATGAATTTGTTTTTTGCTATAAAAAATCTCATCTCGCTCGCCATTGAGTTGATCGGTATCACTTAATAGTACATTAATATAATCTGATCGCTCTTTAGCGTGTGAATAACCATAACCTAGAGTGCTCGTTATTTTAGGTGTCCATTGATATGCTAAAGAAAACATGGCATCTACCGATTCTGCATCACTTTGTGAGCGTACATAACCATAGCCTAGCGTTGTAGTTAGCTTATTATTATGTTTATACACTGCACCCAATACCAATGAATCCACTTCGTTAAACTGCAAGCCATCACTTGAGCTTGGGGCATTAGAACGATAAGTACGATGATCACTTTCTTTAATATGGCGATATTCGCTCATCAAACGTAAGCGATTATTCACATCGTATACGCCAGATAATAACGCACTCCACGCTAAACCTTTATCCATACGTTGATTAAGCCGTACAGCTTCCACTGGGTAAATCCGTGTTGCAGCATACATATAACGTTTATCGGTAAAATGATATTGCATTCGCCCAACGAGTGTCGGCCATCGGTCGGCAGTACGAGTTTTCTCCAAAGCTATGGCATAATGTGTATTGGCATTCAGTTTATCTCTATAACGAATCATCGGTACACGATAGGCAGAATGCCCAATCACATAGTTAAATGATAAAGTATTGGTAAATACATTAATATCGTTAAAGATTGACCACGTTTGCCCAACTAACCATTGATCATAACTAATATAAGATTGCCGTAAGCGATAATTTGCTGCTCGCTCCCCTGCACCATAAAAATCCCCTTCAATGCGTGCGGTCAATTTTTTCTGCTGTTCATTGTGCATATCATCTTGCGAAAAATCCACCCCTAAACGAGTTGTTGCCAAAGTATGATGCCATTCAACCCGATCATTCCCACGGTTTGCTGCCGTAATAGAGCTATAAGCTGACCCTATACCTTTAAATTTTAAACTCGTATCCATACGCACAAAACCATATAATTTTACTTCTGCACCATGCGTAGTTATTATGGTATTTTCTTGTGGATTATCACTATTTGGGCGATCTTTATAACTTTGATTGATACGAGCTTGCTCTTGTTGTTGTAAACCTTGCGTATCATATAAAAGATGTTGTGTTTGCTCTATTTCTTGAGCGATATGCTGTTGTTGTTGTTGCAAACTGGGAATGTGTGCAACCAATGTGCGTAATTCTTTAATTTCTTGACGGAGATGTTGTAATTGTTGTTCATCACTATTGCTTACTATGGTAGCTTCTGGAGAAACCTGAACATCTTTTGAATGCGATGGCTGCACCAATAGCAATGGGCTAAGTACGATAAATGCAGCTGTAATTACATATTTAACGCTATTCATTAGAATAATGTACAAACAATCAAATAGAATGAAGATGGGAGTGATTAATAAAAATGCTATTAGACAATAACAATCGCTTTTTAAGCAGGGCGTGATTTTAATCTATACAATTTGCGGTGTAAATAGCAGAAAACCACATTTCCAAATTCGCAAGCAAATCCAAAAATGTGGTTTTATTCAACCTAATCGCTTAATCGCAATTAGAAATTGTATTGAGCCATTAAGTTGATACGGCTGTCTTTACCAGAAACATTGCTAAATGTTTCTTTCTTACCGTGTAATACTTCAAAGCCTAAACTTACAGGAGCAACTGGGTTATAAATCACGTTTGCCCAACCTTGCTGTAAAGTTTTGTTCGCAGTAGGACTTACAGTTGCATATACACCATCGTCATGTTTTACATAGCCATAACCAAATGATGTGCGTAATTTAGGGTGAAGTTTATACATTGCTGATAATGAAATTGCATCAAATTCATTCAACACGATATTGTTACCATTAAATACATACGCAGCGTTTGCACCTGTAACGTGCTTTTTATCACCTTTCATGTGATGGTAATCAGCAGCCAAGGTAAAATCATCATTCACTTGGTATTGAGCACCTAAGCCTACACCCCATGCCACATCGCTATCGCTTACGCTACCACTCGTTGCTTTTGCTTCAGCTACTAAACCACGAGCTGATACATAAGCCTTGTCAGTAAAGTTATGTTCAATACGAGCAACTGCACTTGGTGAACGCTCATAATGATAGTTCTTTTCTAAAGCCAATACATAGTTGGTTTTGTCGCCCAATTTGTCTTTATAACGTACTTGCATTGTACGTGGAGCAGCTTGACCTGGTACTAAGTCAAAGTCAATAATATCTGGGAAGATATTCAAATCACTGAAGTTTGACCATGTTTGACCTACCAACCAGTTATCATAAGTCAAATACGCATGACGGATACGGTATGCTGTGCCATTGTAGCCGTTGCCAACAAAATCACCTTCAATTTTACCGCCCGCTTTATGACCATCTACAGGTGTATTGAACTCAAGACCTAAACGAGTTACAGCAACAGTTGTGTTTAAACGCTTTTTATTTGCTTCTTCAGTGCCGTCGTTTGGTGCACTTGCCAAGTTAGCAAATTGTTCATTTGCACCTTTAATTTTATAGCCAGCATCAGCACGGACAAAACCGTAAACTTTTGCTTCTGCACCACCACGAGTTTTGATACTTAATGGCGATGCTTTTTTCGCTTGTTGCTGTAAATCATGTACGGCAACTGCTTGTTGCTGCTGTTGAGCTCTAAGCTGTGGCAAGTTTTGTTCAATTAATGCTTTAAGTGCATTCACTTCAGAACGTAAACGTTGAACTTCTTGCTCAGATGTTGTTGCAGTATTTGCTTGAGCTGTACCTGTCATGATTGCTGTTAAAGCAACGGCAACACTTGTTAAAGTAAATGCTTTTTTTGCTGTTAAGAATTTCATACAAAACTCCTTAAGATGTGAGATAAAAAGTAATATCGTTTTTGATTGTAATGCAAATTTTTTCAATTTGTAAATATTTTTTTCAAAAAATTAGTCAATTTTTTTGTTATTTTGCTGATTTTATCTACTTTTATTACATATTTTTGTATTTTTATGCTTTAGGATTGCCCATAAGTTCTTATACAATGCTAAAATTATCAGCATTGAAACATGATGTGCTTCCATCTTGAATTGCTCATTTTTAAATCATTAATCCAATGATATTTAGATGAAACCCTGATGAAAACACATCATCTGCTCTTATTTTTTATTCATCATGTCATGATGTAACACATAGAAGGAATGCGTTTATGACTACAACAAATACCATTAATCCAGCCCATATTGCTGCAGTAGATGAAGCAATTACATCTCGTCATTCAGTGCGTGCATTTTTAGATACGCCAGTAGAAATGAACACCATTAAAGATATTTTGCGTGTGGCAAGTCGTGCACCATCAGGGACAAATACGCAACCTTGGAAAGTTTATGTAGTTACAGGGGCAAAGCGTGATGAATTGATTGCCAAAGTATTTGCCACCAAAGAAGAAATGAAAACCAATGCCGAATTGGCAGAGCGTTGCAAAGAAACATTCCCATACTACCCTGCAACGTGGATTTCACCATTTATTGACCGTCGTCGTGCCAATGGTTGGGGTCTATATGGTTTATTGAATATCCAAAAGGGCGAAAAAGAAAAAATGGCGGCTCAACAAGACCGTAATTTTAAATTATTTGATGCACCTGTCGGCTTGTTTTTTACCGTAAACAAGGCAATGGGCATTGGTGCGAAAATGGATATTGCCATGATGATGCAAAATGTGATGATTGCCGCCAAAGCTCGTGGTTTGGATACTTGCCCACAAGCGGCTTGGAATCATTATCACCCTGTTGTGCTTGATGTGGTTGGTGCAAATGATGATGAAGAATTGGTATGTGCCATTGCATTGGGCTATGCTGACCACAACGACATTGTAAATACTTTCATCACGCCACGAGAGCCTGTAGAAGAATTTGCAGTTTTTGTTGAATAATCAGCATTTTATATAAAAAGTCCGTGCGTAAATTTGAATGTTCGGACTTTTTTAATATCCAATTTTAATACACCATTTATAACCATCGTATTCCTAAATTTTCCATTTTCACACACGGAATAGCAATGCAACATTGGCTTAAAACTTTACAAACTTTTGGCTATCACAGCTCATTGATGTATAACTTGCGTATGCTGATTGCTTTTGCAGGTGCAGCGATTGTACCTTATATGCTCAATGAACAAATTTATACCGTACCTTTGGCCTTAGGTATTGTGGCGGCAGGTTTGAGCGATATTGATGACCGCTTTTCCGTACGAATTATGAATTTGGTTTATACCTATGTCGGTTTTTTCATCACATCGGTATCTATTTATTTTTTATTTCCCTATCCTATTTTATTTGCCATTGGTTTATTGGCATCGTGCGTGGTTTTTATTTTGCTTGGTTCTCTGGGCAGACGCTATGCCACCATTTCTTATGGTTGTTTGCTTATTTCAGTCTATAGTATGCTGGGGCATGATTTATTTGACCAATGGTATTTACAAGCCAGTTTACTGGTGATTGGTGCAATGTGGTATGGCGTGCTTTCCACCCTTGCCTTTTTGCTCTTTCCTGTGCGTGAAGTACAACAAAAATTATCGGCAAGTTATGCCGAATTGGGCAATTTTTTGTTTAGCAAATCTAACGTGTTTGACGTAGATATGACCCCAAAAAGTTACCAACAAAGTTTGATTGATTTATCACTAGAAAATGGTCGTTTAATTACGCTGTTTAACGAAATGCGAACCATGCTGCTCACACGCTTAAAAGGCGACCGTGGACAAAAAGACACCAGACGTAGTTTGCATTATTATTTTGTTGCTCAAGATATTCATGAACGTGCAGATTCTGCACACATTGATTACCAACGTTTAAGCCAATTATTTCAACATAGCGATATTTTATTCCGCTTCCAACGCATTTTATCTATGCAAGGCAAAGCCTGCCGAGATTTAAGCCAAAATATCATTAAACACGAGCAATATCGCCACTCTAGCCAATTTAAAATCGCCTTTCACAATTTACGTTTATCACTAGAAAAAGTGCGAGACAATGGACAGCATGACCCTGTGATTGTCAATGCGTTATTTGCCCTATTCCAAAATTTAAAAGCGATTGATGCTCAATTTAGTAACCTTGCGACTGAACGCCAAATTCAAAGCCAATTACACGAAAAAAGCACCGATCAGCAATTAGTAGATGATGATTTAAAAGGTTGGCAAGATATATTAATTCGGATTAAGCAAAATTTTACGCCTGAATCGGTACTGTTTCGCCATGCGATACGCCTGTCTATTGTGCTGTTTTTTGCTTATATTTTTGTGCAAGCCACCGATATTGCCAATGGCTATTGGATTTTATTAACGGCTCTTTTTGTTTTACAACCCAATTTTAACGCAACCAAACGTCGCTTAAATTTGCGTATTATCGGGACGTTGGCAGGCATTAGCTGTGCCTATGCGATTTTGACCTTTATTCCATCGCTAGAAGGGCAATTATTGCTTTTGGTGTTGAGTGGTGTGCTGTTTTTTGAATTACGCAGTAAGCAATACGCCCAAGCCACAGCGTTTATGACCATTTTAGCAATGATTAATTTTAACCTTGATGGTACAGGTTTAAGTGCTGCCTTTCCACGTTTGATTGATACAATTTTGGGGTGTTTATTTGCATGGGCAGGCATGGTGTTTATTTGGCCTGATTGGAAGTTCCGTCGTTTAGGTCGCCACATTCAGCAAGCACTAGAAAGCGAAACTTGCTATTTACACGCAGCAATTCAACAATATCATCACGGTAGAGACAATAGCGTACATTATCGCTCATTACGTCGCCAAGCACATAATCGTGATGCCGAATTGGCTTCGCTCATTTCTACACTAGAAACCGAGCCACATTTTGAACAAACACAAAAGAATTTAGCATTTGAATTTTTATGTTTAAATCATACTTTTTTAAGTTATATTGGTGCATTGGCGGCTCATCGTGAGTTATTGACTGATGAACAAACTTTACAATTGCTAAATGATGCCTATCAAAATATTCAAGGGGCTTTATTGCGTGATGAACAGGCAGATGCTCAACTGATTGAACGCTTACAAGGCATTCGTAAGTCTTTAGAGCGTGAACATCAAGAATATGATTTGATTTTTATTGTGTTGCAACAGTTATATTTAATTTTGAATATCTTGCCACGTTTAAGTATTTTAAAGCAAAATTTAATGCACCAGCACGATACACAAGCGAGTGAATTAGCATCCTTGTAAATACATCAATAAACGAGCAATTCAAGTATAAGAAATTCAAACGTTTTTTGTACTTGGGCTGTGTGATCGCTGTGAAATCATGGTTTAGTATCATGAAAAT
>JAUNHS010000061.1 GCA_030523805.1 Acinetobacter sp.
AAACTATCCATCGCCCAAATGAACTCTCAAAGTGATATAGAGCAAAACTTTGCTGATGTAGAACGATTGCTCCAACAAAGCCAAGCCAATGGTGCAGAACTGATTGTTTTTCCTGAAAATTTTCTTTGCTTCGCAGGTGCAAAACAACGTGAAACAGCCGAACGTTTCCAAGAATTACAACAACGCTTAGAGCAACTCGCCCATCGTTATAACACATGGATTGTTGCAGGCACATTGCCTTGCCCATTCCGCCCTGATGGTTCAATCATTCCAGATGGACGTGTTCGCACCGTGAGTTTGTGCATTAGCCCAGAGCGTACCGAAGCACGTTATGATAAAATTCATTTGTTTGATGTCAATGTTGCGGACGGTATTGGGCAATATCAAGAATCGCAATTTTTTGAAGCAGGCGATCGTGTGGTGGTGGCAAAAACGCCTTTTGGTAATATCGGTTTAATGGTGTGTTATGATTTGCGTTTCCCTGAATTGGCTTTGACCTTACGTCAGCAAGGGGCAAATATTCTCACTGCTCCATCGGCTTTTACTTATAAAACAGGGCAAATGCACTGGCAATTATTGCTACAAGCACGAGCGATGGATACGCAATGTCATGTACTCGGTGCGGCTCAAGGTGGTTGGCATGGCGATAAAAAGCAACGTCAAACATGGGGACACGCTGCGGCAACGCACAGTAATGGTCAATTATTAGACATGGTTCAGCATGATGGAACGCATTTAATTACGATTGAATTTGACCCTGCGGAACAGCACGCTATTCGTACAGCAATGCCACTTATGCAGCATCGGAGATTGACGCAGTTTAATCAAGTTCAGTGTTCATCGTAAATTAAAAATCGCTTAGTTCTAAAGATTAAGCGATTTTTTATGAGTTTAAAAAGATAATCATCAAAAATCTTGATACATTCAGGGGTTGATATAAGTCAAGAAAAATCCTTAAAAATACCAAAAGATATTAAAATGTTATTAGAAAATAGATAGTCAATACCATTTATCGTGTATATAACATCTTCGTTCAAGAAAGACTTATTCTCAAAAAAAATATAATTACTTTTTTTAACAAAATTTATAATATCACTCTTATGTATTTCTTGAAAATAAATATTATTATAAAATCCTATTTTTGAGCTATAAAAAGAAAAACCTCGTAACTTATTATCTTTTAAGTAAAATTGTAGTGCACCATAACTTAATATCTCGGGTGAAGATTTTTTTTGATGAGCAATATCTATGGGATTTCCTAAAATGCCTATTATATCATATCTCGAGTCACCTAATTTTATATTAAATATCATACTATTAGAAATAAGATTTTTAATTTCAGTAATATTTATTTCCATTATTATTCCTTTGTTAATTTTAATGAAGCTGATTGATCGACTGTTGAGCCAGCCACTGCCAACCATATGGAGAATTAGAGTTCATAAAACAGTGTATATATCTATTTTTTCACATATTCATCAAAAATCTTGATACATTCAAAGTCATCGTACTTTACTTTGATTACCTTTGCTAGAATATTTCAAAATTTAGTCATAATCTTCAGGTTTGTTGTAATCATATTTAATTTCAAATTTTCCATCAGGATATAAAGTAAATATAAAACCCCAAATACGATGTCCAGTATCTTTTAGCATTGTATCTCTCAGCTCCATGAGTAAATCACTTATAGAAAATGTTGTTTCAAAACTTAATTGTTGATATATTTCATATTCTTCCTTTAAAAGGATAAATCTAATATTACTAGCATTATCTACTAAAATATCAGACATTAGAATCAGTTTATCCCAACCAACATCATTTATATCATTTAATAAATGATTAGCTAACTCTTGATATATAAAATTTAATTTATCATTCATAATGATAATTTTCCTATAATTACTGGGAAAAAGGATAACTTCGTATTTCGCTCTTGCCATTAGAAATAATAGTAACCCAAAAATTATTTGGTCTTACAGAATTTCTAGGACAACCAACATCAATCTTAACGGAAACAGATGTACTTGTTTAATTCTTTAGCTCAAGCATTTCACATATTCATCAAAAATCTTGATACATTAGCACATCAATATCAAATCTAAATTTTACTGCAAAAAGTATGCTAAAATAAACACCCAATCAAAACCACAAGTAGGAGAATTGCCCATGACCACTTGGCTTGACGATGTAAAATTTAACGAACAAGGCTTAATCCCTGCCATTACCCAAGACCACATCACAGGGCGTGTACTCATGGTCGCTTGGCAAAACCGTGAAGCCTTAGCACTCACTGCCGAAAAAAATCAAGCCGTGTATTACTCTCGATCACGCCAAAAATTATGGCACAAAGGCGAAGAGTCTGGGCATTTTCAAACCGTGCATGAAATCCGTTTAGATTGCGATGCCGATGTCATCATTTTACGTATAGAACAACACGGTGGTATCGCCTGCCATACAGGTCGTGAAAGCTGTTTTTACCGTAAACTCACGCCACAAGGTTGGCAAATTGTTGATGCTCAACTTAAAAATCCTGATGAAATTTATCAACACCATCACGTTGCGGATAAAGCCGAAGTTATCCACAAACAACAGGAAAATGTTGATGTTTTAAGCTATTTAGGGCAACTCATGGCACAGCGTAAAACTGCCAATGCCGATGAATCTTATGTAGCAAATTTATATCGCAAGGGTTTAAATAAAATTTTAGAAAAAGTCGGCGAAGAGAATGTAGAAACGCTGATTGCTGCCAAAAATTATGAATTTGACCGTACCGAAGCCCATAAAAATGATTTAGTGTATGAGATTGCTGATTTATGGTTTCATAGTATAGTGATGCTAGGCTATTTTGATTTAAATCCGCAAATCGTGCTTGATGAATTGGCACGTCGTCAAGGTTTATCGGGGCTTGTGGAAAAAGCCAACCGCACAGCGAAGTAATGCCATGTCTGCACTTAACCCGACCGATGAACAGCTTGCTGCCATTCAACAAGCACAGCAAGGGCAATCCTTTAAAGTGATTGCCTACGCTGGCACAGGAAAAACCACTACGCTACAAATGGTTAGCCAAGCACTTGGGCATCGGCGGGGAATGTATTTGGCATTTAACAAAGCCATTGCCAATGAAGCTCAGCAAAAATTTCATGCTAATGTGAATTGTCGTACTTTTCACTCACTTGCTTATCGTAGTGTGCCGAGAAATATTACCGATAAATTGCGTTTACCCCGTTTAAGTCCGAGTTTTTTAGCACAAGAATATCGTTTAACCCCAGTTACGGTACGTCGTTTAATGGGTAATCGCTATGAAAAATACACCATTTTGCCTAATCAGTTAGCCAATTTAGTGTCTAATGGGGTCAATTATTTTTGTTCTACGCACGCACCTTATCTTGCACCCCATCATATTCAAATGCCTGCATGGCTCCATGAAGATGATGTTACGCCTTTACAGCAGCATTTATATCCTTATTTAGAGCGTCGTTGGTTAGAATCTATTAATCCACAGCACCAAGTGGGCATTGGTCATGATATTTATTTAAAACTGTGGGCATTGTCCGAACCACAAATTCATAGCGATTTTATTTTGTTTGACGAAGCACAAGATGCCGATCCGTTGATGTTAGGTATTTTGCTCAAACAAAAAAGTACGCAAGTGATTTATGTGGGCGATGCTCATCAACAAATTTATGCGTGGCGTGGTGCGGTCAATGCAATGCAACGTTTGCCGTTGCCTGAAAGTCGTTTGACCACATCGTTCCGCTTTGGACAAGGCATTGCCGATATTGCCAATTATTTTTTATATGCTTTAGATGAAAAAATTCCTGTGCGTGGCTATGCCAAACGACAATCACACATTATTAAACACGCCCAAACCACCAAACAGCAATACGATGCCATTTTATGCCGCACCAATGCCCGTGCCATGGAATTATTAGTCGCTGGCTTAAACGTGGGTGACCGTGTTGGATTGCAAGCCGATCATCAACGTTTAAGCAAATTTGTAGAAGCGGCAAGCCTGCTCAAACAAGGCAAACGTAGCTTAGATGTACCTGAATTGGCGTGGTTTAACTCTTGGAATGATGTTCACGAATATTGTGAAACTGATGAAGGTAGCGATCTCAAAACTTTAGTGAAATTGGTAGATGACCACGGTACTGACCAATTAAAGCGAACTTTAAATAAAATCATTCCTTTAGAGCAAGCCGATTATGTGATTTCCACAGCACACAAAGCCAAAGGTTTGGAATGGAACAACGTCCATTTAGAAGATGATTATCAATTTAAAATCAATCAACAAGATTATAAAATCAGCGATGAAGAATTACGCTTGTTGTACGTTGCCAGCACACGAGCCAAAAGCAGTTTGAACATTTCTAATATTCAAGATTTACTTGAACAAATCGCTATCCGTCGTGCCGTAGAGCGACATTCATTGCAAGATGGCAAGAAAGCGTGATATTTTTATCATAAGGTCATTTTTATCTTTTGTAAGACACTTGTTTTTATATGTATTCTTTTTTACAATGAAACATCTTTTACTTACAAAAGGATTTTATCATGACTTTTCGTTTATCACTTTTAACTGTAGCATTGGCTGTAAGTTCTGTCGCTACTGCACAAAATTTTAGCCAAACGGTTTTCTTTGGCGATAGTTTATCGGATACAGGTCGTATTAAGGAAATCGTAACAACTGCCAATCCAACCTTAGGTAACCTATTACAAAAATCATTTACTACCAACCCTGACCCAGTATGGACAGAAGTATTAGCCGCAAGCTATGGTGCAAGTGCCATTGCCGCTACGACTGCCAACCCAACAGGCACAAACTATACCGTCGGTGCAGCTCAAGCAGGCACGGAAGCGGCTTGGCAAGGCATTACCATTCCATCAACTCAAACGCAAATCGCAAGCTATTTAGCCACCACACAAGGTATTGCTGATCCAAATGCATTGTATGCTGTGTGGATTGGTTCAAATGACTTATTTGCAGCGTCTCAAGCAACATCTACTTCTGCCGCTCAAACAGCAATTACCAATTCTGTAGGGCGTGCAGCGACGGATATTGTTACTTTAGCCACCGTTGGTGCAAAATATATTTTAGTGCCAAATATTCCTGATTTGTCTTTAACGCCATTGGTATTAAGCCAAAATAACGCTACTTTAACGACTTCAGCAAAGCAAGCCGCACAATTATATAATGCTGGCTTATTTAATGCGTTGAATGGTCAATCGGCAAATGTCATTCCTGCCAATACTTTTGCTTTATTGCAAGAAGCAGCTGCCAACCCAACAGGTTTCGGCTTTACCAATGTAACAGGTGTGGCGTGTCCGAACGTTACAGGCATTCCTGCAACATCATCATCTTTGGTGTGTACCAATGCGAATCTGAATGCAGGCACTAGTGGTGAAACTTATTTATTTGCCGATGCCATTCACCCTGCAGGACGCACACATCGTATTTTGGCACAATATTATAAATCCATCATTGAAGCCCCTGCTCAGCTTGCCGTTGCAACCCAAGGCTTAGTGCAAAATGGCGTGCGTACGCAACAACTCATCAACCGTCGTATGGATCAACTCACCGCTGCACAAAATGGTTGGTGGATTGATGGCGATGTATCTCATCAAACAACGCCAAGCACTGAAAGTAAAAATGTTGATCCACGTGTGAGCGTAGGTGCAGAAATTGCCACAGGTCAGCATCATCATACAGGTGTGATGGCACATTATCAGCAACAGCGTTTAGAAACATCAGCATCTCCTGTTACTGCTGAACAGCGTCAAATTGGTTTAGGTTTGTATCATCGTTATCAGCAAAATCAAGTACGTTTAAATTTACAGGCAGGCGTAGATCATTTAACAGTTGAAACACAACGCCAAGTACAATGGGAAGGTGAGCAACGCCAGCACCAAGCTGAAGCCACAGGTCAGCGTGTATATGCCGCAGCCCGTGGTTATTATGATGTAACACAAGGTAAAGTTAATGTTGCACCGTATGTGGGCGTATCAGCACAGCGTGTACAAGTCGGTGATTTGCTAGAAAGTAATGCTACTCAATCTACAGCGTTACGCATTCATGAGCAAACTTTAAAATCTTTACAAGCTGAAGCAGGCGTACAATTTGATGTCAAAGTAAACGACACAGTGAATGCTTTTGCCAATATCGGCTATGCTAAAGAATTTGAAGATGCCAACACACACATCACGGCATCATTACCATCTGTTGCTCAGTACAAAAAAGGCTTTACTATGCCAATCGCTGCACAGCAAGATGACGACCGTGTACAGCTTGAAGTAGGTGCAAATGCAAAATTGTCTAACAAAGTACAACTCAATGCAGGCGTAACTGCTAATCTGTACAATAGCGATCAACGTGATATTGGTGGCTTTGTCGGTGTACACGGACATTTCTAATGCCGATATTTTAAGCACATAGATTTTTTCTATGCTCAAAAAAGATTATCCCCATCAAGGGATAGTCTTTTTTATTGCTCATTTTGCCAATTTTTATTTAAATTATGTTATGATAATCACATAATTTTTAATTATAGACTGTTTATGATGACTATTTCTCGTATTTTTATGCCTGTATGTGCAGGTGTATTACTCTCTCTAGGTGCGTGTACCACCGTTTCTTTTTCTGAAATGACGAAAACATCTCACCCAAATAAAACCACCAAGGCAACGACGACACCGATTTTAAATCAAGACATTGCCAATAAATTAACCCTACTCAAAAATGAAGTGCGTGTAAACAATATTCTATACGTTACCCAAGATGATGCCGTGATTGATGGCGTGCCGTATGTATTGCTCAATTTCCATACAGCAGATAAAAAAATCTATCGCACTCGTGCAGAATTTGCCAAAATGAATGCACAACATACCGAACAATTGAAAAAATTAAAAGAAGCAACATTCATCGGTGTATTAGGTTTGCCGAATACCACAAATGAATTTTTCTTTAAGAATTTCAAAAACTTAAAATTCTAATTTCATTATCATTCCACTATGCACTCTACACAGCGTAAAATCATTCATATTGATATGGACGCATTTTACGCTTCTGTAGAGCTACGCTCTCGCCCACATCTACGCCATCTCCCTGTTATTATTGCTTATGACCAACCACGCTCTGTGGTGTGTGCAGCATCGTATCCTGCACGACAATTTGGTTTACGCTCTGCCATGCCGACCAGCCAAGCCAAAAAACGCTGTCCGCAAGTCATCATTATAGAACCCAATTTTCCCCTTTATCGCCAAGTTTCTGCACAAATTCATCAAATTTTTAACAAATATACCGACCACATTGAACCCATCGCCTTAGATGAAGCCTATTTAGATGTCAGTCAAAATAAATTAAATATCGCAACGGCAACCGAAGTGGCTCAACGCATTCGCCAAAACATTTGGCAACAGACCCAACTCACAGCATCAGCTGGCGTTGCTCCCAATAAATTTCTCGCAAAAATTGCTTCGGATTGGCAAAAGCCTAATGGCTTATTTGTCATAAAACCCCATCAAATTCAACAATTTATTCAACAGCTACCACTCAATAAAATCCCAGGGGTTGGACGAGTAACACAACAAAAACTTGCAGCTTTGCATTTACAAACATTAGGCGATTTACAAAAAATAGATGAACACCTTCTCATTCAACACTTTGGCAAATATGGCAAACAACTCGCCCAATATGCCCAAGGCATAGATTTACGCCCTGTGGTCAGCGAACGCATTCGCCAACAAATTTCTAAAGAAATTACATTTTTAAATGATTTAAAACTTGCTGAATGCCACGCCCATTGGCAAAAACTCGCCGGCACCATTTGGCAACAATTACAACAAAAACAATTGGTTGCCTATGGCTTAAGCATCAAACTCAAACGCCCTGATTTTAAAATTATTCAACACAGCCAAAGTTTTAAACGCCCATTCCAACACCCACAAGAATTGCTCCATGTTGCCCATCGTTTATTAGACGATTTACACTTGCACCATCAAGATTGCTTTCGCTTGATTGGTTTAGGGTTATATCAACTACAAACACCCAGCGAAAAACAGCAACTTTCATTAATAGAATGATTAAAATATCATTCTAAAACAACACCTTACGCTGTGATGATGGTGCAATATTCAAGGCTTCACGATATTTTGCCACCGTCCGACGTGCAATTTTTACCCCTTGTTGCTGTTCCAACAATTCCACAATCGCTTGGTCGGATAAAGGCTTGCGTTTATTTTCTTGTGCAATCATCTGCTTAATCATTTCTTGCACAGCAGTTGCAGCATAATGATCATCTCCATCTACCGCACCGACTTGGCTAGAAAAAAATGAACGAAATTCCATCAATCCCTGTGGCGTAAACATATACTTATTCATAATCGCACGAGAAATCGTTGATTCATGCAAACCCAGCTCTTCTGCCACAGCACGCATGACCAGTGGCTTTAAACCTTGTCGCCCTTGTTGCAAAAATGCTTGCTGATGTTGCACGATACATTGAGCAACACGCAAAATGGTTTTATGGCGTTCATCTACATTTTTTATAAAACTTTTTGCATCTGCCAAATGTTGCTTTAAATAGCTATGGTGCTGTTCATACGCCGTATTTTTTAATAAATTTTGATAATAACTTTGAATGCCCAAACGTGGCAAATGCTCACGATTCAACCGCACACGCCACGCCTGCCCTGCTCGCTCTACAATAACATCAGGCGTTTGATATTCCACTTGCTCATAATTTGAACCTGCAAATGGTTGTTTTTTCAAACTTTTTAAGCAATGAATGGCTTGTGTAATACGTTCTTGATTGAGCTGTGTCAATTTCATTAATTTTTTCAAATCCTGCTGAATAAACACTTGCTCATGTTGCAAAATCAATAACGCATCGTGATACAAAGTTTCCTTACTCTGTTGCCATTTTTCTTTTAGTTGAATTATAAAAAATTCAATGAGTGAACGACTTGCAACGCCCAAAGGCTCTAACAAATGAATTTCACGAAGTACCCGCTCAATCCGCTGATGACAACACTCATCATCACAGCCCATATCACCTAACACTTGCTCAATACTTTCGCACAATTCTGTTAAAGATGGCTCTAAAAAGCCACGCTCATCTATCGCATCAATAATATGATACGCAATATATTTTTCTATCTGAGAAAATTTTAATAAATCTACTTGCTCACGCAATGCCTGTTTATAATCTGGTGGCAAAGTTACCCAATCGTCATAATTTTGCGTTTCTTGATGAACAGCTAAACTTTGGGGCAAATTGTATAATTCCGACCATTCTACATCTACACTTAACTGCTCGGGAATGGTGGCATCTTCTCGTTTTACATCTAAATCTACTTGCGATAATGCGTCATCTTGTTGCTGTTGGGCAATAAATTGTTCGTCATCTATACATTCTAATAATGGATTTTGCTCAATTTGTGCTTGAATTTCTGCTTCCAATTCTACATTTGATAGTTGTAATAAGCGAATTGCTTGCTGAAGCTGTGGCGTGAGTGTAAGTTGGTGGGATAATGTTAAAGCAAGACCGAATTTCATGGCTATATCACTTCGCTTTGTCGTTCGTGCGTTGAGTATAGCATATTTTTAGCTGGCTCATTGCTTACAAATTCCACGCTATCGCATCATTTTATCGTATATTGTTCATCTTTATATTCTAAATTATATAGTTCAATTTAAATGGCTTATTGCTTAGGTTGATTTTATAACAATTCATTTACTTGACATTCAACATAATTCAGCAAATTTATGAAAGAATACGAACTAACCCTAGAAACAAATATGCTCTAATATTGATAAGTTAATCCAAAATGTTCATAACAACTCCTTAACTAATAAACGGTTTATCTTCAAAGTATCCCGTCTTTTTAAATCCAAATCCCGTTAATCTTGCATCTATAACACGCTGTTTAAATAATTCAGTTGTATAAATCGTGGTGGATTTATCAGGTAAAGTAAATAAATAATTATCCCCTATCTCATTTTCACGTATGATCCATTCTGTGATACTATTAAAATACCCTTTCTGCCCTTTTTCTGTTTCTTCATCAAACTTAGAACCTATAGAATTTTCTCTATCAATACAATCAATAATCGTATGAACCACTACCATATAATAATATTCATCAGGTTTATCATCTAAAATAACTGGATACAGTGTAGTATGCTTTTCCCAAATATCTTTAAGTAAATCTACTGCCTTTTGACTAATCAAATTTACAGATGCCGAACTAACACAATCAGCAATTATACGATTAGATTTTTTATCACCATTACCAATATATTGTGTTAAAATCGGTACTTTCCACTCTGACAAAGGGGGTAATGGAACGCCTAAAATAGGACTATACCATGTAATTGCAGCCTTAAATTCTTCAGTAATACCGTCATATTGAGC
>JAUNHS010000062.1 GCA_030523805.1 Acinetobacter sp.
ATATAAGTCAAATATTGAACCATTTGTAAAAATAATCTATAAAAACGATTAAATACAATCGTACCATTTGAAAAACTAATTAATAACAATGTATTTACACTTGATAAACAGAATATTTATCATTTATACTCAATTTATAAAATTGTTTCAAAATATTTTTGTTTGGAGTTCACCATGCGATTTTTTAAACTCAACGCAATTAACGTTGCAGTTTTGAGCGTATTGTCTGTATCAGCATATGCAGAAACGACAAAACCAGCAACACCATCACAAGTATTACCAACGATTGAAGTGGTTGCAGACCGTCAAGGTTCTAAAGTACAAACCAATATCGTAACGCTAGAAGAGCGTAATGAAAGCACAGATACAGACTTGCGTAGCTTGCTTGAAAAAGAGCCATCAATTGAATTTGGTGGTGGTAATGGTACATCACAATTTTTGACCATTCGTGGTATGGGTCAAAACTCAGTAGATATTAAAATTGATGGTGCATCATCAGACAGCCAAATCCTTTACCATCAAGGTCGTCAAATCATTGACCCTGCTTTAGTGAAAAGCGTATCTGTACAAAAAGGTGCAGGCTCTGCAAGTGCAGGCATTGGTGCAACCAACGGTGCAGTGATTGTAAAAACAGTTGATGCCTTAGACTTATTAGAAGGTAGCGACCGTGATTATGGCTTCCGTGTAAGTGGTGGTTATGCAAGCAACGATGGTCATTCTTATGGTGCAAGCGTATTTGGTAAAGCAGGCAATTTTGATGCTTTATTATCTTACCACAAAAATAATGAAGATAATTACCGTCCTGGTAAAGGTTATGCCAATGGTTTAGACCGTGGTGATTACTTGCCTTATACTGCAATGGATAAAGAAAATTATATTGCAAAATTAGGGGCAACTTTTGGCGATCATCGTATTGTATTAAGCCACTTAAACGATGCTCAAAAAGGTTATCGTTATATCCGTGAAGAATTTGCGGTAGATAACTTTACTACAGGTTCTCGTTTGACAACAGCTCGTCAATATCCAACATATCGTGAAATTTCTTTAAGCAATACCAATTTAGAATATACAGCTTCAAATTTAGGCTTTATTAATAAATTAAATGCCAATGCATTCTATATGCAAAATAAACGTGAATCAGCAGATGATAGCGTTTGTGGTTACTGTGGTAATGTTGCAGGCCCGACAAAAACTGTGATTGACACCAAAGGTGCAAACATCAATTTTGATTCGGAAGTTGGCGAAAATACATTGCTTAAATATGGTGTAAACTATCGTCATCAAGAAATTAAACCTGGTGTAATTAGTGATAACTCGTATGTAACTAACCCTGAAAAAACTGATACAGGGGCGTATGTAGAATTGATTGGTAATGTGGATAAATTTACTTTAACCACAGGCTTACGTTATGATCATTTTGATGTAACAGTACGTGATGGTGCAACAGCAAAAGCTGGTGAAATCAACCCAAGTGTGGGCGTGATTTTCCAAGCAACACCTGAATTGAGCTTCAGTGCGAACCATTATTATGCAACACGTAGCCCACGTTTATATGATGCTTTGATGGTTGGTTTGGCTCGTGGTCGTGTATCAATTGATAGCAATATTAAACCAGAACAAGCACGCAACAGTGAAATTGGTTTTAACTATAACAACGGTGCATTAAGCATTGATGGTAGCTACTTCTGGCAAACTGTGGAAGATGTGATTGTAAACCCACAAGATCGTCATAATACAGGTTGGAGTAAAACAGTTAATGGTGGCTATTCTAAAAACAAAGGTTATGAGTTGAATATTGCTTACCGTGCTCACGGCGTTACAGCTCGTGCAGGTGTAGCAGATAGTAAACCACGTTTTTATTTAGATCCACAATGGAATCGTACGACTAATGCTTATGAACCTGTAACTGCATTGTTACCTGAATTTGCGGTACAAACAGGTCGTACATGGACAGCAGGTTTGTCATATCGCTTTGACAATCCAAACTTAGAAATTGGTTGGAAAGGTCGTTATGTAGAAGCTACAACAGAGAATGCTCTTGTAACTGGTCCAGCAACTAATCACCCAGAGTACACATTGCATGACTTCTATGCAAACTGGAAAGCTGTGAAAAACTTAAATGTAAACTTTGCAGTAAATAACGCATTCAACAAATTGTACTATCCACATGCTCAACGTGGTGTAAATTTGGAAGGTGTAGGTCGTGATATTCGTGTAGGCTTTAACTATACGTTCTAAATTTCGCCTAAAGCGTAAAAAATGCCTTGTTCCTTGCTGGAATAAGGCATTTTTTTATGGCGTCGCTCAAATCATTGCAAAAGACAAAAATGTATAGCAATTTATCATCATGATGATACAAAAGTTATAAAAAAAAATGAATAGAATTAAACTTATAGCATACAAAATAGATTACAATTTGCCAACGTCATAGATGATTGAATATAGGGTTTTTAAATGCGTAAATTTTCTTTGTGGTTGCCTTGGGTTTTATTAATTATTGTGGTCAGTAGTTTTTTCATCTGGCAAAAAAAGCACCCAGCACAAGACTTAACAGCGGCAGATGGGGTCAAAATGCCGTCAGAAAATCAACAGTCTTTGGTAGATCAAGACCATAAAGGAGCAATTACATCGTATCATAATGCGGTGAAATTGGCAGCACCTGCTGTGGTGAGCATTTTTACCACACAAGAAGTGGACAATACTAAAAATCCATTGATGAATGATCCAGTCTTCCGTGAATTATTTGGCAATAATAACCCGTATGAACAACAAGAAGGCGAAAGCAATTTAGGCTCTGGCGTGATTGTGCGTGAAGATGGTTATATCTTGACCAATAATCATGTGATTGAAAAATCAACACAAATTGTGGTTGCTTTAAATGATGGCCGCCGTGTAGAAGCAAAAGTGATTGGGACTGATGCCGATACCGACTTGGCAGTGATTAAGGTAGATTTAAAAGGCTTGCCTGTATTGCCATTTAAATTGAGTGGCAACCAAGTGGGCGATGTGGTGTTGGCCATTGGTAATCCATTTGGTGTAGGGCAAACAGTTACGCAAGGGATTATTTCAGCGACAGAACGTACCGATTTGGGTATTAATACCTATGAAAACTTTATTCAAACCGATGCGGCAATCAACCCTGGTAACTCTGGTGGTGCATTGATTGATGTGGCAGGTAACTTGATTGGGGTGAATACGGCAATTTTCTCTCGTTCAGGTGGTTCGTTGGGCATTGGCTTTGCTATTCCTGCAAGCGTGTCTAAACAAGTCTTGGACTCTATTTTGCAGCATGGCTATGTGGTGCGTGGTTGGTTGGGCGTATATATTGCTCGTAAAGACCAAGGCCAACAAAAAGATATGTTGGCAAAACAAACAGGTGCTCAAATTGCAGGGGTAATGATTGGTGGCCCAGCACAAGAAGCTGGCTTGCAAGCAGGCGATGTGATTACTAAAGTGAATGATGAAAAAGTAACATCATCTACACATTTGATTAATTATATTGCTCTACAGCAACCAAACAGTAAAGTACGTTTGGTGGTGAAGCGTGGCGATGAAGAATTAAGCCTAGATGTGGTGGTGGGTAATCGTCCATCGCAAGAAAGTGCGAAAGCCGCAAGCCGACAGTAAAATAAAACGCTTGCATATAGCAAAAACAGCTTTTATCTGATGGTAAAAGCTGTTTTTTATGTTGTAATAAGAGTATTTGATTTGCCCATAGGGCATGATTGGGGAAAATTAAAGATGCTTTCACAACAAATTCAACTTGAATATCTACGGATTTTATCGCACGATTTCAGCACAGCACAGCACAGCACAGCACAGTCAGGCATAGATCTCATTTATTTACAACAGCTTATGCAGCATCGCACATCTACACCTGCATTGCCAGCGTTAGATTTAAATCGTAGCTTTCATATTGTACGCCAGCATGAGCAAGCCCCTTTGGTCATATTCTTTCAGGGAATGTATGAAAGCCACATCACACCTTATTTTTCACAGCACCCACAGCTTGAGCAGTTGGAATTGTTGAATGAGAGTGCATTGCCTTTTGCATTTCAAAGTTTTATCAAACGCTACCCAGAGTTTAACTATATTTGCGTGAAAGATAATTTTCAATCGTGGTATTTATTGCATTTTGAATATTATTTGGCTGCTTTACTCAAAATTTTAGAGCAAATTCCCACGCAAAATCTGATTACCGTTGGTTGTTCTGCTGGGGGCTATGCCGCTATTGTGTATGGTCATTATTTGCACGCAGCACAAACCATTGCTTTTGCACCACAAATCCGAGCGTATCATTTGCACCATGTGAATGCGTATCGGCAACGCTTGAATGAGCGTTATGCTTTGGGGCAATTGGCGATGGCAAATTTATCGCAATTATATCAGCACCAACAAGGTTTTCATCAGCCGATACAGTTGGCATTGGCTTCGCAAAATGAAAGTGATTGGATAGAGCTTAACTTTTTACCATGGCGGAATGATGCACGCATTTCTACATCATTTTTTGCAGGTCGGGAGCATGATTTATTTTCATTTATGGATAAAGACTATTTATTTCAATGGTTGCGATTGATGATGCGTGCGTAAAAAATCCGTTAAGCGATTGCACTTAACGGATTTTATATGTTGCAAATGATGCGTTGCGATGAATAGAAACTTAATAGAAACCAAGTGCCTTCGCAGAATAGCTAACCAATAAGTTTTTGGTTTGCTGGTAGTGGTTGAGCATCATTTTATGCGTTTCTCTACCAATCCCTGATTTCTTATAACCACCAAATGCGGCATGAGCAGGGTACACATGGTAGCAGTTTACCCATACACGCCCAGCTTCTATGGCACGTCCTGCACGGTAAGCGGTTGTGCCATTACGAGACCACACGCCAGCACCTAAGCCGTACATGGTGTCATTGGCGATTTTCATGGCTTCATCAAAATCTTTAAAGGTCGTTACTGAAAGCACAGGCCCGAAAATTTCATCTTGGAAAATTTTCATATCATTTGTGCCTTTAAAAATGGTCGGTTCAATATAAAAACCACCATTAATTTCTTCACGAGCTGTACCGCCCATCAATACTTCTGCACCTTCAGCCTTACCTGTTGCAATACAGCCTAAAATTTTATCCTGCTGCTCTTGCGATGCTTGAGCACCAATCATGGTGTCGGTATCTAAAGGGTGTCCAGTTTTGATTTTTTTCACACGCTCAATGGCTTTTGCCAAAAATTGATCGGCAATGCTTTCATGCACCAATGCACGAGATGGGCAAGTACACACTTCGCCTTGGTTTAGGGCAAACATGGTAAAGCCTTCCAATGCTTTATCTAAAAATTCATCATCTTCATCCATCACATCGGCAAAGAAAATATTTGGCGATTTACCACCGAGTTCTAGCGTAACAGGGATAATATTTTCCGTAGCATATTGCATAATGAGTTGTCCCACTTGCGTAGAGCCTGTAAAGGCAACTTTGGCAATGCGTGGATTGGTTGCCAATGGTCGTCCGACTTCAGGGCCATAACCATTCACAATATTCAATACGCCTTTTGGTAATAAATCTTCAATCAATTCTACCAAGACCAATACGCTGGTTGGCGTTTGCTCTGCAGGTTTGAGTACAATACAGTTCCCTGCAGCCAATGCAGGTGCGATTTTCCATGCCGCCATTAAAATCGGGAAATTCCACGGGATAATTTGCCCCACCACGCCCAAAGGTTCATGGAAATGATAGGCAACGGTGTCATCATCAATTTGTGAAAGCGTGCCTTCTTGAGCACGAATACAGCCAGCAAAATAGCGGAAATGGTCTATTGCCAATGGAATATCTGCCGCCAATGTTTCACGGATGGGTTTGCCATTTTCCCATGTTTCGGCAACAGCGAGTAGCTCAAGATTTTGCTCTAAACGATCGGCAATGTTTAATAACAGCTGTGAACGCTCACTTGCTGATGTTGCACCCCATGCCGCTTTAGCAGCGTGTGCGGCATCCAATGCCAATTCTATATCTTCCACGCTAGAGCGTGGCACTTGTGTAAATGCTTTGCCGTCAATCGGTGAAATATCATCAAAATATTCACCCTTGACAGGTGCGACCCATGCACCACCAATAAAGTTTTCATAACGTGCTTTGAAGTGAACTTTTGCCCCTTCGGTATTTGGATTTGCATAACGCATCGTCATTCTCCTTGTTGTCCTTTATTTATTACTAATGTGCGAAACAGATGGCGATGACATCATTGTTGTCGCACATTATTGTTCAATTTTTAGCATGATTAAAGCAAAAACACAATTCAATTTTAGACTAAAGTTGGATATTTCACATTGATCATCAGCAAAGACTTTTTACCTAAAGATTGAAGCAATGGTTTGTTTGGTTATCCATTGGTCTAAAACGTTAAAAATACATGGTAATTTTTTGTAAATTGGTTTACATTAGCCTTTTATTCGTATGGGGAATCGTTCGGCAATGCAAGTAAATGATTTTTAAATCAAATTAAATCAAATTCAAGCAGTTGCCAGCCAAAACGGTTCTATGTGTTTGCCGATCTATGATCAAGTATGAAGAGGATACGCCATTGAGCAATCATTCTAGTACTCAATCCACAGCGAAGCTACAAAAAAATCTTTTACTGTGGCATGTGATTATTATTGGTTTGGCTTATATTCAGCCAATGACTTTATTTGATACCTTTGGCATGGTATCTCGTGATAGTGGAGCACATGTTCCCACATCGTATATTTTTGCATTATTTGCCATTTTATTGACATCTGTCAGCTATGGCATGATGATTCGCCGTTATCCATCGTCAGGTTCGGCTTATACTTATGCACAAAAAGCCATTCACCCCAATGTAGGTTTTATGGTGGGTTGGTCGTCGTGGATGGATTATTTACTTGCACCGATGGTTAATATTATTTTGGCGAGAATTTATTTAGAAGACTTGTTCCCAGATGTTAATCCGTGGGTGTGGGTGATTGCCTTAACTGCTGGAATGACCATTATTAACCTGTTTGGCTCACGTTTTGTGGCACGCTTTAATAGTACCATTGTGTTTGTGCAGTTGGCAGTCATTGCTTATTTTACCTACAATGTGTATGACTTTTTGTCCAATGGCATTACGGCAGATGGAGCGATTGATACGGCAAAATATCAGCTGTGGAGTTTAGATCCATTTTGGAATGACAGCACGCAAATGGGAGCATTAATTGCAGGGGCGACGTTGCTTTGTTTCTCATTTACAGGGTTTGATGCTTTATCGTCATTGGCAGAAGAAACGAAAGATGCGGAAAAAGTATTGCCACGAGCGATTGTCGGTACATCGCTGATTGCAGGGATTATCTTTATTATCAGCACTTATTTCTTGCAAATTTATTTCCCAAGCAATCCTGAAAATTATTTCAAATTGGTAGATGAAACGCAACCTGAGATTTTACAGTATGTATTAGGCGAAGCGTTGAAAACTATTGTGTTGTATTTTGCGATTGTTACCGTGATGGCTTCAGGGATTTCAGCTCATGCAGGCGTATCTCGTTTGATGTATGTGATGGGGCGTGATGGCGTGATTAATAAACGCATTTTCTCACACATTAGCCCAAAACTTTATACACCGACGTACAACATTTTGATTGTGGGAGCGATTGCTTTAACCGCAGGATATTTTGAATTGGAAAGCGTGGTGGAACTCATCAGTTTTGGTGCATTGACAGCGTTTACTTTCGTCAATTTCTCGGTGGTGTGCCAATATGTGTTCCGTGATGGGCGTTATCATACATTGGGCGATGTATTGAAATACATCTGTATTCCTGTTGGTGGTTTTATTGCAGTCTTTTTGATGTGGCTGAATATTGATTTGACCGCATTGGCCGTTGGTTTAAGCTGGGCGATGATTGGTATGTTCTACCTTGCGTGGCTGACCAAAGGCTTTAGTAAACCGACACCACAGCATAATGAGTTTGATTAGCGTTAATGCAACATTGATGCGTAGCATTCATTAAGCAAATGAAAAAAGGGGCGTGTAATAACGTCCCTTTTTGTTATTTTTGTATAGTTTTACAGCCAAGTTTGAGCAATATCCCATAATAAAAGCATAGAAAATAATAAAAATAATCCACCTGCAATGCTATCAATCCAACGTGTTGCTGCTTGGTAATAATGTTGGACTTTGGCAAGGGAAAATATATAAGCTAAAGTGCTAAATACAATCCACGTCTCTAAGGTAAGTATTGTGCCTAATAACAGTTTTGTTTGATGTAAATGCGTATCTTGTATTGCTAAAGAAAATACGCTGGCAAAATAAATTAAGACTTTAGGGTTGGATAAATTGGTCATTAAACCTAATGAAAGTAATTGTAATGCAGATTGTTTGGTTGGCTGTATGCTCTGTTGTGTAGAAATTTGCTGTGATGATGTCCATGCACTTTTGAGCATAGCAAAGCCCATTTTTGCTAAAAAGATTGCACCAAATAGCGTAATGGCTGTTTGTACGCCTTGCCATTGTTGTAATATCACACTAAAACCCGTTAAAGTAATGGCAATCCAAATAGCAATCCCTAAACTAATACCTAATGCACACCAAAAAGCAGCAATACGCCCTTGAGAAATTGCAATTTTACTGGTTAATAGAATATCTGGACCTGGGCTTAATTGAGCCATAAAATGTAATAAAGCAATGGTTAAAAAAGTATTCATAAAATTGCACGGTAAATTTGATTTGAAAAATATATAGGGATTTTTGCGAGATGATGCCATGTATTTTAAGTGAGTTTATAGACATTTGCCAAATTTTTTACTAAATTACCCTTGTAGTTCATAAAAAAAACGCCATAATATGAGATAATTTTATCATTTTAAAAATTAGAGAGTTTTCTATATGTTATCCAGTCTAATCGGCGGCATTTTTGGTACAAAAAATGAGCGTGAACTTAAGCGTATGCGTAAAATAGTGGGGAAAATTAACGCACTTGAACCAACGATTTCCGCACTCAGCGATGATGACTTATCTGCCAAAACCAATGAGTTTAAGCAACGCTACCAAAATGGCGAAAGTTTAGATAAATTATTGCCTGAAGCCTTTGCTGTATGCCGTGAAGCTGCAAAACGTGTGATGGGTATGCGTCATTATGATGTACAGTTGATTGGTGGTATTACGCTGCATGAAGGTAAAATTGCCGAAATGCGTACTGGTGAAGGTAAAACCTTGATGGGTACATTGGCGTGTTATCTCAATGCGATTAGTGGCGATGGCGTACACGTTATTACGGTAAACGACTATTTGGCAAAGCGTGATGCCGAATTAAACCGTCCTTTATATGAATTTTTGGGGTTGAGCATTGGCATTATTTATTCTATGCAAGATCCACATGAAAAGAGTTTGGCATACCGTGCCGACATTACTTACGGTACAAATAACGAATTTGGCTTTGACTATCTGCGTGATAACATGGTTTTTGCCAAAGAAGAGAAAAAGCAACGTGGCTTGGCGTATGCCATTATTGACGAAGTGGATTCTATTTTAATTGATGAAGCTCGTACGCCATTAATCATTTCAGGGCAAAGTGAAGACTCATCACAACTCTATGCTTTGATGGATCAAATTCCACCAAAATTACACGCACAAAAAGAAGAAAAAGTGGCTGATGGTGGGCATTTCTGGATTGATGAAAAGCAACGCTCTATTGAAATTACCGAAGCTGGCTATGAAGTCATTGAAAAAGAATTGGTGAATTTAGGTTTGCTGAAAGAAGGCGAGAGCTTATATTCAGCTGTAAACTTAAATTTGGTGCAACACGTTACCGCTGCGGTACGAGCACATTATTTATACCAACTCAATGTCCACTATATTATCCATGATGGTGAAATTATCATCGTAGATGAAAATACTGGACGTACCATGCCAGGTCGTCGTTGGTCGGAAGGTTTGCACCAAGCAGTTGAAGCGAAAGAAGGTTTGACCATTCAACCTGAAAACCAAACCATGGCAACCACGACATTCCAAAACTATTTCCGTTTATACCGTAAATTATCAGGTATGACAGGTACGGCTGATACTGAAGCTGCGGAAATGAAAGAAATTTATGGTTTAGATGTGGTGATTATTCCAACGCATCGCCCAATGGTACGTCAAGATCTAAATGATGTGATTTATTTGACGCAAGAAGCGAAATACAATGCCATCATTCAAGAAATTTTGCGTATTCAAGAAAGCAAAGCACCTATTTTGATTGGTACAGCAACCATTGAAGCCAGTGAAATTTTATCGCAAAAATTAAACCAAGCAGGCATTCAGCACGAAGTATTGAATGCAAAACAGCACGAACGTGAAGCTGATATTAT
>JAUNHS010000063.1:0-3475 GCA_030523805.1 Acinetobacter sp.
GCCAAACCTGTACGATTACCTAAACGGAAAATATGCGTATCTACAGCCATTGCCACTTGTCCAAATGCAGTATTGAGTACCACATTTGCAGTTTTTCTCCCCACGCCTGGCAATGCTTCAAGTGCTTCTCGGTTTTGTGGCACTTGGCTTTGATGTTGCTCTATCAAAATCTGACAGGTTTTAATCACATTTTCAGCTTTGGAATTATACAAACCAATGGTTTTAATATATTGCTTTAAGCCATCTACACCTAATGCGAAAATTTGCTCAGGCGTATTGGCAACAGGAAATAATTTATCGGTCGCTTTATTGACGCTTACATCTGTCGCTTGTGCAGAAAGCATGACAGCAATTAACAATTCAAATGCTGAATTATAATTGAGTTCAGTTTCTGGTTTAGGTCGTTGTTCACGCAGCAATTCAAAAAAGTTTTGAATTTGTGCTTTAGACATCGCTTTAGATGCAACGGTTTTGCTGGTCATAGAGAAATCTTCATTGATGATTGTCAAGTGAATTGTTAAGTGAACGATTAAGCGGATTGTAGTTCGCTTAATTTGGATTCAAGTTGTTGTAATTGCTGCTGTTTTTGTTCATCAGCACGCACAGCCAGTTGCTTTTGCAATTTTTTGATTTGCGTACGGATTTTTGCTAATTCAATGGTGATTTGTGGATTGACAGCAGGCGAAGGTGTATTTTGTTCTAAGGTTTGAATAACAGGTAAGTCATTCAAATGCTTAGAAAAATCAGCAAAAAGTTTTGTATTAATTTCTGCACGTACAATTGGATTGTGACGATTTTGCTTACGTTGTTCTTCACGTTGAATATGTGCGTAATAGCGACGACGCAAATCATTTTGCTCACGTTCACGTTGCTCTGCGGTAGGAAGGACAGCCGTATCAGGCACTAAATCTATGCAATCCACAGGGCAAGGTGGAATACACAATTCGCAACCTGTACATAAATCACTAAAAATGGTGTGCATGACTTTGCCACTGCCGATAATGGCATCTACAGGGCAGGCATTGATACATTTGGTGCAGCCGATACATTCATCTTCACGAATGACGGCTTTTACACGTTGTGGACGACCGTCAGCTTGAATATCCCACACACTCGGCTCGGCAATCAATGCAGGACGCTGTAATAATTTTGCTAAAGCATCGGCAACTGGTTGCCCACCAGGCACACATTTATTGGCATCTTCACCACGAGCGATAGACGTTGCATAAGGTAAGCAGCCATCACGATGCCCACATAAACCACATTGTGTTTGGGGGAGTAACGCATCAATCTGTTGAATGAGAGCAAAATCTGTCGTCATGGCGATTAAAAAGGGCAAATATTTGGGGCGATAGTTTAACAGAAATAGATGTAAAAATCAGCTATGTTACAGATGGGCATGATTGAAAATCTAAATATTGCCCATCATTTGTGATGATTAAATGGCGGCTTGTTCATTTTTTTTTAATAGCTCAACAAAGGTACGAATGCGTGTAACATATTGAATAGCCTGTTCATATTTTGCATTTTTACTTTGATTGCGTCTCAAATAATCAAAAATATATACCCATTGATACGGATTTTGCCCTTGTGCTTTGACACGGTTTTGAATTTGCAATACCGCCGCAGGGCCTAAATTATAGGCAGCCAAAGCAAACCATGTACGGTCTGGTTCAGCAATGTGCTGATAACGTTGCATGAGTTGATGGAAATATTTAGCACCACCTTCAATGCTTTGCATGGCATCATCACGGTTATTGACACCCATTTCTTTTGCAGTTTCCGATGTCAGCATCATTAAACCACGCACACCTGTTGGCGATACAGACGTCGGCTTTAAGAATGACTCTTGGTAGCCAATGGCCGCCAATAAATGCCAATCTAAATTGTACTGCTGAGCGACAGTTTTAAACTTGCTTTCATAGTCGGGTAGGCGTTGTTGTAAATTATTTTGCACCGTTTTCCAATCATGTGGCTGCCACAATTTTTGATTATAGAATGTGGCTAATTGATAGAGCGTGCCATACTTTTTATGCTTACATACAAACGTTTCAGCTGTGTCAGTAAGTTGTTGATGTTTATTGTGAAATACCCAATTTAAATGAGTATTTAAGCCATTTTTGCTTAAAGCATATTCTTCACCACACGCCAATGAAATAAAACGTAAAGATGAATTTTCATCTTGCTGGGCGATTTTATTTTGGCTCACCATCACATCAGCTTTGCCTTGCTTCAACCAATCTTGAGCAGTTTGTTCACTATCTACAACTTGAAAATCTAAATCTAATTTGAGTTTGGCTGCATATAGACGTGTTAAATCATAAGCAAAACCATGTGTCATTTCATCACTTTGGAAAATAATACTTGGACTTGCTACACTCACAACAGTTAATTTTTTAGGATTGATTAATTCAGTGGCATATTGTGGTGTTGTATCTGTAATTGTTGTATTTGGTTCAGAACTTGCTGGGGAATCTGATTGAGAAATCGCAATCGCAGTAAGCATCACGCTGCCTGCAAAAGTTGCAATGGCAATTTTTTTATGCTTTGGTGCTAATGCTTGAAAACGTTGCAACGCAAATATTGTACATTGTTTCGCCTGTGCTGATAGGGCGAACAGCGTTTGAGTAAATTTTTGCATAGTAATCTCCTAGCAACAAAATGTTGATTGATGTTGTGAGAACAGCAAGAACAAGCATTTTGTTGTTGGCATTCTTTACAATAGATGTCTAAAATGCTCAATTGGCATTGTAAAGAATGATTTAGATGAATTAAATTGTTACTCTATCTAAAATTAAATCCTATTTGCCGATGATTGTGGCGTATTAGGTCATATCATCAGTGCAATAAAAGGTAATGTTCATCTTAAAAAATCACATAACATTTTGATATAAAACAATTTAATCTCAAGATTAAAATATATGCGACTTTAACCATTGTTACATCATAGGGCGATGACCCAAGAATGTCAAATATTGTAAAGCAAAATAAAAATAAAGAAAGTGTGAAATAATAGTAGTTTTGCTAATAAAATGTTGTGATGTTGTAATAGATGATACCTGTTATTAATACCAAATTAACAGGTTTTTGCTATTAAATATGTGCTTAATCTATCATTTTATTGATATTTTTATGTTTATACAATGATTGATGATGGCTCATCATGAGTTTGTGCAGATAGATAAAAATGGTAGAATAATGGTTTGAATGAGATTGAAAATAAAGCAAGGTATCACATGAAATCGTTATTGATTACTCGTCAAGGGCATGACCGTTTGGCAGATGAATTGCAAGACTTATGGCGAAATCAACGCCCAGAAATTACACAAAAAGTGACTTGGGCAGCGAGTTTGGGCGATCGTAGTGAGAATGCTGATTATCAATATAATAAGCAAATGTTACGCAAAATTGATCGCCGTGTGCGATATTTGGGCAAGCGTTTGGAAGTAGTGCGTATTGTGGATTATTCACCAGA
>JAUNHS010000063.1:3575-9903 GCA_030523805.1 Acinetobacter sp.
GTATAACGAATTAAGCTATCGTAATTTTGCTCCATATTGGCAACACCACGCACATAGTAAGCATAATCTAAACGTGGGTGCTGTGGATATTGCTGAATAAAACGCTCTGCCAATGAAATGGTTGCAGGGTAATCTTTTTGTTGGAATTTGCTATAAATTAATTCCAATTCTGCTTGTTCGCTATATTGCCCTGTAGGGAAATAGTTTTTGATGGCTTCTAGCGATTTATTTGCTTCGCTATATTGCCCTTTCGCCAAAGCCTTTTGAGCTTTTTCAAAATACACTTGCTCGGTAGATTGTGGCCCTAAATCTACCACATCTTTTTGTTTTTTGATACCAAAAGTACTACAGCCAGCCATAGCCGTGATGCCAAGCACTAAGCTGAGCGTTGTAATTTTATAATGTAAAGATGACATAAAAATTCCTCAAGGCGAATATGTATATTTAACCGTGCTATAATAGCATAAAATTAGCAAAGAAAAGCGTAAAATCATGTCTGTAACGTTATCTAATGTAGCACAAAGTTCATCATCTCAAAGTACTGTAACGGAAGATGATGAATTATTAATCACTACGAACAATGAAAATCATACTCAATTCTTACTTGAGCATCAATTGGACGAAACACATTTTGGTGCAAGAATTGACCAAGTGGTTGCTGAAATTTGGTCAGACTTTTCTCGTGAAAAGCTGAAACAATGGATTAAAGACGGCAAATTATTGGTAGATGGTCAGCAAGTCAAACCAAAATATCAATGCAAAGGTGTAGAAACCGTGCGTTTAGATGTGGTATTGCAGCAGCAAAATCACTATCAAGCAGAAGATATTCCATTATCCATCATTTATGAAGATGATGATATTATGGTCATTAATAAAGCTGTGGGTATGGTTGTACACCCTGGGGCAGGTAATCCATCGGGAACATTACTAAATGCGTTGTTGCATTATTATCCTAAATCGGCAGAATTAGACCGTGCAGGGTTGGTGCATCGTATTGATAAAGATACCAGTGGTTTATTGGTGGTTGCCAAAACTTTGGAAGCTCAATTTGCATTAAGTCAGCAGTTGGCAGAAAAGTCGGTGTATCGTCTATATGATTTAATCGTGTATGGTTACATTATTGCAGGTGGAACGATTGATAAACCGATTAAACGCCACCCACATGACCGTGTGAAAATGGCAGTGTTGGCAGGTGGGAAAGATGCGATTACGCATTATAATGTCAAAGAGCGTTTTAAGCATTTCACACGTTTACACGCTCAATTAGAAACAGGGCGTACCCATCAAATTCGTGTGCATTTTAGTTATTTAGGACACCCTTTAATTGGTGATCCTGTGTATTTGCAACGTGTGAAAATTCCAGCAGGGGCATCGCCAGCGTTGAAGGAAATATTACACGGCTTTAAACGTCAAGCCTTGCACGCTTATCAATTGGGATTAATTCACCCACGCACAGGGCAGCAGATGACTTTTGAAGCACCATTACCTGATGATTTTCAGCATTTGCTCAATGTTTTACGTCAAGAAAATCCAGCAGATTAAGGAAATGCAATGATTGAAACTTTTTCACAATTACCACAAGGCGTGTATGTGGGGCAAACCAAAGTCAATGAACCTTTTGCTTTGGCAAGCCCAGATGTTGCACTACAAGGCTTTAATTTGGCATTGCACGTGAATGACCAAAGCCAGCGTGTGCAACAGCACCGTTTGCAATTATTGCAACAATTTTTGCCTTATGGCGTAAAGCAACTTACATGGTTGAATCAAACACATAGCACCATTTGCCATCGGGTAGATGAACAATGCCAATTTCATGCACTCACGGGAGATGGTTTGGTTACATCACAACGTGGTCATGCGTTGATGATTTTAACTGCGGATTGCTTGCCGATTGCTCTAGGCAATGCAGATGGTAGTGAAATTGCCAATTTACACGCAGGCTGGCGTGGTTTGGCACAGGGTATGATTGAACACACTTTAGCACAAATGAAAACGCCTGCACAATGGGCGTATTTGGGTGCAGCGATTAGTCAGCAATGCTTTGAAGTCGGACAAGATGTCAAAGATGCCTTTATACAACGCTATGCTGACGTGGAATCCGCTTTTTTATGGCAAGCACACACAGGGAAATATTATGCAGATTTATATGCAATTGCTCGCTTTATTTTACAAAAGCATGGGGTAACAACCATCATTGGTGGTGAGCAATGTACTTATCAATCTACGGATTATTATTCATACCGTCGGCAAGCACATACAGGGCGTATGGCAACGTTTGTATTTATGCGTGATGAGTAATCATCTTTGAATGCTTTGTTTTAAATACTTTGAATGTTATGCAAATTTTTTGCATTATTCAAGCAAATAAAAAAGCCATTGACTGAATATGCAATGGCTTTTTTATGACCTTTCGGTCTAAATATGGCGTCCCTACGGGGATTCGAACCCCGGTTACCGCCGTGAAAGGGCGATGTCCTAGGCCTCTAGACGATAGGGACATTTCGGTATGTGCGTATAATATAGAAAAAGAATGATATTGTCAAATATTAATTTTGCAAAAGTTTGCAATAAATGGAGAAATTACAATTATTTGCTTAAAAAAAGTGCATTTAAAATCAAGTTTATCCATTTGAGATGGAATTTTGTTTAAAATTCCATCTCAATAGTTTGCTGAGTATGTGCCAAACGATCCCAATAGATGGCTTTGGCACTATCTTTTTCTACACGGAAACCATGCTTATACAGTTGAGCAAGATACGATGCAGACTGTTGATGACCATGCTGAGCTAATTGCTCCAACTGTTGTACCGCATGAATGAAAATATTTTCTCGTTGAATTGCCATCACAGCGTGTTGAAATTGCTGTTCATGACTATGGTTCGTGTAGGTATGTGTGTAAATCATAAAAACCTCGTTGATCTTTGTTGTGTGTTTAGCATAAAGTTTAAACATGAAAATTTGATGACAAAATCTAAAAAATGAAGATTTGCCATATTAGTAAATTATGCTAAACGTGAGTAAAGTTATAATCGTTAGATTTAGTGATATTGGGTTAATGAGAGCTAAATCTATGGAGTAAATCATTATTGTTGTGAAGTCGTTCACATATCATAGTGAAAATGCCATAATTAAGCAAGCGACTTATTGCAATAAAAATGCGTGTTTTTATAATAGAATTGTAACGTGTGGCTGAATTGTGGAGAAATCATGGAGAGATATTTATGTGGATTGGGCAATGAATATTCCAATTGAAATATCCATTGCTTGACCAAATGTGAGCTGATGCCATTAAGATGGTAATAAGCCACACACTTGGGCTAATTCTTTTTTGCTGTATCCACGAGCATTTAAAATTTTCTTAATTCCTTGTTGAATGTCCATATCGTCTGTTTCACGGAGCATATTGAAAAGTTGCTCATCATTTAAACAACTGCAATCACTTTCAATACATGCAATGTGATTTTTGTGTTCATTGACTGCTTCATTTTTATGAAACAATTTTTGCCATAAACTCATATAAATTACTTTTGTGACCTAACATAAGAGTGAAATATACTCTTTTTTTGTAGAAAAGCAAGCACTAATCTGTGATGTATTTTGCATAGTATTTGCTTTAAAAACGATGAAAAAATTTCTTTAAACGATTTTTTCAATATTACAAAGGCTATTTTATTGTGTATTTTTTGTTCTTTAAATAGAAGTCGTGAAGTATTGATGAAGCTAAATCATTGTTAGTTTTTATAAAAAATAGCAGAAATATGTTCGTTATCATTTTTTCAAAAGTCAAGAGCTGTTACTTTGATGTACAGATTGTGGTCATCAGTAGATTAAAAATGGTGAGCTATAAAAAAGGCGATAAATCACAATTTATCGCACATTTTTTGTTCTTAAATGCTGGTGTTACGGTTGGGGAAGATGGGGTGTAATCATCGTTTTGACTTGCGTTTGTGCTTCTATTACAGTCATAAAGGTGTAAGCACCAATGAATTTACGGCTAATAAACATAAATTCTTTCGGTGGTACGGTGAAGTGGCGTGAAGCAACCGATGTGCTGGTTTTTTGCATAATACGCTCGTGCAGTTGGCGTGCTTTCCAATCGTAAGCATCATCACTGTGCAGGGCTTCCGTGGCTAATAAGAAGACGTGAGCCATATCTGATTTTGCTGATGGTGGTAAAGTATCAAAATAACGGTAGCCTGTCATGGCATTCATCATGGCTTGATGATTTTGTTGATAGCCAGCGTGGATTAAACCTTGTGCAACTTTGAGTAGGTGGGTATCAAACTGGCGAATTGCCCCAAAGTCTAGCAAAATAATTTGGTCAGGTTGTTGTTCATCTTCGGCAATGCGGAGTAGGTAATTACCAAAATTAGGGTCGGTTTGCATTTCGCCCCATTCAAATAATTCACGGATAATAATCTCTAGTGCCGCCTCACCAATGGCATTGCGTCGTGCTTGTGAAAGTTGCATGATGTGTGGACTATAAATCGGAATGCCCGCTTCATACGTCATGCACAGCACTTGCTTGGTGCTATAGTCATCAATAATTTGTGGTACGATGTAGCGATTATCATGCTTTAAGCGTTCAGCAAAACGTTTTGTGGTTTCGGCTTCTAGCTGATAATTGACTTCACGGTGCATCATTTGGCGAACTTCTTCAAACCATTGATCAAACTCTCGTGTCTGCGGTGTGAGACGTGTGAGTGTGAGCATTTGTTTGAATAAATTCATATCGGAATCAATGGCTGTGGCAACCAATGGATATTGCACTTTTAACACTACTTCCAAGCCATCAGATTTACGCACAGCACGATGTACTTGTGCCAATGATGCCGTGCCTAAAGGCTCTTCATCTACAATTAAATCGTCTAATTTTGAGCCTAATTGTAAGCGTAATTGACGTTGAATGGCTGACCATTCTAAAGCCGTTGTTTGATTGTTGAGTGTGCTGAGTGCTTGCGTAACTTCTTCTGGTAAAAAATGTTCGCCATACAATGCCATCATTTGCCCAATTTTTACAATTGAGCCTTTAAGTTTGCCAATTTCACTGACTAAATATTGTGCTTGCTCTTGTAATGCTTGCTTTCTTAAACGTTCTTTTTCTGCTGGGCTGGCAAAAAAGGAGCTGGCACTTGCGGTTGCCCAACGTGTACCTGCCAATAATGATGCCTTGGCGATAGATAAACGGCGATCTGTCGCAGATGTTTTGAGATTTTTCATTTTATTATTGGCAATTCTTTCGGTCAATTTATTTGACGATGAGCGATTTGAAAAAGGCATGGCGTGATTCTCTAGCAAGCAAAAAAGGAAATTATAAGCAATTCGCAGGTTTTGGAATTCCTGCTAAACGGCACAAATGCCGAGCGACTAAACCTGTATTAAACTGTTGTTGCAATAGACTATTACTAATGTCGGCATTTACAGTTTTCATTAAAAATTTGATCAGTGGGCGAGTGGCTGGGGCATAGCCAAATTCTTGATAAAATTGGCGTACGGCAAATAAAATTTGCAAATGCCAATCGTTGAGCTGAATGTCTAAACTATTTGCCAGCTGTTGGGCAATGTCGGCATTCCAAATGCGATAATCTATTAAATGACCATCTTGATCTAAATCTAAACTCATGAATATGACTCACACGCTGCGGTGATGTATTTGCTCTTGATTAAACAAGGGATTGATAACATGAAGTATAGCAAATTTTAGCAGCATTTCACTATGACTATTACAATCATCATGATAAAACTATTGCAATTCCAAAGTAGTGATTTACAATATTTGTAGTTAGGATACAAGAGATGACTATGAAACCTTTAATTCACTTTTCGCACGCTACTGGAATGCCAGTCCCTGTATATCGCACCTTATTACAACAATTAGAGCAACATTATGATGTGATTACCAGTCCAACATTGGGCATAGACCAACGCTATCCGATTGATGCACATTGGCAATCTTTAACGCAACAAGTGATTGATAGTATTGTAACGCAAGCACAAGGGCGTAAAGTGATTGGTGTCGGGCATTCACTTGGGGCAGCATTGACTTTTTTAGCATCTTACCAACGTCCTGAATTATTTGAGCAAAATGTCTTGTTAGATCCCCCTTTGATTTTAGGCATGGCATCGTTGCAATTACATTATGCTAAATATTTTAACCGAGTAATGTTGGATAAAATTACGCCTGCACATTTGTCTATAAAACGTCGTGAGCATTGGCAAAGTCGTGAGCAAGCAGGCGAAATGTTGCGACCAAAAGGTTTTTATAAAGATTTTGATGAACGCTGTTTCCAAGATTATTTAAAGTATGCTTTACGAGATGATACGGTGC
>JAUNHS010000064.1 GCA_030523805.1 Acinetobacter sp.
CTGTGGCACAGGTGGCGTATAATTTTGCCAATCTTTTTGTAAGCCATTTTGTACAGCTTCTAAATAGCTTAATTTGGCGGCTTTTGGCTGTTTATTCGCCAAGCGTTCACGCACTTTGGCATATTCTGCACGGGTATCATCTACAAATTTACCTTTTAAATCTTTAGACAATAGCGTGGTTGCTACACCCACGGCACGGCTGGCATCGGCAACATAAATCACCGCATCATTTTGATATTGTGGTTCAATTTTCACGGCGGTATGGGCTTTAGATGTGGTCGCACCACCAATCAATAATGGAATATGAAAGCCTTGCTCTTGCATTTGCTGGGCAACATACACCATTTCATCTAAACTTGGCGTAATCAAACCCGATAAACCGATAATATCCACCTGCTCTTTTTGTGCTGTTTCTAAAATAGTTTCACAAGGCACCATCACACCTAAGTCTATGATTTCATAGCCATTACAACCTAAAACCACCCCCACAATATTTTTACCAATATCGTGGACATCGCCTTTCACGGTTGCCATCAGCACTTTACCTTTGCTTTCGCCTTCCGTTTTTTCAGCTTCAATATAAGGGTTGAGCCACGCTACGGCTTGCTTCATCACACGAGCAGATTTTACCACTTGCGGTAAAAACATTTGCCCTGCACCAAACAAATCACCGACCACGTTCATGCCGTCCATCAACGGGCCTTCAATTACATCTAAAGGACGTGGAAATTGCAAACGGGCTTCTTCGGTATCTTCATTGATAAAAGTGGTAATGCCTTTGACCAAAGCGTGTTCAATACGTTTGGCAACAGGCAATTCTCGCCAAGCCATATCGGCACTAGCATCTTTTTTCTTATCGCCTGCTTGATAATTTTCAGCAACTGCCATCAAACGGTCAGTGGCATCTAAATTGCTTTCGCCTTGATTACGGTTGAGAATGACATCTTCAATCGCCAAGCGTGCTTCAGGTTCAATATCGTCATAATCTTCCATCATGGCTGGATTGACGATACCCATGGTCATACCATTTTTAATCGCATAGTGCAAAAAGACGGCATGAATGGCTTCACGGATTGGATTGCCACGGAATGAGAATGACACGTTAGACACACCACCAGACACCATCGCATTCGGTAAATTGGTAGTAATCCAATGTGTTGCATTAATAAAATCTACGCCATAATTGTTATGTTCTTCAATACCTGTGGCAACGGCAAATACATTCGGGTCAAAAATAATATCTTCACTTGGAAAGCCGACTTCATCAACCAAAATATCGTAAGAACGTTTACAAATTTCAATTTTGCGTGCTTCGGTATCTGCCTGTCCTGTTTCGTCAAACGCCATGACAATCACAGCCGCACCATATCGCATACACAATTTGGCTTTTTCTACAAATTCGTCATAGCCTTCTTTGAGCGAAATGGAATTGACAATCGGCTTGCCTTGCGTACATTTTAAACCTGCTTCAATAATGTCCCATTTTGATGAGTCAATCATCAAAGGTACACGGCTAATATCAGGTTCAGATGCAATCAAATTGACAAAGTGAATCATCGCCTGTTTGGAATCTAACATGGCTTCGTCCATGTTAATATCCACTACATGAGCCCCACCTTCTACTTGGTCTCGTGCTACATCTAGGGCTTCGGCATATTCTTCCGTTTTAATTAAACGTAAGAATTTTTTTGAGCCTGTTACGTTGGTACGCTCGCCCACATTGACATAAGGCGTACTTCGCACAATATTGAACGGCTCTAAACCTGACAAGCGACACGCAGGTTGATAATCAGGAATTTGACGTGGTGCATAAGGCGAAACCAATTCCACCATTTTGGCAATATGATCTGGCGTTGTACCACAGCAACCACCGACAATATTGAGCAATCCTGCTTGTGCAAAGGCTTGCACCATGCCTGCCGTTTGTTCTGGCGTTTCATCATATTCACCAAATTCATTAGGTAAACCTGCATTAGGGTGCGTAGAGACAAAAGTTTCACACACATCAGACAAGGCTTGCACATAAGGTTGCAAAGCATCTGCCCCTAAAGCACAGTTAAAACCAATAGAAATCGGCTTGGCATGACGAATGGAATTATAAAAGGCTTCTGCCGTTTGCCCAGACAAAGTACGCCCAGACGCATCGGTAATCGTCCCTGAAATCATAATCGGCAATTCAAAACCAATATTTTCAAATACGCCCAATACCGCAAAAATCGCTGCTTTGGCATTCAAGGTATCAAAAATGGTTTCAATCAGAATAATATCTGCCCCACCTTCAATCAATGCCAAGGTCGCTTCGGTATAATTATCCACCAATTCATCAAAAGTAACGTTACGAAATGCTGGGTCATTCACATCTGGCGAAATAGAACAGGTACGAGATGTTGGCCCGAGCACTCCTGCAACAAAACGTGGCTTATCAGGCGTTTGTGCAGTAATTTCGTCGCATACTTCACGGGCAAGCAATGCTGATGTTTTATTAATTTCGTACACCAAATCTTCCATGAGATAATCTGCCATAGAAATTTGCGTACCATTAAAACTATTGGTTTCAATAATATCCACCCCTGCAAGCAAATACGAGCGATGAATATTACGAATAATGTCAGGTTGCGTTAAAACCAATAAATCGTTATTGCCTTTGACATCGTTGGCAATATCAGCAAAACGTTCACCACGATAATCTTGTTCCTTCAATTTATAATTTTGAATTTCCGTCCCCATTGCACCGTCCAAAAATAAAATACGTTCACGCAATAATTGCTGCAAACGTGCTTTATTACTGGCTTGACGCTCTCGGTAAGGAAAATGTGCAGGGGGCGTTAAATGAAAATTTTCAGCTTGATGTGGCTTGTGAACGCTATTGCTAGGGCTAGATAAACTCATTTAATATACTTCATCTTATCATGAAAAATTTTAAAGTATTATAGTCAAATGTGTCGCATCTCTCAATCTAAACCCTACAAATGAACCATAAAAAAATGCCAACTCATGATGAATTGGCGTTTTCTTTATGTCAAATATCAGTATGAAGCGTACAAATTATTTTACTTCTTCACAACGAGCAACAATCGCTTGACCTTCAGCAGTTACTGTTTTTAAAGTTGCATGATCAACTTTTTGATTCCAAACAGTATTTGTAGATACATATTGTGTATAACGGTTAGTTTCTGTTGCACGGTTAGTTAAACCGAATAAACGGAATGTACGTTTTGCGATACGGTCTAAAATTTGCTTTTCGCCATTTACGCTTAATTCAATTTTGTGCAATTCAACTGGACGTACAACAACGTTGATGTCTTCAGCACAAGTAAATTGTTGTGCAGCAGCGTGTTTTTCAACAGGTGCATTGAATGCAGCAGGTTTAGAATCTTGAGCGAACGCTTGACCAGCAACTAAGCTTGCTACAACCGCTAAAAGTGTTAATTTTTTCATTTGCAATCTCTAATTAAGAAATAAATATGTGTAACGTCATGAATTTATATTGACTTAATTTCAATGACTGCAATATAAAATCACATTCATCTGATAAATTCATCACAATTTGCAAATATCATAACATGATTTAAATAAGTTAGATAGTAATAAAATCATTTTTTTATAGAAAAATTCATTTATTTCTATCTAAATTACCCATCATTTTTATGATACAAACAATTTTTACATCATACACAACTGTTTATTTTACAAATTCGCTATAGCACGCTTGTAAAGTTTTCACTACGGTATTGGCAACAATGGTCGCACGGGCATTGCTATCAATAGCCGCTTGAGTCATTTCACCTAAAGTCACTTGCTGTGGTGCTTTTTCACTCACACAACCACATACTTTATTTTCTAAAACCGTTTTTTGCTCGCTACCCAATACGCTGGCAGCCACTTTCCACGCTGATTGATTGTTCAACTGTGTACGGCATTGTTGATCTACCGCTGCTTTAAAAATATTCGTGCCAATGCTGCTCGCCGTGTTAATGGCTGTGCCTGCAGTGTTACCTGCCGTCGTTGTCGTCGTAGTGGTACACGCTGTAAAAGCCAAGCTCGTCAATAATGCCAAGGCAAGTGAAATTTTTTTCATGAGATACGTTCCTAAATTATTCAGCGAAACATGATGAATACATTCAGCAAAAGAATGTACGATTCACTTCACATTATACCCTTATTATGTGCGACTTTTCATTATTTTATTGATGTATTTTTCTATTTTGTCATCAATGTGTCATCAAACTGTCATAGTTCTGTCAAATAATAAGCCAAGTTTTTTAACCTAGATGAAAGTGTTTATGTCTCATCTCCCCCACAGCACAGAAAATATGCAAAAAAATGTGCATACCGCTGCACCTAAATTTTTTATGCCGACCTTTATCGGTGTGATTATTGCCACTTTAATATATGTGGCATTCCAGCTCAATGCAGATTTATCACATATTCCACCTTTGGCGTGGACATCACTCGTTTTATTAGGTTTGGCATTGTTGATTGCTTTAGGCTTTGAATTTGTCAATGGTTTTCATGATACTGCCAATGCCGTTGCCACGGTGATTTATACCAATGCCTTGCCTGCACCCATTGCAGTGATGTGGGCAGGTTTTTGTAACTTTTTGGGTGTAATGGTCGCTAGTGGTGCTGTCGCTTATGGCATTATTGCTTTATTGCCTGTAGAGCTGATTATGAATGTCGGCAGTGGTGCAGGTTTTGCCATGGTATTTGCCATGTTATTGGCAGCAATTTTGTGGAATTTAGGCACATGGTTTTTTGGCATTCCAGCATCTAGCTCGCATACGTTGATTGGCTCAATTTTAGGCGTTGGCATTATGAACTTTATTCTACACAGTGCTGGCGGGGCAAGTGGTGTAGATATGGATCAAGTACTCAAAGTCGGTAAAGCCTTATTATTCTCGCCTTTGATTGGTTTTGTATTTGCTGCGATTGTTTTTCTGTTGGTGAAAAAAATCTTCCGTAAGCAATTAGAATTATTTAAGCCACCAGTAGGGACAACGCCACCGCCTTTATTGATTCGTGCTATTTTGATTTTCACTTGTACAGGTGTGAGTTTTGCACATGGTTCAAATGACGGACAAAAAGGCATGGGCTTAATTATGCTGATTTTGATTGGTCTTGCACCGCTTGCTTATTCTTTAAATAAAAATTTAGATCAGCAACATTTGCAGTCATTCCAACAGCTTTCGCACCAAAGTGCGGCAATGCTCAGCAGCCAGCCATTTATGAGCGATGAAAAAGCACGCACCATTTTGACGCAATATTTACAAACCAAACAAAACAATACGCAAGTCGTGCCTGCATTGGCAAGTTTAACGCATGATTTGGGCAAGGAAATTGCACAATATGGCGATATTAAACACATTCCAAAGCATAAAGTCAGCGAAATTCGCAATGATATGTATTTAAGCAATAGTGCATTTAAACGCCTAGATAAAAGCAATGCCTTGCCAGCGTTGGATCAAGTACAGCAAGCCACTATTAAACAATATCGTGCCAAGTTAGATGCCTTTTTACAATACATTCCTACTTGGGTTAAAGTGGCTGTGGCATTGGCTTTAGGCTTGGGGACAATGGTCGGTTGGAAGCGTATTGTGGTTACTGTGGGTGAAAAAATTGGTAAAAACCACATGACTTATGGTCAAGGGATGTCTGCCGAATTGGTAGCAATGAGTACCATTGCTGCTGCCGATGGCTTGGGTTTACCTGTATCTACCACGCACGTGTTAAATAGTGCTGTCGCAGGGACGATGGTTGCCAATAAATCGGGCTTAAATGCTTCTACCATTAAATCCATTCTTTCAGCTTGGGTACTGACTTTACCAGCAACAATTTGCTTATCTGGTGGATTATATTGGTTATTTTTGCAATTTGCTTAAACGCATTGGCAATTCATTCCCTTACAATCAACTCCAAGCAACACCCAGTAACACACTGCACCTTATACCAATAAGGTGCTTTTTTATGGAAAAAATGCTAGACTTAGCGTGCAATTGATTTTGCTTATTTTTATTTTCACATTCCTTTCATTCATCATACATTCATCATAGGTAAACCATGCACCTTTTGGCTTTAGAATCGGCAAATGAACATTGTTCTGTTGCATTATTTCAGCACGGCACATTGCATTCATTACAACACGATGCACGCAGTAAAATGCAAACACAAGTGATTTTACCGATGGTAGATCAAGCCATGCAACAAGCACAATTACCACTCGCCCAGCTTTCAGCGATTGCTTTTAGCCGTGGGCCTGGGTCATTTAGCGGTGTGCGAATTAATGCCACAGTTGCACAAGCTCTCGCATGGGCAAATGATTTACCTGTGATTAGCGTTTCTACTTTGCAGGCGTTGGCACAGGCCGCTTACCGTACACTCGGTTTGCAACAAGTTACTGCTGTGATTGATGCTCGCATGAATGAAGTCTATCTCGCCCATTTTCAATGCGATGCACAAGGCATTGCTCAAGCCATCAGCGAAGAACAATTATTAAGCTATGATGTCGCTCGTCAGCACATTCGCTTTGCTTTGGTCGGCTCGGGTGCAATCTTGCTTGATGAAACCACACCAAGCGAACAACAAAATATTATGCCTACAGCACAAGATATTGGCACATTGGCATTGGCACAACCGACATCGCAATGGCTCAATGCAGAACACGCTTTACCGATTTATTTACGCAATGATGCGTGGAAAAAAATTGGCGAACAAAAAGCATAATTTTACTTTATTTATGCGAATGATATTTTAATCACACGCGTTCAATGGTGATTAAAATGTGATTGCAATCAACAATTTTTAAATCAGCTCATTTTAGCCTAATAAAAAGCTGTTATAATAACGCATCTTTTAGATCTCCTTGAGTGCATTTATGGACTTATTACTACTTCTCAAAGCAGCCGTGATGGGCATTGTAGAAGGTATTACCGAATTTTTACCTATTTCTAGTACTGGGCATTTGATGCTTTCTGCCGATGTGATGAATTTTTGGCAAGATGAACAAAAGCTCATTGTTTTTGTTGCCGTGATTCAGATTGGTGCTATTTTAGCCGTTATTTTTGAATATTGGTCTAAACTTTGGGGAACTGCCAAAGGTATGATAACAGGCGACCCACAAAGCCGTCGCTTAGGTTTGGGCTTGATTTTTTCGTCTATTCCCATTGTGATTGCTGGCTTAACCTTGGATAACTGGATTGAAAGTATTCTATCTAGCAATATTTTGATTGCCATCAGTTTAATTGTCGGTGGTTTAATTATTTGGTGGATTGAAAAACACCCACCAAAAGTAAAAGTACAAGAAGTTGATGATTTGACCATTAAGCAGTCTATTTGGATTGGTTTAATCCAAGTATTATCGCTTATTCCAGGTACATCTCGCTCTGGAGCGACCATTATTGGTGCAATGTTTTTGGGCGTATCTCGTAAGGCAGCGACGGAATATTCTTTCTTTTTAGGCTTGCCTGTGCTAATTGGTGCGGGTGCATTGGCATTTTTAAAAGATAAAGAAGTATTTATTACAGGGCAAGATTGGGCAGTGTTAGGCATGGGCATTGCCGTGTCATTCATTTCTGCACTAATTTTTATTCGTGCCTTAGTGGCTTATGTTGCCAAGCGTGATTTTATGATTTTTGCTTATTATCGTATTTTATCAGGCATTATCATTTTGATTATTAGCTTGACGGGTTGGCAATTTTGGTAATCTTATCTATTTGATTTAAACATTTGATTGGACAAGGAATTTTTCATTGATTACGCTTTACTACCCTGCTGAATATGCTGAGCAATGCCAACAGTGGCAGATTCGTCTCACAGAACGTGGCGTTGCTATACACAGCGAATGTGTAGAAAAAATCAATGCAAAATTTTTACGCCTACACCCACAGCTGGCATTGGCTTTAGATGATGATGGACTTTCCTTATGCTATGCAGGCATGAAAATGAACCCTGACTGGCAAGCCGAAATCCCACGCCTAAAGCGTGCCACACTCAAAACTGAAATGCTCGCTCGTGCCTGCCAAGCCAATGAACACCCTACCGTGATTGATGCCACAGCTGGCTTGGGGCATGATAGCTTGCTGATGGCTCAATGTGGTGCGAATGTGATTTTGCTAGAACGCCACCCGATTTTATTTAGCCTACTAGAATATCAATTACAGCTGGCTCAACAAGACCCTTTTTTAAGTCAATTCACTTCTCGTTTACAGCTCCACTTTGCCGATGCCAAAGACGATTTACAACAGCGTATCGCCACTGCACAATCGGTAGATGTAGTGTATTTAGATCCGATGTTTCCACAGCGACATCAAAATAATCAGAAAAAAGCACAAGTTAAAAAGCAAATGCAGGTACTTCATCATTTACTGGAAGATGAAATGCAACAAGGCGAACAAAATCCACAGCATATCGATTTGGGCGATGCTTTATTGCCTTTGGCTCAACAGCTTGCCAAGCGTGTGATTGTGAAGCGTCCACGCCATGCGATTTTTTTAAATCAGCAAGAGCCACAGCATCAGTGGTTGGGCGATGCGTGCCGTTTTGATGGGTATTTTCAGGGGTGATGAATAAGGTTGGGGTATGTTATTATCCTACATCATATCATCCACATTAAAATTGGTTATGTAGGGTGAGAACCGACGGGGCGCAAGATATTTTTCCTGTTTATTATAGTGTATATCGTAAACTATCCATAAATGTTCAATCAACTATCATTACGCTGTCTTAGCCATTCACGAAATGCTTGTTTATCTTTAGCAAGCCCTTTGGGTATGGAAACAATACCACTATCTAACGATGCCTGTATGCGTTCCCGATCAAACACGACAGGGCTATAACTAGCAACCGCAGCAGCGACAAGCTCGGCTTCACTCATACCATAGTGGTGTGCTTTGGCAGTCAGCAGTTGTTGGTCTGCAGGGGGTAAGTCAATAAGCATATTTTGTACTCCTATTTTTTTAATATTTATACGACTATAATATCATTCATGGTTTTTGCACAAGTGAGATAGTATTGGGCGTATGTGATACGCCCCTACCACTTCTACCACATAACTCCTACCACATAACAAATGATAATGTTTGCATTTACAAATAAATCAGATGTAATATAAAATAAAATCATCCCCAAATCCGTAACATTGGAGTAACGATGATTGACCGCAACGTGATTTTGTCTACCGCCAAACAGTTTGGACTAACTGATATTAAAGTCTTTGGCTCACAAGCTCGTGGCGATGCAACAACTAAAAGCGATTTAGATTTGCTGGTTACACCAAATGCTCATACTACATTGTTTGATTTATGTGGTTTTAAAATGGAGCTTGAAGAAATTTTAGGTATTAAAGTTGATATTTTAACACCGAGAAGTTTACCGAAACGATTTGCAATGAATGTACTCAAGGACGCTCGCCCATTATGAATCGCAGCATTGACTATATCGCAAAAATGATTGAATTGTGCAATGACATTTGCTTATTTGTGGAAGGTATGGACGAAATGACCTTTTTAGCAGATAAACGTACGCAAAATGCAGTGGCGATGAGCTTAATTGCTTTGGGCGAAGTAGCAAATAAAATTCAGCAAAAAGCACCACAAATCATTGATGAATTTCCACATATTGCTTGGAAGTATATGCGTGGTATGCGTAATGTGATTGCACACGGCTATTTTGAATTAGATTTTGTAGTCGT
>JAUNHS010000065.1 GCA_030523805.1 Acinetobacter sp.
CCTTGTTTATTTATACACGATTGATATTAGAATTTAAGCGTTGTTCTCAACACAAATTCTCGTGCTTCACCTGGTGAAACGTTAATATTATTCACACTTGACGGATAATAGGTTTTGTCAAATAAGTTATTGACATTTAAACGGAAATTCACACTTTTATCAGCGATTTTAGTTTCATAGCTGGCATAGGCATTGGCAAGAATGTAGCTTGGTAATTGGAAAGTGTTCGCTTCATTACCAGCACGTTTGGCAATGTAGTTCGCATTCGCACCAAAACGCCATTTACCACCCAAAAATTCATGTGGTTGATAGTTCACCGCAACCGATGATGTATAACGTGGCACATTGACTAATTGCAAACCTACTCGGTTCGGTACAATATCATCTTTAGTTACACGCACTTGCGTATTGGCATAAGTGAAATTTGCGTCCCATTGTTCATTAAAGCGATGCGTTAAATCAAACTCCACACCACGAGAACGCACTTCGCCAGATGGATACAATTCCACAGTATTTGTCGTTGTATTCTCTTGCGTAAGCATCATGTTTTGTTTGGTAATATCAAACACGGCTAAATTGAGCAAGGTACGGTCAGCGACTTCATATTTCCAACCCAATTCATACGATTGTGATTGCTCTGGCTCAATATTACCAATGGTGCGATGAGCAATGTTTGCATTGGTGGTTAATGGAGCAATTTGAGCCGTTGGTTTTAACGATTCGCTATAGCTGAAATACAGTGAGTTTTGTGGATTGATTTTGAAAATCACGCCTGCTCGTGGCAACCATTTGCCATTACGAGTATCAGTATTGGTAACGAACGGACGACCACGCCCTGCCACTTGATCCCAATGGGTATAACGTACGCCAAATACACCCGTCCAACGTGGGCTTAAATCAATCGAATCTTGTAAATAGAAGCCATAAGTGTGCAATTTATCGGTTTGATCACTATCCGATGCCACTACATTAGTCGCAGGTGTAATTGAACCATACACAGGGTTCAGATAATTCAGTGTATTGGTCGCACCACGAATCATATCGCCACGATAATATTTGCGGTATTCCATATCCGAGCCAAGCTGTAAATGATGTTGGAAACGACCTGTATTAAACTGACCATTGACATAAAATTGTGCTGAACTGTCAATACTTTCGGCATCGCCTGTACCATCATTACGGCGAGTGACGGTATTGTTCGTAGTATTTAATCTTAACACACGCAACTGATTGGCTTGATAGGTTTCACGGTTATAGCCGTAGCCGAAATGAGCTTGCCATTGGTCATTGATTTTGTGGTCAATGCTCAGCTGTGCCAAATGGTTTTTGCCTTTCATTTGATTAAAGGCTTCATCTAGGCGACGTTCTTTAGGAATGATCAACGCACGGTTGGTTGCTAAATCAAACACCACAGAACGATCAAATGGCGAATCATATTCACGGTATTGATAGCTTAAATTGACTTTAGTTTGGTCATTTTCCCATGCCAATGATGGAGCAAATAAAGTTTCTTCCAATTCGCCAAAATTACGCCAATAATCACGCTGACTGTGGCTGGCAATCACACGATAGGCAAAAGGCGATGAGCCAATGGCATTGGTATGGTCAAGTGTTACGCCATAGCCTGTACGATTATTAGCATAGCTTGAGCCAAATACTGAAATTTCTGTTTGTGGCGAATATTGTGGTTTTTTACTCACTACATTGATAATGCCACCTGGGTCTTGAATACCGTACAACAATGACGCAGGGCCTTTTAACACTTCCACTTGAGCCACAGTTGGGTTCATGGTACGCCCTTGTACCACAGGCATACCATTGACCATGACTGAGCCATCACGGTTTTCGCCAAAACCACGCTTAATTACTGTGTCTTGCGTGCCTGCCAAAGTATTGCCTTGTGTAATACCGCTAATTTGCGTTAAAGCACCGTCCAAATTGGTTGGATTGTAGTTTTGTAAATGACGTTGATGTACTACATTCACCGTTTGAGCCGTATTTAAATTGCTTTGGGTAGAACGCAAAGTAGAAGCACTGGTTTGTGAAACAAATGCCACTTCTTCGGCAGCTACTTCAATGGTCGGCAACACTTGCGATGGCGATGCTGTTTCATCAGCATCTTGAGCAAAAGCAGTAGAAGTCGCTAAAGCAGTGAGTGTGAGTAACACCGCTTGCGATAAGGGAGAGTATTTAAACATAAAAATAACCTAAGGATACAAATTTACATTAATTTTAATAAAAACAAGAATACTTATCAATATAAAAATTCAGATGAATTTAGACTAATGAATTAGATATAATACGACAAGCGAATATTTAGCATACTGATATTCATTCTAAAATCATGCTATGATATGAAAAATGCTCTTCAATCATCAGGGAGATATACATGGTTACGGTGCGTGAACAATTGCCAGCCCAATTAGCAGAATTATCTGACGACATGTTACAAGCGGAACATGCGTTGGAAATTCTATTGTTTTGGTTGGAGCGAGTGCGAGCAAACGGTCAAGCATTTGAAAAATTAGAAGCTGTTGGACGCTATATTTTACAACAATTACAAGAGAGTCCAAACGCTCACCAGGCCACCATTAGCACCTTTATTACAGGTATTGAAATGGCGGATATTTTAGAACACTTGAATGTAGATGAAGACACGTTATCTGCAGCCATGTTGTATAGAAGTATCCGTGAGCAGCTCATTAGCATGGAAGATGTGCAGCAACGCTTTGGCGATTCGGTTATGAGTTTGCTCAAAGGCACGTTGGCGATGGGTCGCTTGTCTGAATTGATTGAAAAAAATAAACGCCTAGAAGACCATTTTAATAACGACCAACGAGAGCATCTCACAGGCATTTATAAAATGCTGATTTCCGTGACCGAAGATGTTCGGGTGGTGTTGATTAAACTTGCCGACCGAACCTATACCTTGCGTGAATTGGCAAAATCCGACCGAGAGCGTCAAGAGCGTGTGGCACGAGAAATTTTAACCATTTACGCACCATTGGCACACCGTTTGGGTATTGCTCAGCTCAAGTGGGAGCTGGAAGATTTAGCATTCCGCTTTTTAGCACCAGAGCGTTATAAAGAAATTGCATCATTGTTGAATGAAAAGCGTTTAGAGCGTGAGCAATATATTCAAGATGTGATTACAGCGGTCAAAGATGCTTTACAAGAATACGGGATTCAAGCAGAAGTGAATGGGCGAGTGAAGCACATTTATTCTATTTACCGTAAAATGAAAAGCAAAAATTTGAGCTTTGAGCAATTATACGATATTCGTGCGTTACGGATTTTGGTTAATCATGTGTCGGAATGCTACCACGCATTAGGCATTGTGCATACTTTGTGGCGACACATTCCACATCAATTTGACGATTATATTACCAATCCGAAAGCCAATGGCTATCGTTCATTGCACACAGCGGTAATTGCTGAAAATAAATCGCTAGAAGTACAAATCCGTACGCATGAAATGCACAATGAAGCAGAATTGGGCGTGTGTTCGCATTTCAATTATAAAGAAGGGGCGAAAAAGACCGACCAATCGTTTAATGAACGTTTGCATTCATTGCGTACCGTGTTGGAGCATTATCAAGAACGCACAGATAATAATTTGAATGTAGATGCTGAAGATAGTCAATTTCAACCTTTACAAGATTTTGAAGACTTTGAAAAAATCTATGTATTTAGCCGAGATGGCGATATTAAAGAATTACCACGCAATGCGACCGTGCTGGATTTTGCCTATTATTTGCACACCGAAGTTGGCAATCATTGCTATGCGGCACGGGTCAATCAGCGTTATGTACCTTTGACTTATACGCTCAAAACAGGCGAGCAAGTTGAAATTTTAACCAAAAAAGGGCGTTCGCCAAATCGTGATTGGTTGGTGCATTCGCTCGGTTATATCAAAACACCACGAGCAAGAGAAAAATTACGTCATTGGTTTAGACAGCAAGACCGTAGCCACAATTTAGAAGTGGGCAAAGAATTGCTCAATAAAGAATTGGCACGTTTGGCAATTCACCCGAAAAGTATTGATTTAAATGACTATTGCAGCCATTTCAATGTGAAAAGTGGTGAAGATATTCTCATCGGTTTGGTGAATGGCGATATTGGTATTCATTCGCTGATTAATCAAATTAATCGCCAGCTGGATGTAGATGACGATGAGCCAGAATTGGTACTCAAACCTGCACTCAATCCACGAGCGAGTAAGACTTTATCCGACCATGGTATTTTGATTGATGGTTTAGATAATGTGGAATTGTACATTGCACAATGTTGCCAACCTGTACATGGCGAAGCGATTGGTGGTTATATTACCTTGCACCGTGGCGTGAGCATTCACAAAATTGGTTGCCAAGATTATTTACGCATGATTTCTCACGAACCTGAACGCATGGTAGAAGCCGATTGGGAAATGCAGCCTGCTCGTGGGCAAAGTGTGGAAATTGTGATTGATGCTTACGACCGCCGTGGTTTGCTTAAAGATTTAACACAAGTGATTTTCTCTGACCATATTAATATTCGTGCAGTGAATACCATTTCTGAAGCCGATGGCATTGCTAATATGAAATTATTGATTGAAGTCAAAGGTTTAGCACAATTATCTAAATTGCTGGCACGCTTGGAGCAACAACCAGGGATTATCAGTGCAAGACGCTTAATTCACAATGCACCAGCGGTTTAAGCAATGCAAAAACTATTGGCAATCATGCAGCAATTACGCAGCGAATGTGCGTGGGATCGCAAGCAAACGCCTGAAACACTCACGCCTTACGCTATAGAAGAAGCCTATGAAGTGGAGCAAGCGGTTCGTTCAGGCAATATAGATGATGTGAAAGATGAATTGGGCGATTTGCTATTGCAAGTGATTTTCCAATCGCAAATGTACAGTGAGCAAAATGCGTTTGATTTTCATGATGTGGTGGAGCATTTGACGCAAAAATTAATCCGTCGCCACCCACACGTTTTTGACCAAGCCAACACGCCACAAGATGATGCCAATTTGCAACAATTATGGCAAAGCATTAAACAGCAAGAAAAACAGCAGCGTTTGGCTCGTCTAAATGAACAACAGCGACAAATCGCACAATCTTATTTAAGCCAAGTCAAAGCTGGGCCTGCTGTGGTGCAAGCTGAAAGTTTGCAAAAATTAGCGGCTAATATTGGTTTTGATTTTCCTGATTTTTCATCTACTTATGCAAAATTGCAAGAAGAATTACAGGAATTAAATGAAGCGATTGCTTTGCAAAATCAGCACGATATGATGCAAGAATTTGGCGATTGTTTATTTGCTCTGATTAATGTGGGGCGAAAGCTCAATATTGCTAGTGAAATGGCATTATTGGCAACAAATCATAAATTTCGCCAGCGTTTTGCTTATATTGAAACACAAGCACAACAACAAGGGCGAAAAATTGAAGATTTAACGCTTGAAGAAATGGATAAATTGTGGGAATATGCAAAACAGTTCTCAGTTGAGAATGGTTAAATCAAGATTAGGATATGACTATGAACATTGTAAAACACTTGCTTGCAGCTACGGCTTTATTGGTTGGCTCTAGTGCGATGGCAAATAATTTTGACCAAAAGTATGCTGATTATAAAAAGGCACAAACCAACACGGCAGCAGCAGTTGCTAAAACAGCACCTGCACCACAAGCAGCTAAAAAAGGCGACAGCAAAGCCAAAGCTGCAGCTCCTTTAGCCGCTAAAGTGAATATCAATACAGCAACAGTAAAAGAATTGCAACAGTTGAATGGTATTGGTGAAGCTAAAGCCAAAGCGATTGTGGCACATCGTAAAAAAGCAGGTAACTTTAAAAGCGTAGAAGATTTGAAAGCGATTAAAGGCTTGGGCGATGCGTTTATCAATAAAAATAAAGCGAATATCACGTTTTAATTGATGGCGAATATTCCATGATTGAAATCATGAAAAAGCCCCGAGTTTAGGGGCTTTTTGCTTGATGAGATTGGCTTAATTTAATCCAAAATTGCTCAATTTGCTTGATTATGCCTTGTGTATCTAAGCCACAATCTGCCAGTAGCTCATCATGCGTGCCTTGTTCTATAAAGGTATCGGGTAAACCTAAATTTAATACAGGTTTTAAAATTTGGGCGTGAGCTAAAAATTCATTGACTGCACTGCCAGCACCACCCATAATGGCGTGTTCTTCTACGGTAATTAGAGCATCACTTGTTGCGGCTAATTGTTCAATTAATGCAGCATCTAATGGCTTGACAAAACGCATATTCGCCACATTGACGTTCACATTGAGCAATTGACTTAATTGCTCTGCACCAGCGGCAGCAGGATTTACACGGCTACCAAAAGCTAAAATACTCAAGGTTGGACGTGCTGAATTTTGCTGTACGGTTGCGACAATTTCGCCTTTACCAATCGCCATTTTTTGTAAATTTTGCTCAATATTTACGCCTACGCCTGCACCACGTGGATAGCGTACAGCTGCACAACCTTGATGATGATAGGCGGTATGCAACATTTGACGGCATTCATTTTCATCTTTAGGAGCAAAAAGCACGATATTTGGAATGGTACGCATATAAGCAAAATCATACGCCCCTGCGTGCGTTGCACCATCTTCTCCCACCAAACCTGCACGGTCTATGGCAAAAGTTACATCTAAATTTTGTAAGGCAACATCGTGAATCAGTTGATCATAACCACGTTGTAAAAAAGTAGAATAAATGGCTACGACAGGTTTTGCTTGTTCGCACGCCATACCCGCTGCCAACGTTACTGCGTGTTGCTCGGCAATGGCAACATCAAAAAAACGCTGTGGAAATTGTTTGGCAAATTGCACCATGCCAGAACCTTCACACATGGCAGGCGTAATGCCAATTAAGCGTTCATCTTGTGCTGCTTCATCGCATAGCCATTGACCAAAAACATCTGAATATTTAGGAATACTTTTGCTTGGAGATGTCGCTGCTGTTGCCGTGATTTTGCTTAATGCGTGATATTTAATTGGATCGGCTTCTGCAGGTGCAAAACCCTTGCCTTTTTGTGTATAAATATGAACCAGACGTGGGCCTTTACGCTTTTTGACCGCATTTAAAACGTGTTGTAATTGTGCTAAATCATGACCATCAAAAGGGCCAAAATATTCAAAACCAATGGCTTTAAATAAATTATCAGGAGCTGTGGTGGCCGCTTGGTGCAAACGATGTTGATATTGCCAATCAGGGTGAGCTTGGATAAATACTTCGCCATTAGCATCTAAATGCACAGATTGCTTTTGCTCCCACAAGGCGGCAAGGTGCTGAGCAAAACCACCTGTGCTACATGAAATAGACATATCATTGTCATTTAAAATCACAATCATATCGGCTTGGTGAGCCACAGCATCATTCATTGCTTCAAATGCCATGCCAGCCGTCATTGCACCATCGCCTACGATACATACCACATCACAAGGATTATTTTGCAAACGACGTGCCAATGCCATGCCCAAACCTGCAGAAATAGCAGTAGATGAATGACCAACCCCAAAAGTATCGTACTCAGATTCACTGCGTAAAGGGAATGCCGCTAAGCCATCTTTGTGGCGAATTTTAGTGATTTGTTCACGACGACCCGTGAGAATTTTATGTGGATAGGCTTGATGACCCACGTCCCAAATTAAGCGATCGTGTGGTGTATTAAAGCAATAATGCAATGCTACAGTGAGTTCTATGACACCCAAATTGGCAGCAAAATGCCCACCACTTTGTCCAGCCGCATAAATGACATATTGACGCAACTCATCTGCGACCTGTGCAAGCTGTGCAGGCTCAAGCAAGCGTAACTGCTGTGGAAAGTCTATACTATCCAACAGTGGTGTAACAGGTCGTTGAGTAGGGATTTCAGTGTATAACATAAATCTCGAGCCTTATAAAACCTAGCAAATGTGAGCTGGGGCAAAAGTCATCATTAAACGCTCTATTATGACATAAGAATGCTACTATAGACATACAAGAATAGTAAAAATTTTATAAGATTGTAGAAAAATAAGAAACTTTGGTTTATTCAGGTGCATTTTAGGCTATAATGAGCAGATTTTTTAAAATATCAAAGGTACATAGTGGCAATTCAATTTGTTACAACTGCACAGCTTCCCACAGCGTTTGGCGATTTTCAAATTAGTGTATTTCAAGACCCGAACACGGGGGAAGAACACGTTGCGTTGTCTAAAGGCATTGTTGGGCAAACGGTGAGCGAGCCTGTATTGGTGCGTATGCATTCAGAATGTTTAACGGGCGATGCGTTTGCATCGTTAAAATGCGACTGTGGCCCACAGCTACAAGCAACGCAACAACTGATTGCTCAAGCAGGGCAGGGTGTGATTTTATATTTGCGACAAGAAGGGCGTGGCATTGGGCTGACCAATAAAATTCGTGCTTATGCCTTGCAAGACCAAGGGCATGATACGGTAGATGCCAATTTATTACTGAACTTACCTGAAGATGCACGTCGCTACGATATGTGCAAAATTATGCTAGAGAGCTTAAATATTAAGCAAGTCAAATTAATCACTAATAATCCATTAAAAATGCAGGCATTGATTGATTTGGGCATAGATGTAACTGAACGTGTGCCACTGATGGTGGGTAAAAACCGTTTTAATGAACAATATTTAAAGACCAAGCAACAACGCATGGATCATCTTTATGATGTTGCACAATTTGGCAAACATCAACACATGAAGTAAATAGATGACAGGTACAAAGCAGCGTTTTGCGATAGAGAGTACAGGCGATATGCAAACCTTAAAAGCATCAAAATATGGCTTATCCGCACAGATGTTTCCAGCATCTATTTTAGACGTGGTTGATCACTTGACCAAAGCAGGCTATCAAGCCTATATCGTCGGTGGTGGCGTGCGAGATATGATGCTCGGTTTAAACCCTAAAGATTTTGATGCCGTAACCAATGCCACCCCAACGCAAATTAAACAAGTGTTTGGCAGACGTTGTCGTATTATTGGCAAGCGTTTTGAATTGGCTCACGTTCACGCCAAAGGCGAAATTATAGAAGTAGCGACCTTTCGTGCCACACCGAAAAAAAGCATTACCGATGCTTCAGGCATGATTTTGCGTGATAATCATTGGGGAACGATTGAAGATGATTTCGCACGCCGTGATTTTTCGGTCAATGCTTTATATTACCAACCACGCCAAGGGGTGATTTTAGATTTTTGTGGGGCAGTGAAAGATGTAGAACAACGTCGTTTACGTTTGTTAGGCGATGCGGCAACACGTTTTGAAGAAGACCCTGTGCGTATGTTGCGAGCCATTCGCTTTGCAGCCAAGCTCAATTTTGATTTAGATGGTCGCATTCTGCAGGTGCTGAATGGCGACATGAGCCAGCTTTTGCGTAATATTTCGCCACATCGTTTATATGATGAAGCACAAAAATTATTTACATCAGGTGCGTTAGCGAAAATTTTGCCAATGTTAATTCATTACCAAATTTGGCAACATTTATTGCAAGATGTGCCAGCAAAAATTACGCCATTGATTTTACACGCAGCGAAAAATACCGATTTACGCTTACAGCAAGGCAAAACCATTAATCCTGCATATTTTTTTGCCGTGCTATTGTGGCAAAATTTTGCCGATCGTTGTAAG
>JAUNHS010000066.1:0-3728 GCA_030523805.1 Acinetobacter sp.
CGGCTTTTAAGGTTAAAAAACGCCCATCTTTTAATAATACACCCACATAATGCCACAGTTGTTGCTTAACATCTGTACCACTCACCAAAAGCATCGCACCAAGTCCCAGCAAGGAGTTAGTACTCATTAACACACCACCAATCGTTGCTCCTGCAAGATTACGTTTAGTGCGTGCAAAATCATTATCACCATAAGCACTTTGCAATAAGGCAATACCTAAAATATCATTCGTGGGAATGATGATATTTTTACCCCCCAATTTTGCCAATAAAGTAATCCCTGTATCAGTCAGAGAGACAAAATAGTGTCGTCCAAAGCCTTTAGTATTAAATAACTTACAACTCATCATCACTTAAGTTTAAAATTCGTATTTTATAAACATGATAATATTATTTACATAATAAACCAATACTTATTGCAATAATGATTGACAATGCAGCACCAATTGTTAAACTGACTAATCATTCATTTGCCATAATTCATCTCACTTGGCAATCGTACACCTAAATTTTGACAATTTTGTGCATAATTTTGATGGACATTTACTCCAAATGCAGTAAAAATCTCATGTTTCACATCTTGCCATTTAGGATTGCGTAAATCCTGCTGCCATAAGTAATGATGTTCACAAATGCCATGGTTTAAAATTTCAAAATGAGCATAAGCTGGGGAAAAACCAATACTATCTTGGCGAAAATCTTGTATTTTTAACAACTTTTGCAGCTCATCTGAAATGATTTGATAAAATTGTGCCGTCTCCATTTTTAGCTCAATCAATCCCCAATGAAAAATCGTTTCATCATTCTCAAGCGAAAGCGACATGGGAAAATCATACACATCATCAGCGATGAAATCATGAGCAAAAATTTCATAATCGCCATAAAATAACGCATTATCCATCATCAAAGATGCAGGTAAAGTCGGTTGATTATTCAGCGTCTTTAAACTCACTACAGGGTTAAACGAAATAAAATCAAACAGTTGCACCAATACAGGCTTACCCATCAGCTGTAAAAAATAATGTGTGAGAGATAAATCATCGCTCTTTTGTAGTTTAGCAATATCCACCAAAATCCGACCAAAACCAAAAGCAGTACGGTTTAATTTAAAGCAAAAATAATCGCCTTTTTTATATTTGACGTGTTGGCGTGATTGTGTTTTAAATCGTTCAATGTCAGCAAAATGATGTTCAGGCGAATGGCGAATAAATTCAGCAATACACTCACTCGGTATTTTCCCTGTTTGTGCAGGCTGTTCCCATAAAGAATGATAAAACGTCCGTTGCGATGTCATATTGCCAATCATCAGCGAACCATGTTCATCAACTGACAAATAAATACCTTGTGCATGGCGTTTTGCTAACGTTGCTGCATTGAACTTTTGCTCTTTCCCTTTTGCAATTTTGGGCAATAAAATTTCACGATTTTGGGTGGCTTCGTAGAATTGCAATTCTCTATATTGCTGATTGGTTGAAATAATCTGACGTTTAAGGATAGATCCATCAAAATACAAAATACTATCTGGACGATAGTTATCGCCTGCTAAAATCACTCGCTCCCAGTGTGGCTCAATCACATCAAGCCCAAAATAAGGGCGTTCAGTATTGTTTAATTCATACATGAGAGAATTTTAGACAACAATCGGCTCTTTAATATGCCCCATATCTTGTTTCCATTGCTGCTTAAAACTTGGCACATAAAAACTTTCGCCTAAATTGACCAATTCACTATCAATCATGGTATGCAAAAATAAGAAAAATAAATAATCCAATTCAATCAAACGGTAGTGATGTTGCTGATACACTTTTTGGCGATAATCATGGGCTTTTAGCAATAATTGATGCACAAATTGCTCCGATTTATATTGCTTCAACGCTTTCAAACGCAATTCCACCACACCCCAAGATTGATACAATAATTGAAACAAGTAAAAATTTTCTTGTGTAGATTCCCACGTCATCTGTTCAATTTTATTTTCCACTTGCTCATCAGGCAAAATCGGTAGCATCAATTCCATAATACTCGGAATAATCTTTTTCAAGGTCAATAGCACTTGAATATCAGATTGATTTTTACCCAATGTATATTGCTGATAAGTTTTACTATCGGTTAAATAAACTTTCATATTCTCTCTCAATGCACTTGCTCAATGCAATTTTACAGCTTATCCCACAATAAAAATACAATCCAAGAAAGCAAACATAAGCCATTTGCAATCACATAAAAACGACTTAAACCGACCACTTTAGCGTCTAGTTCAGGATTTTTACGTTTGATGAATAAATAGGCATTTTGTACCAAAATAATTGGAATAAAAATCAATGCAAATAATAAAGTTAAGCCAATAAATGCCGACATCGCACTTTCAATTTGCTCAATGCCGACACGATTATATTTAAGCACCCACATTGCCGCTGTCGGGGCTACACCAATCGCAAAAATTAGTGAATAAAATAAAACTCGTGAAATTGTTGGTTGCATAAAATATCCTTATGTTGCTGAATAAAAAGATAAAATCCTAAAAATCAAAGCCCCAAAAAAGGGGCTTGATTAATGCCTACACGATTGCTTACGCTGAAAATGGGTGGCGTAATACAATAGTTTCTGCACGATCTGGGCCGGTTGAAATAATATCAATCGGGCAACCGATCAACTGCTCTAAACGTTTCACATACGCCAAAGCATTGGCAGGTAATTGCTCAATACTGGTCAAGCCGACAGTACTTTCACTCCAGCCTGGCATCGTTTCATAAATTGGCTGTAAGTTTTCATAAGACACCGCATCTGATGAGCCTACGCAACCGCTATCGGTATTTTCATAACCCACACAGATTTTCACTTCTTCCAAGCCGTCTAATACATCTAACTTGGTCAAACAAATACCTGTTAATGAATTGATATCTACCGAACGGCGTAAAATGACCGCATCAAACCAACCACAACGACGCTGACGACCTGTAGAAGCCCCAAATTCATGACCCACTGTACCTAAATGACGACCAATCGCATCGCCTTCATCTGTTGCTGCATCATAAAGCAATTCCGTTGGGAATGGGCCTGCACCGACACGAGTTGTATAGGCCTTGGTAATGCCCAATACATAATCCAAATGCAATGGACCCATGCCTGAACCTGAACTTACACCACCAGCCGTTGTATTTGAACTGGTTACAAATGGATATGTACCATGATCCACATCAAGCAACGAGCCTTGAGCCCCTTCAAACATAATCGCCTTACCTTCTTTGCGATATTGATGTAAAACTTCGGTTACATCAATCACTAAAGGAGCAATCACTTTACGCCATTCTTCGCACAATGCTAAAACATCATCAACATTGACCGCTTCCGCACCGTAATATTGCGTTAATTGGAAATTATGATAATCCAATAATTCTGTTAAACGTTGCTTTAAGCTCTCGCCACCACGCACCAAATCGGCCACACGAATGGCACGACGAGCCACTTTATCTTCATACGCAGGGCCAATACCACGACCTGTTGTACCGATTTTCGCATTGCCACGCTTTTTCTCACGTGCTTGGTCTAGGGCGATATGGTTTGGTAAAATTAACGGACAATTTGGCGAAATGCGTAAACGCTCTGTTACAGGTACGCCTTCTTGCTCTAAAATACTCATTTCCTTAATCAAGGCTTCAGGCGATAACACCACACCATTACCGATTAAGCACAAAACATTTTCACGCAAAATACCCGATGGAATTAAGT
>JAUNHS010000066.1:3828-9533 GCA_030523805.1 Acinetobacter sp.
GCAGCTTGATCGGTTAATAAATCTACGATTTTACCTTTCCCTTCATCGCCCCATTGTGTGCCTAGGACTACAACATTTTTACTCATAATGGCCTCTTTTAAAATATCATCTTTGTGCATAGTTATAACGTATTTTATCACCTTTTAGCAAGATGATTGTACGATAGTTGAATGCAATACTGGGTAATTTGCACGCAAAAACTTGATGTTTTCATGTGCTACGTCATTTATAAATTGACAATTCGCCATTGCCCATCAATTTGTTTAAATTGCTGCGTGGCATACGGCACAGACGATAAATCATCATCGCCTAATAATTGCACAACGCTACGCCCTTGTAAGCGTGCTTGTGCGATTGCTTTCTTTAATTGCACATCATCAACATTGGGTGCAACAACGACATCAAGTTGCTGGAATTGTCCTGCACATAAAGTGTACAAATCACAACTAAACCCTGTTGCTGGGCGTGAGCGTCCATAATGCTCACCAATACCATCATAGCGACCACCTTGTGCAAGTGCTGTTGCATGGTGTGGTGCGTAAACGGCATAAACCAAACCTGTATGATAGTGATAACTGCGTAATTCTACCACATCTACACTAATCTCTACTTGCGGCCATAATTGTTGAATATGTTGCTTGGCGGCTTGTAGTGTGTGCAGTGCATTTTTAAACGCATCATTATTTAAAATATCATCACTTAAATACTGTTGCAATTGTTCTAAATCGCTGGCAAAACGCCCTAAATGATAAAAATCTTCGCCATAATTTAATTGTTGGCTAAACTCTAACAATTCCGGAAGTGATTTGCGTTGATAAATATTAGATAAATGTCGCTCTTGTGCTTTGCTTAATCCTGCAATTTTCACCATGCTACGGAATAATTCCACATGACCTAAATCTAAATGTAGATGTTCAGTAATATGGCTTTGCTCAACCAAGCCCAACATCACATCAATCATTTCTAAGTCAGCAGCAACACTGTCATGACCGTATAATTCTGCACCAAGCTGAAGTGGTGAGCGTGATGCGTTAAAATGCTGTGCTGTGGTATGCAATACTGCACCTGCATAACAATAACGTGCCACGCCATTTACAGGGTAAACATGAGCATCAATACGAGCAATTTGTGGTGTCATATCGGCACGCACGCCAATTAAACGCCCAGAGAGTTGATCAATTAATTTGAATGTAACTAAATCTAAGTCTTGCCCAGATTCAGACAAAGAAGAGAGCGATTCTATATATTCAATCATTGGCGTGTAAACCAACTGATAACCTCGTGTTGCAAGGAAATCTAAACATTTACGACGTAATGATTCAACAACTTTCGCTTGTTCGGGTAATACATCTGCTACGCCATCAGGCAATAGCCATGTTTCTAAAATAGGCATAGTGTAAACCTAATGTCCTCTATCATCGCTCACGGCGAAGCCTACATAAAAAAATCGGGAACACACCCGACTTTTAAGGATTGTATCATAAACCCTTGCAGATAACTAGCACAAACTAGCATAGCGTGCTATTTTTTAGCCGATTTTTCAAGCTATTTTATACAATCAATCATACTTTCCCAAAATTGGAAAAGTATGATTTTTTGCTTGCTTGATAAAATACTTAGCCACGCTGTGCAATTGGAATCACTTTACGCAATTCATGTCCAATATAGTCAGCACTTGGGCGGATAATACGGTTATTGGCACGCTGTTCCATCACATGAGATGCCCAACCTGTAACACGGCTCATCACAAAAATTGGTGTAAATAATTTAGTTGGAATACCCATAAAGTGATAAGCCGATGCGTGGAAAAAGTCAGCATTACAGAATAATTTTTTCTCACGCCACATCACTTCTTCACAGCGTACCGATACTGGGTACAGTACCGTATCGCCAACATCTTGTGCCAAACGCTCCGACCATACTTTAATAATGGCATTGCGTGGGTCGCTATCGCTATAAATGGCATGACCAAAGCCCATGATTTTTTCTTTACGCTCTAGCATACCTAATAGTGCTGCTTCAGCTTGGTCTGGGGTTTGCCATTGCTCAATCATATCCATTGCTGCTTCATTCGCACCGCCATGTAAATGACCACGCAATGAACCAATCGCACCTGTAATACATGAATGCAAATCAGATAGCGTAGATGCACACACACGAGATGTAAAGGTTGAAGCATTAAACTCATGCTCTGCGTATAAAATCAGTGAAACATTCATCACTTGTTCATGCAAGGCATTTGGCTTTTTGCCATGCAACAAGTGTAAGAATTGTGCACCGATTGAATCATCATCGGTATTTTCATCAATACGCACGCCATCGTGGCTAAAGCGATACCAATAGCAAATAATTGCTGGCAAAGTCGCTAAAATGCGATTAGCCGTCTGTTGCTGTTCATCAAAACTTAATTCTGTTTCCAAATTCCCGAGCATAGACACGCCTGTACGCAAAACGTCCATTGGGTGTGCCGTCGCTGGAATACGTTCTAAAACTTCTTTCAATGCAGTCGGTAATTGACGTAAAGATTTGAGCGTTGCTTTATAATCTGCAAGCTGTTGAGCAGTTGGCAATTCACCGAAAAATAGCAAATACGCCACTTCTTCAAATTGGCAATGTTCTGCCAAATCTTGTACATCATAACCACGATAAGTCAATCCTGCACCGCTTTTTCCTACGGTAGATAATGCAGTTTGTCCTGCTACTTGACCACGAAGTCCTGCACCTGTTAAAACCTTTCCTGTCGCCATGGTTTTGCTCCTTAATTTCAATTGTTCCTTTATATGCTGGCTTTTATATCGCTGGCATATCGCTGATGAATTTCATCATTTTGTGATGGTATTGCCATGTGATTGGCAAATGACCATTCAACCTTGTTGTTTAAACAATTTATCCAATGTATCTTCAAATGAATGATAATCTAAAAACTCATACAACTCTTTGCGTTGTTGCATTTTATCCAATACATTCACTTGTGTGCCGTGTTCACGCACCGATTGCATGACTTCCAATGCGGCTTTTTGCATTGCTCGTGTTGCCGAAAGTGGATATAACACCATGCTAATGCCCTGCTCGCCCAATTCATCTACCGTATAATAAGGCGTATCGCCAAACTCAGTGATATTGGCTAATACAGGCACTCCCACTGCATCGCACACGGTTTTATACATGGTAATATCAGTCATCGCTTCTGCAAAAATGGCATCTGCCCCCGCTTCTACACACGCACAAGCACGGTCAATGACACCTTGTAAACCTTCTTTTTGCAAAGCATCGGTACGAGCCATAAGTACAAAATGCTCATCAGTTTTCGCATCTGCCGCAGCTTTGACACGATCCACCATTTCTTGTAAAGATACAATTTCCTTATTTGGACGATGTCCACAGCGTTTTTGTGCCACTTGGTCTTCCAAATGAACGGCTGCTGCACCTGCACGAATCATACCTTTAATGGTACGAGCAATATTAAACGCTCCACCCCAACCTGTATCAATATCCACCAACAATGGCGTATCAACACGAGATGTAATACGTTCAACATCAGTCAGCACATTATCCAAACTGGTAATACCCAAATCAGGCAAACCATAGGAATAATTTGCCACACCAGCACCAGAGAGATAAATCGCCTTATAGCCGACTTGCTTCGCCATCATGGCAGCATAGGCATTGACTGTCCCCATAATTTGTAGTGGTTTTTCCGTAGCGAGAGCTTGTCTAAAACGTTGCCCTGCCGACAAATGCTCAGTCATAAATTAATCTCCTTTCATGACTATTTCCAATTTCCTTGTTTGACTATACGAGAAAAATTTTAGACTTACCATAGAACTTTGGTCTGAAAAGAATTGCTCTATAATTTGAGAATAAACACGCAAACAAAAGCCCAATCAAGCAATACGCATGATTGGGCTATTTATAAAGTATGGATTGCTTAAAACATTGGCTTTACCACCACCAAAATCACACAAGCAAATAAAATGAGTGTCGGCAATTCATTAAAAAAACGCCAAAACTTATGTGATTTATAATGTGCATTTTCCATCAACTTTTTACGATAATAGCCACAACTCAAATGATAGACCACCAAAAGTGCAACTAAAGCCACCTTAATAAAAAACCACGCTGATTGATGATAATGATAAAACGCATCACCCCAATCCACCAAAAAATGTGCTGTAACCAGCGTCGCAATCATCGCAGGCCACATAATGCCACGATACAATTTACGCTCCATCACTTGAAAGCGTTGATGTGCTGTTGTGTCATTCGCATCGGTCATGGCATGGTACACGTATAAACGTGGTAAATAAAATAAGGCAGCAAACCAGCATACCACCGAAATGATATGCAAGGCTTTTACCCATAAAAAAGCATCAGAAGGTGAATCCATTAATTCGTCCAGTTCTTAAAGATTAAGCAGGCATTTGCACCACCAAAACCAAAACTATTGCTCATAACTGCATTGAGTTTGGCTTCTCGGGTTTGTTGTACAATATCAAATGCTTTTGCGTCATCGTCAAGTTCTGTTACGTTAATATTTGGTGCAATAAAGTTATTTTGCATCATTAATAAGCAATAAATCGCTTCTTGTACACCTGCCGCACCCAAGCTATGACCAGTCATTGATTTGGTTGAGCTGATTGGTGGTACATTGCCTTCACCAAAAGCACGTTCTACCGCTTTCAATTCGGTAATATCGCCTGCTGGCGTTGATGTGCCATGCGTGTTGATGTAATCAATTTTTTCTACACCGTGCTGTTTTGCTTCTTCTAAAGCCATAAGCACACAACGTGTCGCCCCTTCGCCACTTGGTGCAACCATATCTGCACCATCACTATTGGCAGCATAACCCACTACTTCGGCAATAATATTTGCACCACGGGCTTGAGCGTGTTCAAGGCTTTCTAATACCACAAAGCCACCGCCACCAGCAATTACAAAACCATCACGGTCTTTAGAATACGGACGAGAAGCAGATTCTGGTGTGTCGTTATATTTTGAGCTTAATGCACCCATTGCATCAAACAATAAACTTTGCGACCAATGGTCTTCTTCGCCACCACCAGCCAATACCAAATCTTGCTTACCAAGTTGGATTAAATTATAAGCATAACCAATCGCATCGGCAGATGTTGCACACGCTGATGAAATAGAATGAGAAACGCCTTGCAATTTAAACGCTACACCCACATTTGCTGTAATGGTATTGGTCATGTTGCGTGGCACAAAAAACGGCCCAACTTTGCGAGTACCTTTGGTTAAACGGATTTCGTTCATCTCAATTACAGACGCTGTAGATGAACCACCTGTACCACCAACGACGCCATAACGTGGATTACCTGCCAATTGCTCAGCAGTCAAACCTGCATTTTCAACGGCATCTACCGCTGCTAAATAAGCATAAGCGGCACAGCCACCCATAAAGCGGCGTAATTTACGGTCAATTTTGTCAAAATCTTGTTCCGCTGGGGCACTGACATGGCTTTTAAAATCTAGCTCTGCATGTGTTGGATTAAAACGAATCCCTGAAATGCCATTTTGTAATGAGTGTTTCACTGCATCAAGTGAATTACCAATACACGATTGGATACCCATACCTGTAATAACCACACGTTTCATAAAAATTTCCTTTAAAATCATGTTGCTTTAAACAGGCTTATCATAGCAGAAAGTCAAGTCTTTGCTTATGGCAAATTTGCTAGTATGCA
>JAUNHS010000067.1:0-3127 GCA_030523805.1 Acinetobacter sp.
GCAGCATCTACCACAGGGATTTTACCAATTTTCGCTTGCCAAATTTTTGGTGCAGTCGCATGAACAGAAACACCTTCGCTATCTACAGCAACAGTTACAGGCATATCTTGCACTTCAAACTCATAAATGGCTTCCATACCTAACTCTGGGAATGCAACCACTTTGGCATTTTTAATCGCTTTAGACACCAAATAAGCCGAACCACCCACAGCCATCAAATACACAGCTTTATTATCTGCAATGGCTTGGCACGCTGCTTGACCACGTTCAGACTTACCAATCATACCTAAAAGCCCTGTGCTTTCAAGCATTTGACGGGTAAATTTGTCCATACGAGTTGCCGTTGTCGGGCCAGCAGGGCCAACCACTTCATCACGCACAGGATCTACAGGGCCAACGTAATAAATCAATTTATTGGTGAAATCTACAGGGAGTTGCTCGCCATTATTCAGCATATCTACCATACGCTTATGTGCTGCATCACGGCCTGTATAGATTTTACCGCTGAGCAATAATACATCGCCTGTTTGCCATGTAGCGACTTCTTCTTTGGTTAAAGTATCTACATTTACACGCTTGCCATTGTCTGGGCTATAAGTAATATCAGGGTAAACGTCCATACTTGGTGGCGTTAATTGCACTGCACCACTACCGTCTAATACAAATTCAATATGGCGTGTCGCTGCACAGTTTGGAATCATAGCAATCGGTTTAGATGCTGCGTGTGTTGGATAGTCTAAGATTTTTACATCTAATACCGTAGTTAAACCGCCCAAACCTTGAGCACCAATGCCCAACGCATTCACTTTTTCGTACAATTCAAGGCGTAATGCTTCAGTAGTACTTAATTCTGCACCTGATGCCGCTTTTTCTTGTAATTCATGAATATCAATATGGCTCATTAAACTTTCTTTTGCCAATAAAGTAGCTTTTTCAGGCGTACCGCCAATACCAATGCCTAAAATCCCTGGTGGACACCAGCCCGCACCCATCGTAGGAATGGTTTTTAAAACCCAATCTACAATGCTGTCTGATGGATTAAGCATGGCAAGTTTAGATTTATTTTCCGAACCACCACCTTTTGCGGCACACGTTACTTCTACTTTATCGCCTGCAACAATTTCCATGTGAATCACAGCTGGTGTATTGTCCTTGGTATTGACACGCTTGCCTGCTGGGTCGGCAAGTACTGATGCACGCAAGGTATTGTCAGGGTGATTATACGCACGGCGAACGCCTTCATTGACCATGTCTGCAACGCTCATGGTAGCGTCCCATTGTACATTCATACCCACTTTTAAAAATACAGTTGCAATCCCTGTATCTTGGCAAATTGGGCGACGGCCTTCGGCACACATACGGCTATTAACTAAAATTTGCGTCATCGCATCTTTAGCCGCTGGGTTTTCTTCCTTTTTCAAGGCTTCGCTCAAGGCTTCAATATAATCTGTTGGGTGATAATAGCTGATAAATTGGAAAGCATCAGCAATGCTTTGGATAAAATCATCTTGCTTGATAATCGTCATAATTACTCTCTCTGCTGGCTAGGTAAAATGCCATGAATGACATTAAACAATTGGCTAACGTTGCTTATTATATGTGAAATTCTTCGCCTTGTGCTGTTTTTTTCATATTTTTTCATCGGCTTTATGCTAAAGTTGCACGCTGATTACAATCATCAATTTTATGATTTTTAAGCGACTGTTTTTGCTTATCTTTTGCTTATCCCTATGAAATCCTTTAAACTATAGCCCAAACGAAACCACTTCAACGGCAAATCATCATGGCAAAAAATGAATATTATTACGGTGTACATTCTGTAGAAACTTTATTAGAGCTTGAACCAGAGCGTGTTTTAACCTTATTTACCCTAAAAGGGCGTGATGATGCACGTTTGCAACGCATTTTACAGCTTGCCGATCCTTTTGGTATTAGCGTACAGCAAACCAGCCGAGACCGTTTAGAAAAAATGGCAGGTTTGCCTTACCATCAAGGTGTGGTGGCAATGGTGCGTGCGTTGCCAAGTTTAAATGAAAAAGATTTAGATCAACTCATTACACAGTCGCCCGATGCTTTATTATTGGCATTAGACCAAGTTACCGATCCACACAATTTGGGAGCGTGTATTCGTACTGCAGCGGCAATGGGCGTTGCAGCGGTGATTGTGCCACGAGACCGTTCTGCCAGCTTAACGCCGACTGCTCGCAAAGTCGCTGCTGGTGGTGCAGAAAAAGTTAAGTTTATTCAAGTCAGCAACCTTGCCAAAACGTTGGCTCATATCAAAGAACAACATTTTTACAAAGTGGTCGGCACATTGTTAGATGAAAATGCCATTGAAATTACCCAATCTGATTTAACAGGTAAAGTCGTCATTGTTATGGGTGCAGAAGATACTGGCTTACGCCCTGTAACTCAAGCTCAGTGCGATGAAAAAGTGTATATCCCAATGTCAGGAGCATTGCAAAGTTTAAATGTAAGCGTTGCTACAGGCATGGCATTATACGAAGCCTTTCGCCAACGTCATTTAAAACACATCTAATTTACATATTTTCTTTGATTTCATAAGGTTGCTGATGTTAAATCGTTGGTCAGATACAGCACAAGGCTATTTTTTTACCGTTGTTACTATGCTGATTTGGGGAAGTTTTAGTTTGCTTTCTCGGGTGTCGGTGCATTGGCATATTCAAGTGTGGGATTTGCTGGCATTACGCTTTGCTTTTGCGGCTTTAATTTTAATTCCTATCTTAATTTATAAAAAAGATTTTCGCTTTTTGTTTGATTATCGTGCTGTGATTTTGGCATTGGTCGGTAGTATAGGTTATTGCTGTTTTGTATATAGTGGCTTTGCTCATGCTCCTGTGGTGCATGGCATTGTCCTACTCAATGGTTTATTTCCTGTATTTACCGCTGTGATGGCGTATTTATTTTTAAAGCAACCTTTTGATCAGCATACAAAAATCAGTCTTAGCATTATTGCCAGTACAGTCGTGGTGATGTGTGCCTTAATTGCCAATGTCAATTATCATTTTAATATTGGCGATGTGTACTTTATTGGCAGTGCGATTTGTTGGGCAGGGTTTTCAGTCTTACTTCGCCAGTGGACGTTCACCGCTTGGCAAGTGATGGT
>JAUNHS010000067.1:3227-9531 GCA_030523805.1 Acinetobacter sp.
CAGGGTTTTCAGTCTTACTTCGCCAGTGGACGTTCACCGCTTGGCAAGTGATGGTGAGTTTAGCCATTTGGTCAGCAGTATTATATTTGCCTGTGTATGCCCTATTTATAGAGCCACAATTCGCTGCTGTACAATGGCATCATTTAGCCATACAAACCGTGTTTCATAGTATTTTGGTGGTAATTGTAGCAACGGTCAGTTATGCCAAAGCAGTACAAAAAATTGGCTTATTTAAAGCAGGTTCTATTGCCAATATTGCCCCATTTTTGGCGGCATTGCTGGCTGTGCCATTGCTCAATGAACCACTCAATAGTGTGATGATTTGTGGCTTAATTGGCATGGCGATTGGTGCATTACAACCGTGGCGATGGTTGCCTGCCAGTCGGGTTTAATGCAATTCAATGCTATTTTGTGGCGATTTAACGTGCAAATCTTCTATAAAATGATGATATTTGCTTGATTTTCATTGCTTTTATACTTTTGTCTCTATGGCGCTTGTGCTTACAATCCATTACAATGAAATCACTTTTTTAGCAGGATTGTAGTCAATGCAAAATAGAACGCTCGGCAGTGCCTTATTGGTCGCAGGCACAACCATCGGTGCAGGTATGCTTGCCATGCCGCTCACATCGGCAGAAATGGGTTTTACCTATACCCTAATCTTATTAGTTATCTTATGGGCATTGCTCTCTTACAGTGCCTTACTTTTCGTTGAAGTCTATCAAAAGGCTGAGCGTTCCGATGCTGGGATTGCCACGCTTGCTGAACAATATTTTGGTATCACGGGACGTATTCTAGCGACTTTCTCGCTGGTGGTGTTCATGTACGCCATTTTGGCTGCCTATGTAACAGGTGGTGGTAACTTATTGGCAGGTTTATTGCCTTTTGAAAATGCAACGCAAATTTCCATCATCGCCTTTACCGTGATTTTAGGGATTTTCATTATCATCAGCACCGCTGCGGTTGATGCCTTAACACGTTTTCTATTTATCATCAAATTAGCCGCTTTCGGCTTGGTACTCTTTATGATGCTGCCGTTGATTGGTAGCGATAATTTGATGAATATGCCGCTGAAAGATTTTCTGATTATTTCAGCAAGTCCTGTGTTTTTTACATCGTTCGGCTTCCACGTGATTATTCCAAGTATTAACCACTATTTAGATGGCGATATTAAACGTTTACGCATTGCAATTATTGCAGGAACAGGCTTGCCTTTGGTGGCGTATATTTTGTGGCAAATGGCAACGCACGGCGTATTCCCACAGTCGCAATTTGTCGAAATTATCAATAATGATCCAACCTTAAATGGTTTGGTTGTCGCTGCTCACAATGCAACAGGCAGTAGTTTAATCAGTGGTTCAATCCGTTTATTCTCTACTTTGGCGTTAATCACATCATTCTTGGGCGTGGCGTTAGCCTTATTTGACTGCTTAGATGACTTGCTCAAACGTGTCAATATTGATTTAAGCAAAATGAATATTGGGCGTATTGTTTTAGGTCTTTTAACATTCCTACCGCCTTTGGCATTCGCATTATTCTACCCTGATGGCTTTATCAAAGCGTTGGGTTATGCAGGGCAAATGTTTACGTTCTACGGTTTGGTTTTACCTGTGGCGATGGCGTGGCGTATGCGTAAATTGTATCCAGATGTGCCTTATCGTGTAATCGGTGGCAATATTACGCTGTTGGTTGCTTTGGTACTTGGCTTATTAATTATGAATGTACCGTTCTTAATTGAAGCAGGTTTATTGCCAAAAGTTGTGGGTTAATTTGCTTTCTATATCTGTGAACATGGCTATTTTGACGTGTTCACCAATGAATGACCGTATTACTTATTTTGAGTAATACGGTTTTTTTATGCTAGGATTTTTTGTAAAATATTTTTATTTATTTCAATCATATAGAGTACGCTATGTATGCAATCACCGAACCACATTTAAGTGGCTATTTAACCGTATCCGATGTACATCAAATTTATTATGAAGTGTCTGGCAATCCACACGGCAAGCCTGTCGTCTTTTTACATGGTGGGCCAGGTGGTGACACAGCACCCAAGCACCGTGGCTTTTTCAATCCTGAAAAATATCGCATTATCCTTTTTGACCAGCGTGGCTGTGGCAAATCCTTGCCTTATGCCTGTATTGAACAAAATACCACATGGGACTTGGTGGAAGATATAGAACAATTGCGTAAACATTTAAATGTGGAGCAATGGGTTGTTTTTGGTGGCTCTTGGGGCAGTACGTTGGCATTAAGTTATGCTCAAAGCTATCCTGAACGTGTTAAAGCATTGGTTTTGCGTGGCATATTTTTATGTCGCCAGCAGGAAATTGATTGGATTTGCAAAAAAGGGGCAAATGATATTTACCCTGATTATTGGGCCGATTTTATCGCACCTGTCGCAGCACATGAACGGCACGATTTGGTGGCGGCTTATCGTCAATTATTGCACCCAGACAATCCTAACCAAACACAAATGTATCAAGCCGCAACAGCGTGGGCAAAGTGGGAATGCCATATCGTTTTGCTAGAGCATAATGCACATTTAGGCGATGAATATGATGATGGGCATACCGCTCTTGCCATTTCACGCATTGAAAATCATTATTTTGCCCATCTCGGTTGGTTAGAACATGAGCGTGCCATTTTACACCCACAAAATATAGCCAAAATTCGCCACATTCCAACGGTGATTGTGCAAGGGCGATATGATATTTGCACGCCACCTACATCAGCGTGGGATTTGAAAATGGCATTTCCTGAAGCAGAATTGATTTGGACATTGGCAGGTCATGCCGCTGCTGAGCCTGAAACTGCCAAGTATTTGGTTGCAGCGACTGACCGTTTTGCTAATTTATAAAGTTTGAATCACGTTTTATTAGGCAGTTCCATTGCAAGCACGATACATCACTTGCTGTAAGGCTTGGGGCATAGCATGAGCTTGAATGCTATACGCCCCTTGAGCCAACAAATCGCCTGCCAAAGCGTGCAATGCCACAGCATCAGCAATGGTATAACTTGGCGTATGGGCTTGCAAAGCGGCTAATACGCCTGACAGCACATCGCCCATGCCTGCCGTTGCCATTGCTGCATTACCAAAAGCACATACACTCAATGAGCATGGTGCTGATTGCTTTGCCAAGCATAATGTGCCTGCACCTTTGAGTACCCATTGCCCACCATATTTTTGTTGTAAAGCAGCAATCGCTGCTACTCTATCCTGCTCAATCATGGCAGCAGACTGAGCCAACAATCGCCCTGCTTCGGCACTGTGTGGCGTTAAAATCACTTGTGTATTTAGCTGTTGTGTAGATGATAGTTCAGTTTGAGCAAGGAAATATAACGCATCGGCATCTAAAATCAAACGACGCTGTGCATTCGCTTTAATGTAATGTTGGAACTGTGCCATACAGGTTTGATAAATGTGCAATGCCCACGCATCACGCCCCAATCCCATGCCAAAAGCAATGCTATCTATCTGCTGTAAAAATTCAGCAAATGACGCTGTATCATGGCAATCATCAATATCTTTTAACATCACATTCGGGCTACGGCTTAAAATCGCTTGATGATGTTGGCGATGGCACATTACTGTAACCTTGCCTGCCCCACAAGCAATCGCTGCTTCAGCCGCCATCATCACTGCACCACCCATATTTTGATGACCACCCACAATTAACACATGACCAAAATCGCCCTTATGTGCGTGTGCTGAGCGTGCAAAAATCTGTGGAGCTTGGCTATTCAACCAAGCCAATGGCTGTACATCATCATCTTGTGGAATTAAAGGAATTTGAAAAATTTGCCCTGCATAAGAACGCCCTTGCCCTGTGCAAAGTCCCATTTTTAGCCCCAATACGGTAAATGTTGCATCTGCCCGAACAGCAATCGGCAATGCCACACCTGTATCTGCCTGTAAACCACTCGGCACATCTAAAGCAATTTTGATTGCACGATATTGGTTTAAACACTGCACAATCTGCTGATCTTGTGCCGATAAAGTACGGTCTAAACCAATGCCAAATAAAGCATCTATATAGACATCAAAATGTGGTGTAAGTTGTGTAATGAACGCAATATTTTGTTGAATAGCTTGCAGTTTTGCACGTTGAGCATCTGCAGTTACAGGCTCAGCGACAGCAAAAATTTGCACATCAAAACCTTTTTGCGATAAATAGCACGCAGTCAAATAGCCATCGCCACCATTATTCCCTACACCGCAGCATAGCAAAATCCGTACATTTTGATATTGATGATAAGCATATTGTTGCAATAAAAATTGCTCAATGCCATTGGCGATGAGCAAACTAGCTTGTTGCATCAAACCAAATGATGAATTGCCTTGAGCAAACCAGCGTTGCTCCCACGCTTGAATGCTTTTTACGGAAAATATCGGATAGTTTTTAGGCGTTTTAGCAATACAATACATCTTCATTTCCCCTAGCAAGCTATGGTTATCGCATCATTTTAAGCAGGCACACCACTATGAAAACGGAAAGTTTCATCAGGACTTAAAATCAGATTTTTCTCCACTTCACGGAAATGTGCAACACGCAATTCAATGGTTTCATCAATATTTTTCAGTTTAGATGTTTCCGCAACTTCTTTGGCAAGAGCGATATAATCTTCATAATGGCGACTTTCCGACTTGAGTAAATAACGGTAATATTTGCCCAATTCATCATCAACCAATGGTGCTAAAGCATAAAAACGCTCACATGAACGGGCTTCTACAAATGCACCAATAATTAATACATCAATCAAGGCTTCAGGTTCGTAGGTGCGAATTTCCTTACGCAACCCCCCTGCATAACGCCCTGCACTCAAGGCTTGCCATTCTTGCCCACGCTTTGCCATAAATTCTAGCACTTGTTCATAATGCAGCATTTCTTCACGCACCAGCTGTGCCAATTTCACTTGTAAATCGCTAAAAAAGCTGTAGCGGAACATTAAATTCATGGCTGTGCCTGCGGCTTTTTTCTCGCAGTTGGCATGGTCTTGCATTAAAATAGGTAAATTTTCTACCGCTTTATCCAGCCATGCTTGGGGCGTTTCACAACCTAAAAAGGCAATGACAGGTTGCATTAATTCGTCATAGTTGATTGTGGACATGGTTTCTCTCTAAAATCATTTTTATACTAAATACCAATAAAATCAAGCCGTTTCAATCGCTTGCTTCATACGTTTCACTGCATTGTCCAAACCGACAAATACCGCATCAGCAATAATCGAATGCCCAATATTTAATTCATGAATTTGCGGAATGCGTGCAATCGCTTGTACATTTTCCAAATGCAAACCATGCCCTGCATTTACAATTAAGCCTTTACTGTGAGCATATTCCGCCCCTTGAATAATTCGCTGCAATTCTTTCGCTTGCTCATCGCCTGTGGCATTGGCATACGCTCCTGTATGAATTTCAATCACAGGTGCAGCACACGCCACAGCAGCATCAATTTGAGCAAAGTCAGCATCAATAAATAACGACACTTCACAACCGATTGCAGTCAAACGTTGTGTTGCATTTTTTACACTTTCAAAATTGCCCACCACATCTAAACCACCTTCAGTGGTTACTTCTTCACGACGTTCAGGCACAAGGCAAACGTGCTGCGGACGCACTTGTTCAGCAATGGCAAGCATTTCTTCCGTAACGGCCATTTCCAAATTCATACGAGTTTTGAGCAATGGACGCATACGAAACACATCATCATCTACAATATGGCGACGGTCTTCACGCAAATGCAAAGTAATGCCTTCTGCCCCTGCTTGCTCACAAATCAATGCTGCTTGCACAGGGTCAGGATAATTCGTACCACGAGCTTTACGCAAAGTTGCCACATGGTCAATATTTACACCTAAAATAGCCATAATTATTCCTAAAATTAAATATTAAAATGATGCCAATTATAGCACTATTTACTTTTATGCTGTATCCATAATTGACGACTTTTCAAGGGCTTATCTGCCAATAAATGATTAAGCACTTGCCGATAAAACAGCGTTAAAAATGCCACTTGTTGCGGATTTAAATCCTGCTGCTCATCATACTGCTGCATAGACTGAATATCAGCCCCTAAAAAGCTATTACGGCTCGGCATACACGCTATAAAACCTTGCTCAACATGATAATGATAATGCTGTGTTGGTACGATGTCTTGCTGTTGAAAATCACAACTATAGTCCATAAAATAACCTAAATCGTGCAACAATCGCATTTCAAATTGGCGTAAAATTTGCCTTAAATCTGCATCGGCTTGCGTGGAATGTTTGAGTTGCGTTAATGCTTGAATGCTACGCTGAT
>JAUNHS010000068.1:0-1219 GCA_030523805.1 Acinetobacter sp.
CTCAAACGCAAACTTTATATTATCTCGGTCAAGTGGGCGATCCTGTGTATGCTGTGGCAGCAGGGCAAGTGGTTTATGCCAATACCACTAGCAGCAATAGTGGTTTAGCACGTTATGGTCATTTAATTATGATTCAACACGCCAATGACTATGTAAGCGTATATGCACATAATAATCGCATTTTAGTAGCTCAAGGCGAACGTGTTCAAGCTGGGCAACGCATTGGTGAATTAGGCACATCAGGGCAAGCACCACAGCAAGCTAGTGTAGGCATACAAATTCGCCAATACGCCAAAAATATTGACCCACGTCAATTATTACCACGTTAATCTTCACCAGAATGGCTAAACAAAGCCATTCTCTTTTAAACTTTAGGGGTTATGATGATCGGTTTTTTGACAGGTGAAGTCATTCATTTAGAAGCACCAACCGTGATTTTAAATGTACAAGGCGTAGGCTATGAAATAGACACGCCACTTTCTACATTTTGCCAATTACAAAAAGGGCAACAAGCAAGTTTGTGGACGCATTTTGTTGTACGGGAAGATGCTCAAAATCTCTACGGTTTTGCCGATGCACAAGAAAAACTCGTGTTTCGCACACTACTCAAAGTCAATGGCGTAGGGGCAAAAATGGCTCTCGGCATTCTTTCTACCTTAAGTGTAGAAATGCTCATGCACACCATTGAACATGAAGATTTAAGTACACTAATTAAAGTCCCTGGTGTGGGCAAAAAAACAGCCGAACGCTTGATTATAGAATTGCGTGATCGCTTTAAAAATCTACACAAAACGCATAGCGACCTTGCGAACCATGCACCATTATTAAGCAGTGCTGCCTTATTACCTGATTCACCAAGTGCAGAAGCGACTGCAGCATTGGTTGCGTTGGGCTACAAACCTGCTGAAGCACAAAAAGCCGTCAATGCGGTAAAAGCCGATTTTGATAATAGTGCCGATATGATTCGTGCCGCATTAAAATCTATGATGAAATAAAATCAATCCCCTATTCGCCTTTGAGAATATTCCATGCAAGACCGTATCATTAGTGGTATAGAAAAACCTGAAGATCAAATTGACCGTGCCATTCGTCCTACATCGCTAGAAGACTATATTGGTCAGCCTGTGGTGCGTGAGCAAATGGAAATTTTCATTGGTGCAGCTCGTGGGCGTGGCGAAGCCTTAGATCATACTTTGATTTTTGGCCCACCAGGATTGGG
>JAUNHS010000068.1:1319-4558 GCA_030523805.1 Acinetobacter sp.
TTTACACTCGTTGCCGCTACCACTCGTGCAGGGCTTTTAACATCACCTTTGCGTGATCGCTTTGGGATTGTGCAACGTTTAGAATTTTACTCTGTACAAGATTTAACCCACATTGTACAACGTTCTGCACAGTTGATGGGCATTCCGATGACCTTCACAGGTGCTGAAGAAGTCGCTAGACGCTCTCGTGGTACGCCACGCATTGCCAATCGCCTATTACGCCGTGTGCGTGATTATGCCGAAGTAAAAGGCACAGGTGAAGTAACGGCAGAAATTGCACAAAAAGCATTAAATATGCTCAATGTAGATAAATCAGGATTGGATACTTTAGATAGACGTTATTTATCTATGCTGATTGAACGCTTTCACGGTGGGCCTGCAGGTGTTGAAGCACTGGCCGCAGCCATGGCAGAAGATAGTGGCACATTGGAAGATGTGATTGAACCTTTTTTAATTCAACAAGGTTATGTCGTACGTACAGCTCGTGGGCGTATTGCCACACCTTTGGCGTACGCCCAGCTGAATTTGCCTGTGCCTGAGCATATGAACGTATAACAAACACACCTTACTCAATTTACAAATAAAAATAAACACCTATATTTAAAATACAAATCATATCATTTGTGTTTAAATGTATTTATTATATTTACATATTGTAATTGCAACAAACTTGTGCTTTAATAATGGATAACTTTTATCCAATGGAGATGACCGTGAAAAAATTAGCTCTTATCGCTAGTGTAGCTGTATTAAGCACAGGTTGTGCAACTCACAACTTTGTACTATCAAATCAAGCACAAGCAACACCATCGTACGACAAAATGCAAACTTTCTTTATTTCTGGCTTAGGTCAAGAGCAAGAAGTGAATGCTGCTCAAGTATGTAATGGTGCTGACAAAGTCGCTAAAGTACAAACGCAAACTACGTTCTTAAATGGTGTTTTAGGTAACTTATCTCAAGGTATTTACACGCCACGTCAAGTTCGTGTTTATTGCAAATAATTTTATAGACAAAATACAAGGATCTTAAAGATGAAAAAAATTACACTTTCTCTACTTGTAAGTGCGACCATTTTAGCAACGGGTTGTGCAACTCAAACTGCTATTTTGAAATCAAACAACGCTGCAACACCAACTTACCAAAAATCTGAACACTTCTTCATTGGTGGCATTGGTCAAGAAAAAAATATCAATGCGAATGATATTTGTAAAGGTGCTCACAACATTGCGAAAGTACAAAGCACCGTTACACCAAAAGATGTCCTTTTAAGTGCAATCACATTTGGTATTTACACACCACGCACAGCAAAAGTATATTGCCAATAATTTTTGCTTATGCACATCAAAATACACGCTTCCATTGAAGCGTGTATTTTTGTTTAAATATTAAACATAAAGCAATTTACAGCAATAGACAAGCCCTTTACAATAACACCATCTAGGACTTTACAGGCGATACCAATGAACCATTTTGAATTTCCCATTCGCATTTATATAGAAGACACGGACGCAGGTGGTATCGTCTATCATGCCAATCACATTCGCTTTATGGAACGTGCCAGAACCGAATGGTTACGAGCTTCAGGCATTGCCCACTATTGGCATCAAAAAGACTACAATTTTGTCGTACATAAATTATCCATCAAATACCTACGCCCGATTCTAATGGACGATTTAATCCACGTTTCAGCCAAAGTGCTCAGCTGTAAATCAGCATCATTTACGTTAGAGCAAAATATTTACCGTGATGGCGTGCTACTCGTATCTGGCGAAGTAGAATTGGCGTGCTTAAACAAAGCCATGCGTCCAATGAAATTACCTAGCGAAATTGCGACTTTATTGCAACAACAATTAGCAAATGCGGATTAATTCATGTATACTGATGAATTTCTGACCTGTTGCCACTGCAAACGTGCTTGTGGAATGTGCAAATACGTCATTTCAAATTGAGCCATGGCAGCTATTTTTTGCTCAAATGCGACGTGCCTTATATGATGTAATTGTTGCTGTACATCAACCTGCCACATTGGGTAGAGATAACGCCAACACATCATATAATTTTGCCAAGCCTGCTCATCATGTTGATGATGTTGCCATGCCTGCTCCAACTGTTGCTGGCTGTGTGTTAAAGTCGCTTGCAACTGCTGCACTCGTATCGCAAAATCTGCCTGCGATTGCCATATGCTGAATGAACGATAGCCTTGCAAATATTCCACCATTTTCGGGTACATTTTCTGTTCAAACAGTTGTGCATTGTGCAATATATCATCTTGTAATTGCCAAACGATACATAAAATTTCTACAATTTCACGTTCAGAAATAGATGACGGCTCGCCATGAATTTTGCTCAATACATGGTTTTCCATCGCAATCAATACACGCACACGATGTGCTGTCCACGCATCATTGTGCTGCACTCTGCCACATTTCGCCCATAACATCATACTCTGCCAATAACATTGCTCCAACTCATGTTTACTCCCTTGCCATGCCTGTTGGGCGATATTTTGCCATTGCTCTTGTTGCGATGGCGATAATGCTGGCACATAAGGCAAGCATTCATCATATTGCCATTGCTGAAAATATTGCCCTAGCCAATGCTGAATATCTGCATGAAGCCGTTGCCAATCAATATCTATATAGTCTATAACAGTTTGATTTTGATGATTTTTTAAATATTGATTACATTCATCAAGCGTGGGTAATGCCTGTAAATAAAATTGATATTCTTGGCTTAAATCCAAATGCAAGGCAATTTCTAGCTGATTTAACGCATTGACCAAAACGGCAATATTTAATGCTCGTCCCTGCTCCATCGCTTGTACATTGTGCTGCACACTCGCCAATAACGCTAAAAGATACTGAAACATCTGCGTAGGCTGTGCGTGTTGCTGGATAGAACGCAATGCCAATTCAATACGTTGCGGAATGATTTCCCTTGCTGGGCAATTCATCGCTGTAAAAAGTTGTGCAAGTTCATGGCATTGCTGTACATAATTGTGCAATAGCACATCGCTCATTTTTTGATACTTACCCTGCTGTGCATTTTTCAATTCATCTTCCAATGCTGTGGCTAAATAGCTTATTTTATTGATGATTTTCCATGCTGGATTGTCTGTTAAATCGTGTTGTGTCATCACATCGTCCTAAATTTTCAACAATTTTTATCTCTAATGCACGCACCTATTGTATAAAAAATGCAGTTTCACCTGCAAGATGATGTTTTCATTTTCTATTTTG